>DASRWO010000068.1:0-8335 GCA_035654555.1 Candidatus Deferrimicrobiaceae bacterium | reverse complement strand
TTTCTGCTTCTAGCTAAATCTGGGCCGGAGCAGCTACTCGCGAGATCCTTCGCTTCGCCTGAAAAGCGGCTTCGCTCAGGATGACGCTACTTCGGTGGAACTATCGGCGCGAGCCGGCGGTTTCTTTCTTGCTGCTGCCGGTTGGGGCTGCGGCTCCGGTGAGGATGCCGAGGACTTCGTCTTCTTTCATGATGATGAAGTCTTCGCCGTCGATTTTGATCTCGGTTCCGGAATACTTGCCGAACAGAATGCGGTCGTCCTCATGAACAGCAAGAGGGAAGGTTTTGCCTTCATCGTTGGTGCGGCCTTTGCCGGTGGAGACGACGACGCCCTCCTGCGGTTTATCTTTTGCGCTGTCGGGGATAATGATGCCGCCGCGAGTGGTGGAAGCCTCTTCAACGCGACGTACCAGAATACGGTCATGTAGCGGACTGAATTTAGCCATGGTTGCAACTCCTTTCAAAAGTTGAGTAGAAGGTTGATGGAGCAAGAAAGTATCAAATTGTCGGGAATTCGGCGATCTGTTAGCAGTCTCGCCTACTGAGTGCCAATTGTAGGGATGTGAGTGGGCAGTTGTCAAGGCCCAGTCGGTCTACTTCACAAGAGTGCCGAGGCGATCTAGAGCTTGCGGGAACTTGTCTCCGGCGGCGGCGAAGCCGAGTCGAAAATGGGATGGAGAATCGAAGCAGTCCCCTGGGGCGAGCAGAATTCCCTTTTCGCTCGCCAGGTTCAACAATTCATTCACGGTCCAACCCGGACCCTCGCTTGACGCCAGGTTGAATTCAATATCGTGCTCGTATTTGTCCAGCCACATATCCAGCAGGAAAGGTTTCAATCGCATGCCTCTTACCTCCGTGGGCTAAACGTTGACAGTGGTTAAGTTGATCTTCTACGATTTGGCACGCTTTCACCTGTCTGTTTACGGATAGAACTGTCTTTCGTTCGAGGTCGCAGAAGAACAACGTTGGGATATTCCGCAAGGAGGAAATATGCCTACCGGTCACACTCTTCGGTCTTCGCTGTACATCTTAGTATTGCTGTGCTTGTCGGCTGGGTGTTTTGCGCAAGTGGGGGTCGCGATCACGATTGGTCCGCCTCCGATTCCCGTTTACGATCAACCGCTCTGCCCGGGCGATAGTTATCTTTGGACGCCCGGCTATTGGGCTTACGACTACGACTATGACGATTATTACTGGGTTCCCGGCACGTGGGTGCTAGCGCCGGAGGTAGGTTTTCTTTGGACGCCGGGATGGTGGGGCTGGGGCGGCGAAGCGTTCATTTTCCATGAAGGCTTCTGGGGGCCGCAGGTCGGATTTTATGGCGGCATTAATTACGGATTTGGCTACTTTGGCGCAGGTTTCTTCGGCGGCGAGTGGCGTGGGGGAACTTTCTTCTACAACACTGCCGTGATGCACGTGAATACCACTGTTATCAGAAACGTTTACGAAAACCGGGCGGTAATCGTCAACAGTTCGCACGTCGCATACAACGGCGGGGAAGGCGGGGTAAATGCTCGCCCAACGCCCCAAGAAGAAGCGGCGGAACACGAGAGGCACATCCCGCCTGTAGCCGCTCAAACTCAACAGGCGCAGGCTGCGCGCGGGAACCCGGAATTGCGGGCCTCAGCAAACCATGGCAAGCCGCCCATCGCCGCGACTCCGAAGCCGGGAGCATTTAAGGACCGGGAAGTGGTGGCGGCAAAAGATGCGGGAGGGCCATACCATCCGCCGGCCAACCGTGGCGGAGCTGCACGCAATAACGCGACGGCGGAGCATCCTGAGGGTAACGCGGCTCGCGGAGCAACGGCGGTCCATCCTAATGATCTTCCGCCGAACGAACGCCCGGCTGCTCCCAACACGGGGAACGCGAAGCTGGATAAGAAATACCAGAAGCAGCAGGACAAGCTGATCGCGAACCAAAACAAGGAGCGACAGAAACTCCAACAGAAGCAAGATCAGGAGCATCAGAGAGCAGCCCAACAGAACGCAAATGATACGCAGAAGCAGCAGATGGAGCAGAGGCATCAGCAACAAACTCAGCAGTTACAGCAAAAGCACGTGCAACAGCAACGGCAGATGCAAGCCAGACAGCAACCGAGAGCGGAGCCAAAAAGATAAGAACACGGGAGGAGAAGCAAGCGAGCACAAATCCGAGTTTTTCCACCACTCGGAGATTCGAGTGCAATAGACGCGGGAGGGCGTTGATCAGCTGGCTTTTGCCGATTGAATTGCGCGAAGTTTCTCGACAATGCTGTGTGGATCATCTTGCTCGGAAAGCAGCAGGTCGGCGCCTGCAGCGGCGTCTGCGGGGTTCGCTGCCAGGTAAACGACTGAACCGCCGGGACAGCTTCGCCTGAAGAGATTGGCAAGATCCTGGTAGATGACGAAGGGCGTTATGTAGCTGGTCAGGAAAATTCCGCATCTGCCCATTTCGATCTCGAAACGCGCTTGCAGCGGAGAGTAAACGGATATGACGACATAGCCGTTTTCCCGAAGAGCCGATTCATGATTCAGCAAGCTTTGACGGTCAGGATTGAGCGACAAGACAGTGTTTTCGTAGGCCATTGCCGCTTGCTTGGATGTTAGAACTTAATTAGAAGGTTGTGAATGGGTCAATCGCCTTTGTAAGAGCGCTCTTTTTTGGGCAGGTCCGGTACTATCTCGATCATTTTTAAGCATGCAACGACGGAGAAGAATGTCTGGGCAGGAAATAATCCGACGAGTTCAGGAATCTGGGGTAAGATTGAGGCTATGCCATATATCTTGGAACACCTCTCCAGTCTTCGTCAGGAAATCACGGATTTGCGGAACATGAACGCGCGGTTTACAGGCAAGGGGTCAGACACCCAGATTGATCAGTCAGCGGTGGAGATGCGGGCCAACCGGCTGGCAGAAATCAAGAAAGAGTTGTCGCAGATGCTGAACCGGCCGGAAGATCCTGCAGTGTGGTGGGAAAAGGGCGGACGGCGAAGCCGGGTGGCTTAGCGACGCAGGCAAAAAGTTTTAGGATTTGAGGGCGCGGCCTGCAGGCCGCGCCTTTTGTTCTGGTGGATGTTCGCTTGCAAAATCAGCGGCACTCGGGCAACCTCGATCACATGAGGCGAACGAATGGACTCATTCTCTCTTTTCTTTCTTTTTTCCTGATCGCGGCTACGGGACTGGGATGGGCGCAAGATGGGCCGGAAGAAGGTGGCAATGAAGTGCAGGTGTGGGCCGGCGGCGGACACTCGGTGCCGGGCGGGACTCAGAACACTGAGGCGTTCGATGCGGGAGCGCGCTATGGCTGGGTGATTACGGGCCCGCACTGGCCCGGCATTCTGCGCGGACGATTTGAGTTTGCGGTGGATGTGGTGCCGGTCTATCTGATCTTTCAACCGGCGAATACGGCCTACGCGGGGGGATTCAACCCTTTGGTGCTGAAATGGAATTTTGCCAGGCACGGAAGATTCTCGCCTTACTTTGAACTGAGCGGCGGAGTGCTCTTTAGCTATCACAACATTCCTACGTACACGAACACGGTAAACTTCTCGCCCAGCGCGGCTTTGGGAACGCATATCCTCGGAGAAAAATATAACTGGAGCGTGGATGTGCGTTATTTGCACATCTCGAATGCGGGACTGGGAGACTTTAACCCCGGTCTGAATACGGTGCAGGTGCGGTTGGGGGTGGGGAGATTTTGGAAGAAGAAGTAGGAAGATCCAATTCGTTAACCGCGAACCTGACTAACCAGGAACTTGACTAACCAGGGACTTGACTAACCAGGAAGGACCCCCATCTTCACGAGGAAGCGATTCTCTTCGGATATCATTCTGATCTATGTCAACGCTGGTTGAGTGCGTACCTAATTTTTCCGAGGGATGCGACAAGGGCAAAGTTGATGCCATTGTCGCTGCCATGAAAGTGGAGGGAGTCTACTTGTTGGACCGCGAAATGGATGCGGACCACAACCGCAGCGTGATTACGCTGGTGGGCGAAAGGGATGCGATTCAGGAGGCAGCGATCCGCGGCGTGGGGAAGGCGGCGGAATTGATTGATCTGAATGTGCATAAGGGGGCGCATCCACGGATGGGGGCGACCGATGTGGTGCCATTTATTCCGATTGACGGAGTGACCATTGAAGATTGCGTCGCCATGGCGCGGCATGTGGGGGAGGAGATATGGAAGCGGTATCAGATTCCGGTGTATTTGTACGAGGCGGCGGCAGCGACGCCGGAGCGGCAGAATCTGGAAAACATCCGTCGCGGTCAGTTTGAGGGGATCCGGGCGGAGATTGCGACGAATCCGGCGCGGAAGCCGGATTTTGGCGAGGCACGGCTGCATTCGACGGCGGGCGCGACCGTGGTGGGTGCGCGGAAGTTCCTGATTGCCTACAACGTCTTTCTGAACACGGCGGATGTCGAGATCGCGAAAAAGATTGCCAAGGCTGTGCGGTTTTCGAATGGCGGAATGCGGTTTGTGAAGGGGGCGGGTTTCCTGGTGCGGGGGCTCGCACAGGTCTCGATGAATCTCACAGATTTTGAGCAGACTCCGGTGCATCGCGTTTTTGAAATGGTGAAGCGTGAGGCAGCACGGTATGGAGTGATGCCGGTATCGAGTGAGATTGTGGGATTGATTCCGAAGAAGGCTCTGGAGCAAGCCGCGGAATGGTTTCTGCAGGTGGAGAATTTTGATTCGTCGCTCATTTTGGAAAACCGGCTGACGGCGGTGATGAGCGGGAAAACCGCTGTGGGCGGATTGCGCGCGGGAGTTGAGCCATTTGTCGAACAACTGGCTGCGCCGACGGCTACGCCGGGCGGCGGGAGTGCGGCTGCGGCTGCGGCAGCGATGGCGGCTGGACTGGCGACGATGGTGGCGTCAATGTCGCGGGGAAAAAAAGCGTATCTGCAGTATGAAGCGCAGTTGAGTGCGGCGGTTGAGAAGTTGAGTCCACTGCGGGAGGAGTTGAAGGCGGCAATTGATGCTGACGCGGAGTCTTATAACTCGGTCATGAAGGCTTACAAGTTAGCGAAGACGCTGAGCGAGAAAGAAGGCGAGTCGCTGATTGATGCGGCTTTGAAGGAGGCAACCCGTGTGCCGCTGGGCGTGGCGGAGAAGGCGCGGGAAGTGGCGCGGATTGCGGAGAGCCTGGAAGGAATCACGAATCCGAATATGAAATCGGATTTGACGACGGCGCAGGCGCTGGCGAGTGCTGCAATCAGCGGCGCACTGGCGAATGTGGAAATCAATTTGGCCTCCCTGAAGGATCAGGCGTTCGCAGCGGCTACGCGGATGAGGCTGCCGATGATTTGTCCGACTGTTTGAACCTAAGCCAGGCCGCGACTCAGTTTTAGACAATTCCGCCACCGCCGAACGATGCCCAGTGCAAGAGCGACACGAGTCCAGCTACCGACCCGGATGACGACTGAGGTCGTTCGCTGGTAAGGGATGCAGCATGCCAGGGCCCTGCTGCGATCGTCTCCTGGTCCCGCCCGCCCTGGTCCTACCCGTGCTAGTCTCCCGCGCTGGTGGCCGGTGCGGCTTCGGTCCTGGAGCGAGAGTCCCACCAGGCGCGAAGGCCTTGACGTATCAGCTTAAGGATCGTATGGCGATTTTCTGAAATTACTTTCCACCAGGCGAAGCGGCCGAGCATGGGGAAGTAGATTCCGCGGAAGCAAAGACGCGCGATCAGAATGTTGACGCGACAGCCGATGGGCTGGTCATCGATAGCATCCACCGCCTGGGCGATAGCTTCCGCACCGTAGGAATGGGACCAGCCATAGTTTACTTCGGCATGGGCTTCGTCGATGGTCATCTTCAACGGCGTGTGTGCCATGGTGAAAGCCATGAATTCCTGCCAATGCTTGGGCCGGGTGAGACGGCCCGCGACATCGAGACGCTTGTAGAGCGGAGTTCCGGGCAAGGGAGTGAGCAGGCCGAAGATGGGCAGACCTGGCGGCCAGGTGCGTACTTGAGCGAGCGTTCGCTCGGCGGCGCCTACCGTGTCGTTATCCATACCGAAGATGAATGACGTGATGGCGTAGACGTTGCGCTGAGCAAGGCGCTGCAGCACGGCGGCATATTCCTCCGGCTTGTTGAAGCCTTTATTTACATCTTTCAAGTTGGCGGGATCGATGGATTCCATGCCGATGAAGATCCACTTGCCGCCGGAGGCGGCGATCAGGTCGACTAGTTCCTGATCACGCAGGAGGTTGGCGCTGATCTGCGCTACCCAATTTAGCTGTGCCCCGGCAGCGATGATATCGCGCAGCAGGGATTTAGTGCGCTTGAGGTTGATGGCGAAATTGTCATCGATGAAAAAGACGGCAATTTGTCCGCGCTCTTTTCTAGAGCGAGCTTTAAGAAGCAGCAGTTCGTTGACGACGCTTTCGTTGGTACGGAAGCGGATGGAATCGCCGAAGAAGCCAGTTACCGTGCAGAACTCGCAGCCGTACGGGCACCCGCGACCCGACTCAATGGGTATGATGCGGAACGTTCCCCAACCTTCACCGTGTTTCTGCAGCCAGCGGTGAAAAAACTTGGGGACAAGATTAAATTGTTGCAAATCGAGGGTGTCCCAGGGGATTACAGGATACGGTTTGAGCGAGGGCTTGAGCTCTTTTCCTGCGGCATCAACCGGCGCGTAAAGGTCTTTCAATTCACCGCGCGCGGCATCCGCTACGATCTGTGGCCAGGTTTCATCGGCTTCGCCGAGAGCCACGGCGTCAGCGTGGCGAGGGCCGCCGTCGCGGCCGAGAGCTTCGTCCGCCATTTCCGTAACGTGAGGTCCGCCCATCACCACGGCCACGCCAACGGCGCGGACTGCGTCGGCCATGCGATATGCCTTGGCGATCATCCGCGTCATGGCGCCGATGCCGACCAGATCAATTTTCTGTTCGAGCACGTAGCGGGCAATCGCCGCTTCGTCCATCGGCTGGGCGTTTCCGTCGATCAGTACAACTTCATGGTGTGCAGGAGTGAGGGATTGCAGGAGGAACATCCAGAGATGCGGCATGAAGTTGCGCGTAACCCCGTTATCGGGGTTGTACAGTAGGATTTTCAATAGTCCCCTGATTTCTCTTGCTGTGGATGCGTGCGCCCAAGAAAATTGGGGTCTTTTATGTGTGCGGTAGGGTACAAACGAATCTTACACTACTCGAGGCTGTGCAACGCGAATAGTGGACTTCGTCGAAATTTTCCCCAGGTGAGGTTCCATTTTGGTCATGGGGCTAGCACCTTTGGATGGTCGCGGAATCGGTTTCGTGGCTTAGAATAGGGATCGCAGTAACGGCAGGACGTGAACTCGCATCTAACCTGCAAGATGCAGGTGTTGTTCCGTTCAGTTCATGAAATCTTGAGATCAGGAAACCTATACGTGAGGGTCGTACCTGTTATGAAATTGGTCAAGGTTTGTCTAACGGCTGCGGTTCTGGTTGTGCTTTTCCTCTGCATTGCAAGCGCAATGCCCTTGAATTCATCGGCGCGTGCGGTGGTTCCAGGCGATCTGCAACAATTAATTTCAGTGGATTACCGGGCGATGAAGGATTCTCCCACCGCGATGCAGCTCAAACAGCAACTGCTGCCAGATAACCTGAAACAGTTCGAGGGTGCGCTGAAGGGGATTGGCATCGATCCCGATAAAGATGTCGACACCCTGACGTTCGCCTCGTTCCGTACCGCGAAGATGGGAGTCAAGGGCGTGGGCGTAGCCGCGGGGCCGTTCGCCATGAAGGCGGTGCTGAAAAAGATGACGGCGGCGAAAATTAAGCCGACAAAGTATCACAACACCACCAATATCTATCCGATGGATGGCGGAATGGTGATGACGTTTTTGGACGATAGCACCCTGCTGTTCGGTGATTCCGTCGCGGTTCGGATTGCACTGGATGTGCGCGACGGGGAGGTCTTAGGCCTCGATACCAATCAGACCATGGCTGACATGATGTCGAGCGTGGATTCGGCGCCGGTGTGGAGCATTCTGGATCAACTGGGGACGCAGAACGTGATGCGGTCGGCGCTGGGCGATGCGGCTAAAGTCGCCGACTATGACACCATCAAGAAACGCTTGCTCGGTTCGCGCTACACCATGAGTTTTAACGGAGGCGTGAACTTCGATCTGACGGTGGTATCGTCCGACTCGATGAGCGCAGCTACGTTGTCATCGTTGGTGAAGGCTGGGTTGCTTTATAAAAAAATGAGTGCTACCGCGCCGGAAAAACTGGCGATGGACAACACCAGCGTGGATTCCGACGGCTCGGATGTAAATTTCCATTTCAAGTCAACCGACCAGCAGTTTCAGTCGATCATGCACTCGGAATTATTTGCCGCAGTTTCGCACTAAAGCAAAAACAAACTAACCA
>DASRWO010000067.1:0-2092 GCA_035654555.1 Candidatus Deferrimicrobiaceae bacterium | reverse complement strand
GCGGACTGCGAGGCTTGTTCGCTTCACGCCGATTGTCGCGGGATTGCCGACCGGAAAACAGCAGAACGCGGATTGCGTGCGGAACGTTGTTGATTATAGCAAAGCACAGAGTGGTCACGGCTATTGATGCGGCTTATGATTTTTATATTGAACCGCTTATGTGGACGCCACAGACAAACGCATGGCACGAGTGGGCCAGCCGAAGTTTGGCCCCTCCTCATTGATATATAACATTGATATATAACGCTTACCACGAACGGTCGCACTGGTTGGCGGGTTTTACTGTCCTTCGGCGGCAGAGCCGTGCTCTCCCAGCCACGACGCGAGTTTCGTTTCTTGCTGCGATTTCAGTTCTATGCAGTCATTGATGCGTTCGATCGACTGACGGTAGGTTCGTTCCGCGGATTCGATCTTGTGAGCTGTGAAGAAATCCGTCACTTGATCGCGCATGTGAGCGTCGCAGAAGGAACCGGTGCCGCCCACGATCTCACCGCTGGCAAAAGGTCCGCCAACTTTTTGTACCGAACTCCAGTGATCCAGAATGAAATCCCAGGCGGGTTTTTCTCCTGCCGGACTCTGCATCACATTGCGGACCAACCGAAGCGCATCCTGGGAGCGCACCTCCGGAGAAATTGCATAGTCCAGCGTACGTTGGATGAGCTTGGGGTCTTCAAAGTGGGGCAGGGCGAAAAGTGCCATGTAGTATTCCTCCGGCGACTTCGCGTTCTTTATCAGGGCCAGCAGCTTGTCGTAGAGTGCCCCATCGCCGTTCAAGGCTGCGAGTCGAAACGCGCTAGCTGCCATTTCGTGACTCACAGAGGCGGGGTTGTCCAAAGCTTCTCCCGCAATCTTGCGCGCCTCAGTCAGCGCTTCCGGATCGCGAGCATCGTAGCCTAAAGCGTAGAACACCCGAGCCCGCAGCGTTTTCTGCTCGTCACTCTCGCCCGGCTTCGATTCCCAGCCCACATCCTTCATCATGGGTGAAAGATACTGGCGTAGCCACGCGCGGTAGGAGTCGCGGTCGCTTTCGCTAACCAGATATTCGCCAATGTAATCGAGCCGAGTAAGAACGTCTTCGATGACGGCGCGGTTGCGGTCGGAGCCCAGGCCCTGCGCCACAGCCAGATAGTCGCCCACCGGTTCGCGCCCCACTCGCACCGAAGCCCAGATGTCGGTCAGCAGGGCGATCCGCTCTGCCGGAGAAAGTTTGCCCTCAGCATCCGTCGCTAGAGCGAGCACGGCCTCGGGCTGATAGCCGACGCGATAATAACCCGTGGCGCCGGCATTTCCCAAAACCCAATTCGAACAGCCTGGCAAAGTAAACGTCTGCTCTCGCTTGGTGAGGAGTTTGCATTCCGGCGTTTCCTTCCCGGCCGATCCCTTCATGCAGATGGGAACCTGCCAGAGTTGATCATTCGGCGCCTGGAATTTCTCCCGATCATAAAAAAAACGACGCTGATCGAGCGTCACGTTCGTCGAATTTCCCGCGCATGCCTGCTGCACACTAATAATCGGAACGCCAGCCTGTTCGACAAACGTGGGCATGATCTGGTCGACCGGCTTCTTCGATGTCTTGGTCTGCGCCTCCCAGAAGTCCGTTGCCGTGGCGTTCGCATATTGATGTTGTTGAATGTATGCATTGACACCGGCGCGGAAGGTTTCCTCGCCAAGATAGGATTCCAGCATTCTTAAAACCGCTGCAGCCTTGCCATATGCGATCCCGTCAAATAACTCCATGATTTGTCCCGGCGTGTCGGCAGCCTGATGGATGGGACGGGTGCTCGCCAGCGAATCCGTGTTGAGAGTTCGACCGTCGTCAATCACGTCATCCAGCTTGAAATTCCATTCCGGCTTCCATGCCTCGATCGGCTTGCTCGACATCCATGTGGCGAAGCCCTCGTTGAGCCAAATGTCATCCCACCACTTCATCGTCACCAGATCGCCAAACCACTGGTGCGCCATCTCGTGAGCAATCACCGACGCGATCTCTTTCTTCAACGCAATGGCACCCTGCTTTTCATTGATCAGCAAGATGACTTCACGGAACGTAATACAGCCGGTATTCTCCATCGCGCCTGCGGAAAAATCCGGA
>DASRWO010000066.1:0-2665 GCA_035654555.1 Candidatus Deferrimicrobiaceae bacterium | reverse complement strand
TGTCGATCTGTTTTCCGGTGGCAATCTGCGTCGTCTTACTCTGTTTGCCCTGGGCATCATGCCTTACATTACGGCATCGATCATCCTGCAGCTTTTGACGGTGGTGTACGAGCCATTAGCCAAGCTGCAAAAAGAAGGCGAGCTGGGGCGCAAGAAGATCACGCAGTGGACGCGCTATATCACGGTCATCCTCAGCGCGGTGCAGTCGTTCGGTATTGCCATCGGTCTCGAGAAGGCGGGCGACTTTGTGCTTCATCCGGGCCCGGCCTTTATCCTGATGACGATGTTGACCCTAACCACGGGCAGCGCATTCGTCATGTGGCTGGGCGAACAAATTACCGACCGCGGCATCGGCAACGGGATGTCGCTGCTGATTTTTGCCGGCATTGTGGTGGGCCTGCCGCGGGGCGTGGAAGATCTTTGGGAAAAGGCGAGGAACGGAACCTGGGGAGCGATCACGCCAGTTTTAATGGTCGGGCTGGTGGTCTTCATGATCGCCGTGGTGGCGTTCATTGTTTACGTGGAACGCTGCGAAAGGCGACTGCCGGTGCAGTATGCCAAACGCGTGGTGGGACGGAAAGTGATGGGCGGACAGTCCACGCATCTTCCGTTGCGGGTGAATGCGGGCGGCGTGATGCCGGTGATTTTCGCGTCTTCGATTCTGACTTTGCCGCAGACCGTCGGTTACGGGCTGCGCAACAGCCGCTACATTGGCGACTTGATGCGCATGCTGGGATGGGGCGAGCCGCTCTATACGGTCCTGTACGCGGTGGGAATCATTTTCTTCGCGTACTTTTATGTGTCGATTGTTTTCAATCCCAGTGAAGTCGCCGACAATATGCGGAAGTATGGCGGCTTCATTCCGGGCATTCGTCCGGGCAAGCGTACGGCGGACTACATCAACGAAGTTCTGACTCGCATTACGCTGGTGGGCGCGCTTTACCTGATCATCATTTCGTTCATTCCGGAATGGATGATTACCGGTATTCACCTCAACCACTTGCCGTTCTGGCTGGGAGGATCGCTGTTTGAGCGGCTTCCGGTGTGGGTGACGAACGGCTTGGGAGTGAATTTCTATTTTGGCGGAACGTCGCTGCTGATTGTGGTGGGCGTGGCGATGGATACGGTGACGCAGGTTGAGGCGCAGTTGATCATGCGCCATTACGATGGATTCACGCCGCGCAGCGGACGCATTCGCGGCCGCCGCAACTGGTCGTAGGGGCGATCAGGCGGACTAAGGCAGGACGGCGAGATGTTGCAAGCAGGGTCTCTGCCGAGTTGTGGGGTTGCTGAACACTGTTCGGGAGGCTTTGGCCAACTCGATGGCGCAGGAAACCTCACGCGACATAGGTCCCATAGTATTGCTGGGTCCGCCGGGCGCCGGTAAGGGCACTCAGTCCAAGCGGATCATGGAGAAGTACCTGATTCCGCAGATCTCCACTGGCGATCTGCTGCGCTACAACGTAGTTCAGGGTACGGGATTGGGACTTGCGGCGAAGGCTGTAATGGAGCGAGGGGAACTCGTTTCCGATGATCTGGTTTGTGAGATGGTTCGGCTGCGTTTGAGAGAACCGGACTGCAAGCGCGGATATATTCTCGACGGCTTTCCCCGGACCGCGGCCCAGGCCGGATGGCTGGATGCGTTGCTTGACGACAAGCTCTTTGACAACTTGCACAGCACTCGGGCGTGGCCGATTGTGATCCGGCTTGACGTGGATTATAATCAATTGTTGCTCCGTATTGCTGGACGCCGTTCTTGTCCCACCTGTGGACGAATTTATAACGTCCACTTTCAACCAGCTCTGGTCGATGAAGTTTGCGACCTGGATGGATCGAAGCTGGTGACCCGTAATGACGACCGGTTGGAAGTGATTCAGCCCCGTTTGGCGGCCTATCAGGAGCAGACTCGTCCGGTAGCCGATTACTACCAGCGGACTGGAAGGCTGATCTCGATCGATGGCGATCGGCCGATGGACGAAGTGACGGCGCAGATATTCAGGATTATTGAGGATCATCACGCATAACGTTTTCTTGACGAAGAATGGCGATTGTTTGCAAATCGGCGGCGGAAATTGAACGGATGCGGCAAAGCGGCCGCATCGTCCGGCAGGTGCTTGATCATGTGCGCACGCTGGTGAAGCCCGGCGTCACTACGATGGATCTGGAGCGCGCGGCAGAGAAGAAGATCGGCGAACTGGGCGCTAAGCCCGCATTCAAGGGATATTACGACTATCCTTGCGTGCTGTGCACATCGGTGAACGAAGAAATCGTCCACGGCATTCCGTCGGAGAAAAGGGAACTCAAAGCCGGCGATATTGTTTCGATCGATTGCGGAGTCGTGCTGGATGGTTACTACGGCGATGCAGCGATCACGGTACCGGTGAGCGAGACGGTGAAGCCCGAGTTGCAGAAGCTATTGAAAGTGACTGAAGAATCGTTGTATCGCGGAATCGAGCAGGCGCGCATCGGGAACTCGGTAGGAGATGTGGGAGCTGCAGTGCAGGAACATGTCGAAGCTGCCGGCTTTAGCGTGGTCCGCGAATTTGTGGGACATGGAATTGGAACGCACTTGCATGAAGAGCCGCAGGTGCCGAACTACGGAGCGCGGGGTCACGGCGCGAAGTTGCGCGAGGGTATGGTACTCGCCATCGAACCGATGGTGAAT
>DASRWO010000065.1:0-19675 GCA_035654555.1 Candidatus Deferrimicrobiaceae bacterium | reverse complement strand
AATCTTGTAAGCCTTGGCAATCTCGACGAAATCCGGGTTGTCGCTCAAATCAGTTTCGGAATAGTTGCGCTCGTAGAAGAGTTGCTGCCACTGCCGCACCATGCCGAGATATTTGTTGTCGACGATCACCATTTTTATGGGTAGTCCGAGACGATGCACAGTGGCAAGTTCCTGAATGTTCATCTGGAAGCCGCCATCGCCGGAAACGCAAAGCACGCAAGTCTCCGGCTTGGCGAGTTGCACGCCGACTGCGGCGGGCAGGGCAAAGCCCATAGCTCCCAGCCCTCCGGACGTGATGAACCCGCGCGGCGACGAAGAACGATAGCGCTGCGCTGCCCACATTTGGTGCTGGCCGACGTCGGCAATCACTACGTTATCTTGCGGAAGGCGGCTGAAAAGTTCATCCAGGAAGCGCATGGTTGGTTGAGCCAGTCCTTGCGGATCAAGCTCCGCCCGCTCTTGTCCACACGCAACCGAACGCCAGCCGCTCCAATCGGGCGGAGAGACGCCATGCAAGACGGCGTGAAGCGCCGGAATTGTTTTGCTCAAATCGCCGATGACCGGCAGCTCGCAGGCTCGTACACGATCAAGTTGCGCCGGATCGATTTCAAAGTGAACGATCTTCGCATCAGGAGCGAATCGGGTAGGCTCGCCGGTCACACGATCATCCAGCCGCGCTCCAAAAACCATCAACAGATCGGTCTCGTGCAGCGCCATGTTGGCCGCGCGCGTTCCGTGCATTCCGACCATACCCAGGTAATACGAGGATTGAGGCGGAACCGCACCTAGACCGTGCACGGTGGCGAATGTCGGAATATTCAAATCATCCATCAAATGCCGCAATTCCGGGATGGCACCGGAAAGCTTTGCTCCCGCACCGACGAGCGCCACGGGCTTCGCAGCTCGTTGCAATAGGTTAACAATCGTATCGCTCAATGGGCCTTCCGCCTTTGCCTCGGCGGATTGCACGTGCGGGGTAAACTTTACCGGCCCGGAAAATTCTTTCTTGGCTTTGAGCAGATCAGTGGGAATGTCGATAACTACCGGACCCGGCCGTCCACTGCGTGCCCAGTGAAATCCTTCCGCGATCACTTCAGGAATTTCGTCAACCGTCCGGACCAGGCGGCTCCACTTGGTCAGCGAAAGCGTCACCCCGAAAACATCGGTCTCCTGAAACGCATCCGTGCCGAGCATCGCGCTGCGTACTTGCCCCGTGATGCAGACGAGAGGAACCGAATCCATCTTGGCATCCGCAATGCCCGTCACCAGGTTGGTCGCGCCCGGACCGCTGGTGGCAATCGCTACCCCAACTTTTCCCGTAACCCTCGCGTAGCCTTCAGCGGAGAACACTGCACCTTGCTCGTGCCGCGTGAGAACATGGCGAATGCCGCTGCCTTCGAGCGCGTCGTACAACGGCATGATCGCGCCGCCAGGATAGCCGAATACCAGATCTACCCCCTCGGCGCGCACGCAATGCAGAACGATTTCTGCTCCCCTAAGCATTCACGACCTGTTCTGGCTCGGGTTTTGGCGTCTGAGCCGGCTTCTTCGGTTCTCTTCCCGGGAGCCAGCTCATCATGCCGCGCAACTGCGCACCAACAATCTCAATGGGATGCTTCTGTTCTTTCTCCCGCAGTTCCGTGAAGTTGTAGCCGCCATCCTTGTTCTCTTTGATCCACTCGCGAGCGAAGGTCCCATCCTGAATATCAGCCAGGGTTTTCTTCATCGCAGCTCGCGTGGCATCGCCCACAACTTTTTCTCCGCGCGTCAGGTCGCCGTACTCGGCGGTATTCGAAATCGAGTAGCGCATCCGGCTCAGGCCACCTTCATAGATCAGGTCGACAATCAGCTTCATCTCGTGCAAGCACTCGAAGTAGGCAATCTCGGGAGCATAGCCGGCTTCCACCAGCGTCTCGAATCCCTTCTTGATCAGCGAAGTCAAACCGCCGCACAGCACAGCCTGCTCGCCGAACAGATCGCTCTCCGTCTCTTCCTTGAATGTGGTTTGCAGCACGCCGGCCCGAGTCGAGCCGATGCCGTGCGCGTAGGCTAGCGCAAATTCGTGTGCCCGGTTGCTTGAATCCTGTTGAATCGCAATCAGTGAAGGCACGCCGCGCCCTTCTGCGTATACGCGCCGCAGCAAGTGGCCGGGACTCTTCGGCGCGATCATCACCACATCCACATCGCTCGGCGGAGTGATCGTTTTGAAATGAATGCTGAAGCCGTGCGAGAAACCGAGGATCTTTCCCGGATGCAGATAAGGCTTGATGTACTGCTCATATACTGCCGCCTGAGTTTCGTCCGGCGTGAGTACGTGAATCCAGTCCGCGCGCTTGGCGGCCTCATCGGGCGCCACCACAACCATGCCATCGGCACGGGCCTGCTGTGCGCTGGGTCGATTGGCCTCCAGCCCCACAATTACTTTGCAGCCACTGTCGCGCAAATTCTGCGCCTGCGCATGTCCCTGGCTGCCGTAGCCCAGGATCGCGATAGTTTTGCCCTTCAAGGCATTGGGATTGGCGTCGTGTTCGTAAAAAATAGTAGCCACAGGATGCTCCTTTTCAATGGCGATGCTGATGATGAAGAGCTGCAAACCGACCGGTCGGTCGGGTACCAGCTATGCTATCTAAAGGTGAGTGCGGTGTCAAGCGGGAAGTTCTGCTCGACATTATCTACTGGAGCGCTGCCCACAAATGGCATTCCGACGTGGCGATTGGAGAGCGCAAAGGCGGCCCAAACCTGTAACGAACGACTCCATCTGAGGTTGAACAGAAGCTCCTCGTCCCAGTGCTGCTGGTGAGCGGAGTGCCAACCACGACAAACTCCGTGCAGGCCGGTGCTGCCGGCGTGCAGTCTGCCGTGAGCCGAAAATTGTAACCGGACTTTGAGCACCATGCGCCAGACGTACAACTCGCATTGCCCAGGGCGGCGTCTATGAAGCTCGCGTGCTCTGGCGATTGATAACTAGTTCCGCGCGGGTCCGGGCCAAGCGTTGCGAGATCGGCTGCGTATCCCTTCTTTGGATAAGCGCCGAGATAACCGACCTGTGCGGTGTTCACCATGCGAATCATGGCTACAGCCGAAGCTTCGTTCGCTGCGGTCCGCGCCCGCATCAGGTTCGGAATCGCGATTGCCGCCGCCACCAGAATTACGCTGGTGTCCGCGCCTCCACTCGTACTGACTCCGCGGATCGCGTTCTCCTCGCCGTAACCGCGAAAAACAATCGGCGCACTGGGAGGCGACAGCCGCGCAAATGTTTCTGCCATTTCCGGCGACAAGCGGCGCAGGTTGAGCGCCGTCACCGTTGCAGGATCTTCGTACAGTAATGCGGAGGCCTCCGCCGGGTAACCTGCGGGAATCGATTCTCGAAGTTTCGCAGACCTTGCGAACGATTCCCCCGACTTGTGCAATCGAATCCCTTCCGCCGCTTTTTCATGGCTGGAAGCAACGATCAGATAGCCGCCCGCAAAGGTATAAACAATCTGCACTGGTTTTGGCTGAGAAGGAAACGATAGGGAGTGATAGCTGATTCCATCTTCATTGAATTGCGTGGTCTGGAACGGCATAATCGCCAGCATCTTCTCCAGAGTCTTCTCTACGTGATCCGCGTCACTGAGCCGCAGAATCACCTGCCATTCGGGTTTAGGCTCGGCGACCCCGTCGGCCTCTACCGTGATTTCACCAGGGAGCAGGCTGAGAAGGTCATCCCTCAGATTAATGTGAGTAGCCTGTTCCATTTGCGTAACATTGGCGAGCCCGTTGGGATTCGAATAGGAGGCGATATCTTTGATGTCATCGAATATCTCTCCTAAATTCTTAAGCTGCACGCTGCTTACAATGGCCGCTTGCGGAGAAACAAAATCCAGGCCGCCAAGGGGCGCAGGGGCGGCAAGCCACGAGGCTATTCCATGCCTCGGACCGACAAAACTTAATTCCATTTGGCTGCCTGATTGGCCGGCCCCGTGCTGGTAATCCCAGATGGCATAATTCGCATCTTTAAACCCAGTTCGCTCTATCATTTTCTGGTTTTGCGACGTCCCAGGTGGGATCTGGCTCATGATCGTGTGCAGATCGGCAGCCATCAGAATCGAAGCGCCCTCATCGTATGCTTTTGCCAGGCGCTGGCCGAACGGCCTCGAGGCAAACTCTGCTTTCCTCGCGTCCAAAAAGCTGTTGAAGCCACGCATCGCATCCACGCTCAGCGTCGCGATGACAAAATCGGGGCGTACCAACACCACTAATTGCTGCCCCAGCGGCCCGATCGATGTCTGAGTCTGAGCTTGAGCCAACTCCGTTGGGTCCAGAACGCGCACGGGGAACTGGGATTCGTCTGAGCGTTCCTTCAGCATCTTCTTAAGAAAATCCTTTAATCCCGGCTTACGCACCTCAGCGATAACCAGTACATTGCGATTTGCCCCTCCGGTTTCGCCCGATACCACCACTTCGTCGCCCAAGTATTGCGAGAGCTCATAGAATTTCTCCAGGAAATCCTGCAGTCTAGGCCCTGCCGAACTCAGTTCGCCGTGCTCCCACCAATCCCGTAGCACCGCGCTAGCCTGCAGCTCCTGCCGCAGCGTCTCCAGCGTCTGATGGGCGGTCTGGCCGTAATTAGGAAAGGCGGCATAATACATTGTCTCCGCCGGCAAGTGCGGCAATAGAAGGCTCCGCGTCCGAACTGGTGGAAGTTGAACGTTAGTCTTGAGGGCCTCGACCAGGTGGCCCAATTCCGTCAGCAATCCGGGATATTTTTTCAAATCTTCGGAGAACGGCAGCGTAGGCTGGGGCATCACTGTGCTTTGGGAAGCGCATACCGACGGCAGGAGGAAAAGCAGTGTGCCCGCAGCAATCCACTTGATCTGGTGACGACAATATCCGTCTTTTGCTTGCCCCATCTCGTTACTTCTCCCCAAGAATTTCCTAACCTCCGGATGCCTCGCATTTGCTGGCTCGCGACTTAGCTATCCTTCATTTCGACAAACCCTACCATTGCGCTCTGGGAACGACCAGTAAAAATTAGGTCTCCATGGAAGTCCTAGTACCCAGTCAGATTCGACCAAAGTGCGCGCGAGCCTAGCCCTCTCTTAAGCGGCGCCTCCTATCAGAGCTAGAACGAATTGGCATTCCCACCCACAACTGTTTACCATGTCACCCGATGGCCCGCGAGACTGTGGTCGACTCCCGGCAGGAAATTCTGCGTACCGCCGCCCGACTGTTTCAGCAGCGCGGCTACGATGCCACTTCCATGAACGATGTCGCCGCAGCTCTCAAGCTAAGCAAGGGGGGACTCTACCACCACTTTCAGAGCAAAGACGAAATCCTGTTCGAGATCATGGACCACGCCATGGAGATCACGCAGGAGCGCGTGCTGAACCCGGTGCGCAGCATATCCGATCCTGAGGAGCGGCTACGGGCTCTGATCCGGCTCCACATCGAGGTAGTACTAAGTCCGCGCGACCGCGAAATTACTGTAATGCTGCACGAAAATCATCCACTCCCGCCATCACTACGCAAACGTATCAATGCGCGCAAGAAGGACTACGTGCATTTCCTCGAAAGCCTGATGGCTGAAGTGCAGAACAAGACTCGGCAGCCGCGCTCTACAAAAGCAAAGGTGAGTCCGCGTGCCGCGGCCTTCGCGCTGCTCGGCATGATCAACTGGATTTATCAGTGGTACAAACCGGAAGGCGATCTACAGGCGCAGAATTTGATTCCGCAATTTACCGACCTCATTTTCGGAGGCATTCTGGTGTGAATAAATTGTTCGACAGTCTTCCGGAAATCGATGCGCTGCGTGCCAAGAGCGGTAAGCCGTACCGCGAATTTCTGCGGGTACCGGCGATGAGTGCGGGGCTTTACGTACTCGCTGCCGGTGAAACGGATCGGCAAAAGCCACATCGCGAAGATGAGATTTATTACGTTGTCAGCGGGCGTGCGCGCTTCGAGGCTGGTTCCGAAGATCGGGAAGTTTCGGCCGGCAGCGTGATCTTCGTCGCAGCCGAAGTCGGCCATCGCTTCTACGACATTACGGAAGAGCTGGCAGTGCTGGTGATGTTCGCTCCCGCTGAGACATAATCCACATCGAGAGCGGGAAAATTACTTCGCTGGAATCCAGTAGATCTCTTCTTTGATTGCCGTTCTATCGACAAAGCCGCGACGTTTTAGAATCGCTTTGCTGTTTGCGATCATGTCCGGATGTCCGCACAAATACGCGGTTGTATTGGTGGCGTCGAGCTCCCAGTGATCGGCGTATTTGCGCAGCACATCGTCGGCGCGGCCGATCTCGCCCGGCCAGTCGGCATGATCCCATGGCCGGCTCACGGTGGGGACGTACTTGAACCAGGGCAGTTCCGCATCGAAGCGGATCAGCTCTTCTTTATAGCCGAATTCCCAGGGACGGCTCGCGCCATTGAGCAAGTAGAGCTGGTGGCTGCCATCGAAGTGGCCTTCCTTCCAATCCTTCGCAAGCTGCCGGACAAAGCTTACAAACGGGGCTACCCCCGTTACCGTGCAGACCAGCAAATGGTGTTTGCGTCCGCTTTCCGTATCCAACGTGCATTTTCCTTTGGCCACTTTTCTCATCAGCAGATTGTCGCCGGGTTGCAGCTTGAAGAGGCGCGGCGTCAGCGCCCCTTCAGGCACAAGTTCGAAGAAGAATTCAATTTCATTTTCAAAAGGAGCCGAGACGATCGAATAAGGACGCTCTATCCGTTTGCCGCCGTGCTCGACCCCGAGCGTGGCGTATTGACCGGGAGCAAACTTGAACTCGCCGCCGGGCTGGATGCGAATCATCCACAGGTCCGGCGCGAACTCCTCGCGCTTAGTAATCCGCGCCTGGTAAAATTTGTCGTCCACAACCATCATTTTTGAGAATCCTCAAGCCCTCAGCCCTCGGTATGCAAATCGAGAACGGCTTCGCGGTCGATAAAGTTGTGCGATGATACACGGCAGATCGGCAACTTGGCAACCGAACGGTCGTTCCAGGAATCAAGCGGCCTCAACTAGCCAGCGTCGGGTTGAGAGTTTCCTGGATTGTTTCTCGTGGCCGGCTCGATCGCCGGCGGAGGAGTCGGCAGCGCCTCCAGTTTTTTCAGTTCATCTTGCGTCCGTTGCCAGGCTGCGGGCTTTTTCTTGGTCGCGATGGGTGCGTTCAGATCTCCGTAGAACGCAAGAATGTTTGCCCGCAGCTCGGGAGTGATCTTGTCGAAGTTGTGCTGCGCCAACTGGTCGAGCAGGTGGGCGTAGGTGCTATCGGTCAAACCATATTCTCCGGCTCGCGTATCGCGGCCAGTGTCGAAATCGGTATTTGTAAGTTGTAAATCTCCGGCTGAGGCTTCGTGGAGAAGCTTGGTGTAGTTTTCCACGGTTTTGTCCACGCTGGCAATGTAGAGATCTTCCGTCTTCTGCGTTGGGACTTTGATATCGAGCGCCTTGAACGGCCCAATCTTAGGCATGAATCTGATGAAGAAAGCCAGTATCCGCGTTCCCAATCCCGGACGTTGATAGCTCCGTCCCCATTCCTTCTGATAATTCGCTCGCGACAAATAATAGCGGAACTGGCGCGCCCGGAAATTGGGAGTCTCGGAAACGATCTCCTTACGGCGCGTGCTCAGGGCCACGCGGGTCATCTCCGGAATCACAGTGCTGATGGCGCGGCGAAAAGTTCCGATGGCCAGATCTTCCTTGGTGAGGACATCCGTCAGCGGGATGCCGTAAGTATCTTGAAACGCCCGTTCCAGCACCGGCTTCGAAATTTCAAAGCCGATGAAATCGTGATAAGCATCCGAGGTATAGCGGTTCTTCGCTACCTGGGTTACGTCAAACCCGAACTCCGTTTGGATGTGGGCCTTGGGATTGTCCTCGTAGGTGACTATGTTTCCATATTTCTTCCGCAGTTTTGGAAACTCGATGCCTACCGCCTGGTTGACTGTCGGGTGTCCGCAGTTGTCCGCCGAGTAGTGGGCCAGAGCTCCCAGAGCGAAAGCGTATTCGTCCAGATCGGAGGATTCCTTTACCAGGTAGACGACGAAGTCGCCGCTGCGCACGTAATGCGTGAGATCACTGAAATATTTGCTGCCGAACGGGTAATAGCCCATGTCTTGCATCACCGAGCCGCCGTAGGCGAAGGCGTGAGCTTTCTTCAAGTCATCGTCCGTGGCGGCGGGGAAGCGTTTTTTTAACAGCGGCACGAGTGTATCTTTCCACTTCAAATCGACGACCTCTTCGTGAGTAAGAACGGAATAGGCGGCGCAAGTCTGCACGGCGCAGATCGGCGCAATCAAAATCGCCAGGCAAAGAAAGACTGCCGCTTTGAGGGATTTGAGAATGGACTTCATTTGGCGACGGCGAGAACGACAAACGTATCCGGCACAATGCTGTGCCGGGGATGCGGATTGTCGGGCGTAGCCGCCGGAGGCGGTCCGAATTTCGCGGTGACGACAAATACATTGTGGGTTTTGGAATCGAGCGCCAATGTGCGCGCGCCCGGCTGTGTCGGCACAGTTTCCACCAGCATGAATTTCTCCGCCGACTCCTCGCGGATTACACTCAGCACGCCCTCGCCACAGGAAGCGAAAGCCAGTCCCGTTCCGTCATCGAAAGCGGTTGCGTCTACTCCGTCGCCGATGGCGGGAGTGGCCAAAATTTTGCCGGAATCGGCGTCGACCACGGCCATCATTTTGTTATCGCAACCCACGAACAGGCGGCGGTTCTTTTTGTCCATGGATAACCCTGAGGGTGACTCGCAGGGCGCCAGCGGCCATTTCGTTTTCACGACCAGCTTGTTCGCATCGATCGCCGTTAGTTCGCTCTTGTCTTCGATGTTTACGAAGATCTCGCCCTTGCCATCGCTGGTTGCGAACTCGGGCCTGCCATCCAATTTGATCGCGCCCAGTACATTACCGTTCGTAGCATCAATGGCGGTTGCGTCCTGGCTTCGTCCGTTAAACGTGAAAACACGCTTGGTTGCCGGGTCGTAAAGAATGGCGTCGGGACCTTGCCCAACCTTTACCTTGCTACTGGTGGCCAGGGTCTTCAGGTCAAAAACGCTGACTGCGCCTTCCCGCCCGTTGCTGGTGAAACCGCGCCCCAACTCTGGCGCGAGAGCGATGCCGTGGACTCCTGGCGTGTCTGCAATTTCACCCACATCTTTACCGGAATCCAAATCAAGAACGATGACATGAGTATTACGAGAAATATAAAGACGGCGCGCTGCGGCGTCAGCGGTTAAATAATCCCAACCGCCATCGCCTCCGATTTTGTAAGTGTTCACAACTTTGTATCCCGGGCCCGCCGCGGCTAGAGCCGTTGCGGCGGCGATCAGTAGCGAAGCGAAAATCCATTTGCAAAAAAAGTTTCTCTTGCCGCCCATTCTTCCTCCGTAACTTTCTCCGTAAAACATCTGATCCCACGGCGTCTCATCCGGTGCCAGTTTCGGCTGGCCGGTAGTCGCGCACGCACCCACCTTTAGTTGGGCGGGACCTGAAGTAACTTTACCCCATTTTCACAGTTGCCTAAACTTTGCACATGGATGTTTTTCGACCGACCTCGCCGGTTCAGGACGAGGCGCGCGTCTTAGACTCGCGCCTTCAGCCGACGCCGGATTATGGCAGCATGGGTTCTGCTCCAGGTCTCGCGCCAAAGCCGCCGCTTTTCAGATCAGGCAATTTTGTTCCACTACGGTCTTGCCTGCGTCTGTTGCATGCTGTGGCCGTAATGGCGGGTATTGGGCTGGCGGTGGCAGTCTCCAGTGCCGGAGGCATGGGGAGTATCTGGGGCAAGCTAAGCAATTCGTCCACCCTGCGGAAGAATTCTTCAGAGCGGTCATTTGCATTCTCTGAAACGGACCTGGACCGCCAGGAGCCGCAGCAACAAGCGGAACTGCTGCTCGAACGCGCCGTAAGCCATTCCGATGGTGCGACCGACCAAATCGAAGCGCGCGTCGACAGCTGGCGGGGAAAACTCCAATGGAATAATCAGCTGGGCCAACTTACGAGCGCGGCCCTCAACTCAAGCGACACCGGTGTGCGGAATTCCGCCATCGAGGTGCAACTCGCCGCCTACGGACTGACCAAGAGCCAGCCCACGGTGGATGCCCTCGTGAAACAAGCTGGCTCCGCCGATCACGCGAAAAAGATTTGGGCTTTCTGGGGACTGGGTCTGCTGGCCAACCGTGGTATCGCGACTGATCGCGTGGTGCAGGTATTGGTCGCCCACCTGAAACAACTTGACCGCGCTGATGATTCGTCCGAGGACTCCCGCCGTTGGGCGGTCGAAGGCTTGGCGTTGGTGGGAACGACGCCGACGATAGCTCCCTTGCTCGATGCCATGCGGAATGATCCTTCCGCCATCGTGCGCGAACGGGCCGCCTGCAGTCTGGCAGCGAGCGGCATGTTGACCCACCACCAGCGTCTGATTGCCGTTCCCCGACTCATCGACTACGCTGAGGATCCCGCGCTTGACGCTCAGACCCGGGGCTGGGCCTTTCAGGCACTGGCCGACATTACCAGACAACGCCTGCCCAACGACTCCGCCGCTTGGCGGAACTGGTATCAGAACAATAGCGCGGAAAACTAAGCGGCCTCAAAGCGTTCTCGAATTCTCCGGGCATAATTTGTCCCTTAGCCTGAAATCCTCTCCACTCAAAGGTTCCGGACAACGAAAAAGCTGCCACCCGCAGCGACTAGAATTAACATTCGAAGCGTCTAAGGAATTGTTAATATCAATGTCGGGCTTGTCGCAACCTCTTTTGTTCTGCATGGGTGTCACGAAACCAATCTCCGTATCTCTGCAATCGGCTGTTTCCGAGCTGTTGGGGGAGCTTCAGGCGAGAAGCGAATGCGAGAGGATAGGCCTTTCCCGCGAGTCCTTCGCCGCGATTCTTTGTGATGTCGCCGACAAGTATCTGCCGGCCGCGTGCAGTCATAGTGAAGCACGTACATTCCTTCTGAGCTTACGAGTGGAAGAACTCGCCCTGGCTAGGGCCTGTGCCGCGGGTCATGATGCTGCCTGGGAGATTTTTCTAACCCGTTACCGCGAAAAGCTTTACCAGTCTGCCCTGCGCATTGCCCGCGAGGATTCCGCCGCCCGCGATCTGGCCGATACTCTTTATGCCGAGCTGTACGGTACTACCACGCGGGGAGGGGAGAGGATTTCGAAGTTAGCCTCCTTCACCGGGCGAGGGTCGCTTGAGGGTTGGCTGCGCACCGTCCTCGCACAGGAGTTCGTGAATCGCTACCGCCGCACCCGGCGGCTGGTCAGCCTCGATGAAGAAGGGGAAGAAGGCTCACAGTTCGCCGCCCCCGAGACAGAAGCGGTTCCGTCTCCGGACTCTCGCCTGGAATCGGCTACCAGCCGCGCCTTGGCCTCGCTTTCGAACCAGGAGAGGATGGTCCTGGCGTCGTATTTTCTCGATGGCCGTACCCTGGCTGAAATTGCCCGTATGCTGGGCGTACACGAATCCACGATCAGCCGTAAAGTGGACAAACTGGCCAAGTCCTTGCGCAAGAAGATCCTGGCTAGCATGATGCAGCAGGGCATGGCCCGCCGCCAGGCGGAAGAGGCTTTGGAGGCGGACGTGCGCGACCTGCGATTAGACATTCGCCGCACTTTGGCGCAAGAACCGGCGCCGGCGCCGTTCTCTGATCAGAGAGAAGCCCCCGTCGAAGCTCGAACTCAAGGAGATCCGGCGAATTCTTAGAACAAGCTTAGGCGAGAAAACCGGGCCCTCTGGAAATTTCAGATGCAAGACGTTCCTCAATTCGTACTGAAGCGGCTGCGAGAAAAGACGGTGGCCGGCTCTCATCCTGATGCGGATCTGCTCACGGCGTTCGCCGAGCAGTGTCTCTTGGGAAGCGAAAGAGCCCGCGTAATGGACCACCTGGCCACTTGTGGCGATTGTCGAGACATTGTCGCTCTGGCTTTGCCCGCGCCAGAGATCGCGGTTTCGCCCGTTTCGGTCATTCGCGTTCGAAGGGGATGGCTTGGCTTGCCCATCCTTCGCTGGGGAGCGTTGGCTGCCGGGCTCACCGCCGTGATCTCGGTCGGGGTTTTGCAGTATACGCATAACAGGAATGGCGATATGGTCGCCTCGATCCGTGCGCAGGAGGCTGTGACGCTTCCTTCCGCGTCGAGTGCAGCTCCTTCAACTCAGCCCGCAGTCTCCCCGACGGAGGGAAGAAAACAGGCGTCGTCGGCACTCGGCGATCGGGCATCAACTGGGCATAAGCCCGCAGTCGAAGTCGGCCGCAGAGATCGATCTGCCAGCCATGATGTTATTTTCGCTCAATCCACGCAAAGCGCGAGTGCTCCATCGGCTCCGCCGAATCCAAATGCCGCAAACTCTGACTCTGCGACATTGAGCCAGAATCTGTTTGCCCAGAATGAGGCAGAGCAATTCCCGGATGGAGGCAACGTAACAAATTTGACTAGCTTCGAGGTGGTCAAAGCCAAAGATCCTGTCCCCGCGCAGGCAGCTTCGAACAATGCTCCCGTGTCTCCGGCGTCTGCCAGTACCTTGCAAACCTCGCCGTCTCTCATGCTGCGCGCCTTGCCGCGCTGGACGGTCACTTCCTCTGGTGTATTGCAACGCTCCTTCGACGGGGGAAATACGTGGGAGAACGTCAGCCCGGCTCTCAGCGAAGCGCTGATTGGCAGTCATCCGGCGACGCAGCGTGCCATCGAAGCCGATGCAGCCAACTCGGCTCAGGCCAAGAATCAGAATGCTGAGGTCGCGCTCGATCCGGGCGCAGTATTCCACGCCGTGGCCGCCTTCGGGCTCGAAGTTTGGGCTGGAGGGAGCGGCGGTGTTTTGTATCATACGTCGGATGGCGGCACTCACTGGGTCCGCGTAACCCCATCCGCCGCAGGCGCTAGGCTCACGGGAGATATTATCGCCATTCAGTTCTCCGACCCCCAACAAGGGAAAATCTCAACCTCGAATGCGGAACTCTGGACTACTTCGGACACCGGTCTAACCTGGCAGAAGCAGCAATAGCATCGGTATCCAGCTCAACGCGAGCTTCAAGTCGCCCTTCCGTATTCAGGCAAAGGCCGATTACCTAAGTGACGTTTACAGCAGAAAACACTAAACCTACTATCCAAGAGTAGTTTGGCAGTTCTGGGGGAGGGCTGCCGAGGCGTCTTGGGCTGAAAAGTCCGAGGCGCTTTTTTGCTTGCCGAGGGCACCGGTCAATCTGGAACATCTTGCCGGGGATGCTGGTTGTTGATGAACAAAACCATGTGTTCTTCGTCCACATATCGCTCGCCTATCTTCAAGGCCCGGCGCTCACACCCGAAGGATTCAAAACCGAGCGACCTATATAGACTTGCTGCGGCAAGTTGAGTCGTCGCCACCGAGAGCATGATCTGCTCAAGCCCTTCCATGGTAGCGGCGCGGTCCAGAAGCATCTGTAACATCTCTCGCCCGGCTCGCTTGCTCCGGGCCTCAGGCGCCACATAAACGCCCCAGATGTGCCCCTTGTGACGTTCCTTAAGTCCCTTATCGCGGAAGAATCCCGCAGTTCCTACCAGCCGGACACCAGCGAAAGCTCCCACCACGAAATTATTTGACGGATCATCATTTGATCGATCGGCAGATAATCGTACCGCGATGTCATCCAGGCTCAAGGAGCGATGCTCTTCCGGGGATGAGCCAAAAGCCTCCGGTTCGCATTCCAGCGCCTCCAGGCGGATATTCCAGTAGGCGGCCGCGTCGCTCGCGCCGAGAAATCGAAGTTCCATCGCTTCGGCAGCCAACTACTCGGCTCCTCGGCAAGCGGCGCAATACCCGCCTATTTCCAATCGCGATACCACAATCCGGAATCGACAATCTTTCTCCACTTGTCCCTTCAGCTTTTCAAAAATGTCGCTGACGAACTCCATGATCTTTCCACATCGCAAACACGCCATATGGATGTGATCCCGGTTCAACTTGCGTTCGTAGTAATGTCCCTCGCCGTTGATGTGCATGAGATCGAGTTCGTCAATCAGACCATGCCGCTTCAGCAGCCGCAGCGTGCGGTACACGGTGCTGCGATCCACGCTGGCATCCAGCTTCTGGGCCTTGCGCAAAAGCTGGGCTGCGTCCAGGTGTTTGGTCGCAGTCTCCATCACGCGAAGAATCGCGCGGCGCTGCTCGGTCATGCGTATTCCACGCTCAGCAAGATGGGACTGCAGTCGCCCCGGGATTTCGGTTTGCGGTAATGGCACAAGACCCTCCTTGGTTGTCGCAACTGGTCGCAACCACGCTGCGACGAAATCTTTAGCCGGCGCTTGACGCTAGCGCGAGGCATCCGGCACACTAAAAAGTGCCTGATGCGACTCGGTTGCAACTAGCATGCTAGCTCACCCTTATGACGCGGCGCATTTACGATCACGGCCCCATCCTACTTCCAGATGCGACTCGATTGCAACTGGGAACAGGATTTGTCTGTGTCATGGGCCTTCTGTGCGGCTCCATCGCCAAGGCTTTAGATGAGTCTCCAAAACTGCCGCTGCGCCGCCTGAGTCTGATTCTTTGCTTGCTGGGCACCTCCTGGGCTGGAGTGGGTGGAAGCATCTCGGGCACAATCAGAGATCCGTCCGGAGCCGCAATTGCCAAAGCGTCCGTCACTTTGGTGAATGCCAATACAGGCGTCCGGCAAACCACCATCGCCGACGGCCGAGGCGCATATACCTTCCCCGTCCTTCCGGTCGGGGACTATGTTCTCGAGGTGAACCAGCCTGGCTTCCAACCCTATCGCCGCATCGGAATTGTGCTCGACGCAAATAGTGCGCTTCTGCTCGATGTTGTACTTCATGTTGGGAACCGTTCCGATGCGGTCACGGTCAATGAGAGTGCCGTCCATGTGGAGACTTACAGCAGCCAGATGGGCGAGGTCATTAACAGCGAGCAGATGAGTGAGGTGCCGCTAAACGGTCGCAGCTATACGGACTTGTTGTCGCTTCAGCCCGGCGTAGCTCCTGAAACTTCCATCACTTCGAACACGGTGCAGGATGTGGGCGCGAGCGCGCTGTCACCCTCCGCGGATCTGAATCCCGGCACAATTTCGATTCATGGCCAGCGGGAGTTCGCCAATGCCTTTATCGTCAACGGCAGCGACTCGGAAGAAGACGTCAACATGGGAACGGCGATCATTCCCAATCTGGACTCTATTGCCGAGTTCCGCATTCTCACCAGCAACTTTGACGCAGAGTATGGCGAATTCAGCGGTGGCCAGATCAACGTCATTACCAAGTCGGGCAGCAACTCATTTCACGGAGACCTTTTCGAGTTCCTGCGAAACACTGATCTGGACGCGCGTAATTACTTCTCCCCTACCCGCGGTACGTTCATCCAGAATCAGTTCGGTGGAACCCTCGGCGGCCCCATCAAGCGGAACAAAATATTCTTCTTCTCCGATTATCAGGGCACACGACAACGCCTGGGAGTTGATACCGGGCTGATTCCCGTGCCATCGGTGCAGGACCGCGCCGGCAATCTATCCGACCTGGCTAGTTCTTTCTACACGACACAAATCGTGAATGGGCGATCGGTTGTAACGCCTACCACGGTGAGCGGTCCCGCCTGGGCAGGTACGCTCTCTAACGCTTTCCCTTATCAGGTTTATGCGGGTGAGGCTTACTATTTCCCAGGGTGCACCAACACAAATTATTTAGCGACGCCAGCCACGGCTTGCGTGCTGCCTACTCTGCAAATCCCGGTCCGTGCCTGGTCCGCCCCGGCGCAACATCTGTTGCAGTACATTCCAGCGCCGAATGCTTCGAGCGATCAGTTTACGACTTCAGCTTACAATCAGGCGCTCCGCGATGACAAAGGCGCTATCCGCATCGATGCGAACACGAACTGGGGCCTGATCTCGGGCTACTACTTCCTGGACGATTATTCGCTGAACAATCCGTACCCGGTTGCTCAGGGCGGAGCGAGTGTGCCGGGCTTTAACGCGCTCAATTTGGGAAGGGCCCAACTATTCAGCATTAGCGGCACTAGGACGTTGAATGCGACTGCAGTCAACGAACTGCACTTCAGTTATATGCGGGCATTCAATGATCTGGGCAAACCGCAAGGCGGAGTCGGTGTCAGCCTTGTATCTCAGGGCTTCGTCATGCCGTCGGGAACCCCCACCATCGTGGCGCTTGACCCCAAAGGCGAGGGAGTAGAAAACGTCGTCTTCAACAACTTCTCCACCGGCACCAATACGAACGAACTGAGGCAGGCCAACAATACTTTCCAGGGGCTCGACAATTTTTCCAAGGTCGTAGGAACTCACACCATCAAAATCGGCGGCGAGTTTCATTACGACCAGGTCAATGTGAATCCTATCGCCCAGTTCAATGGCAACTTCTTGTTTACCGGAAGCGAGACCGGTCTCGACTTCGCCGACTTCCTGCTCGGGATTCCCAGCCAATACAACCAGAGCCAGCTCAATCCCTTTTATGGCCGCAACAAATACGCTGGCATTTTTGCCCAGGACAGTTGGCATGCCAGACCCAACCTCACTCTGAACTACGGCGTGCGTTGGGACCGCATCGAGCCCTGGTATGAAAAGTACAATCAGATTTCAACCACGGAACCGGGCAAGCAGTCTGTAGTCTTTCCGGGCGCGCCTTTGGGAATCCTGTACCCCACTGATCCGGGAGTGCGGCGTACGCTCGCGCCTCCGGGTGATGAATTCTCTCCGCGAATCGGCCTGGCATATTCGCCGGATGTCTCTGATGACAGCTTTCTCGGCAAACTCTTAGGCGGTCCAGGCAAAAGCAGTCTCCGCGCAGGGTTCGGAATGTATTACACCTCTATCGAGGGCTTAACCCTGGGAGTGCTGGCGGCAAACGCTCCTTATGGAACCACGTACAGTAGTCCTGCTCCGCCTTTATTTTCAAACCCATTCGTGACCGCTTCCAACGGACAAAATCTCGGGCAGTATTTTCCCGTCACTTTCGCGCCTTTGAATTCCTCCAGTAGCCATCCCGATGGCGCTCTCAACTGGTCGCAATACATGCCGATCAGCGGCATTCCCGCTTACCCCGTCAGCAATCGTATTCCCTACACCGAACAGTACGTGTTCTCGTTCGAGCGCCAACTCGGAGACAATACCGTGTTCAGCACCAGCTATGTGGGCAACCAGTCCCATCGTCTTCTGGTGCTGGTGGAATCCAACCCGGGCGACCCAGCCTTGTGCCTGAGCTTGAGCCAGCCCAGCCAGGTTACTGCCGGATCCGCGACCTGCGGGCCTTTCGGAGAAAGCAATGTTTACACGACGGCTTTGGGACAAACTGTAAACGGAACCCGCGCACCCTTGGGCCCGAAATTTGGCAGCGACACTAACCAGGCGACAATCGGCAATTCCAACTACAACGCGCTGGAACTGAGTCTTCGCCGCACCAGCAAGCGCCTGCAATTATTCGCCAGCTACACTTTCAGCAAATCAATTGACCAGTCCTCGAATGTTGGAGAGGAGGTGAATCCGATCAATCCCGCACTCAGCCGCGCCCTGTCCGCTTTCGATGTGAAGCATAATTTTGTCGTGAGCTATGGCTACGAGCTGCCCGTTGACCGTTTGTTTGGTGCGTCCAACAGTTGGACGACAGGCTGGACGCTTTCCGGTATCACTCATTTCAGCAGCGGTTTCCCGGTGACGCTTCTCAACTACGGCGACAACTCATTGCTGGGAACAGAGCCCAACGGCATCAATAACTATGGCGTCGATGAACCGCAATACACTCCAGGATCACTGAATCTCAATTCGAATCCGCGTAACGGCAATTCCTACTTCAATACTTCCCTGTTCAGCTTGCAGCCCCTGGGCACGATCGGCAACTCGAAGCGTCGTTTCTTTTATGGACCGGGAATCGACAATTACGACATGGCCCTGCTCAAGATCGTGAAGGTGACCGATTCCAAGTCTCTTCAGTTCCGCTTCGAGGGATTCAACGTCTTCAACCACGCCCAGTTCTATGGACCTGCTTCCGTGAATGGCAACATCAACAGCTCGACCTTCGGCCAGGTTGTCAGCGCAGCTGCTCCGCGGCTGATGCAGGCTGCCCTCAAGTTCATCTTTTAGGCGCGGCTTTTGGACGGGCGCGGCCCAAATCGAACCGCCGCTTGTTGCGACTTTTGCTATTCCCCCGGCATCCAAACGAAGTGCGATAATAGCTAGGCCCTATCGGGCAAGCACTTATTTGGTATCGATCGCCGGACCCGGCTAAGACAGCTCGTTGTTTCCGAGATATGGAGCGTCCGCCGACAGTGCGACATTACAACGAGGAGAACTTAAATGGCAGGAAATGGAATCGTCGAAGTCACTGATGCAAACTTCGACCAGGATGTTTTGAAATCAGAGACGCCAGTGCTGGTGGATTTTTGGGCAACATGGTGCGGACCCTGCCGCGCTCTTGCTCCGGTGGTGGAAGAGCTGGCCAAGGACTATCAGGGCAAACTCAAAGTGGGCAAGATGGATGTCGACGCTAACAGCTCGACTCCCATGCGCTACAAAGTTACTGGCATCCCAACGCTGCTGGTATTCAAGGGCGGACAAGTTGTTGAGCAACTTGTCGGATATCGCCCGAAAGATGCGATTGCGCAAGCGATTGACAAGCACGTTGGGTGAAGCGGCTTATAGCTTCTATCCTCTGGCTTAGAGCCCAAACGCACGCTGACTCTTAGAGTCAGCGTGCGTTTTGTTTATGGGACTAGCCCGTCCTCAATACTTCCTCAATACTCCAATCACGCGCCCTTGCACTTCCACCGATGCCGCCGGCACGATAATCGGCTTCATGGTTACGTTTGAAGGCTGCAGGCGGATGTTGTCGCCTTCGCGGTAAAAACGTTTCAACGTAGCGTCGCTCGAATCGACCAGCGCGACTACGATGTCGCCGTTATGCGCGGTCTTCAGCTTCTCCACCAGAACATAGTCGCCATCGAGGATGGCTTCATCCTGCATGGAATCACCCCGGACTTCTAAAACGAAGACTTCTTTCGAGCGAACGAAATCGGCGAGGGAAATCGTCTCATTGGTCTGCATCGCTTCGATCGGCTGACCGGCGGCGATGCGGCCCAGCAGCGGCAGAACCAATCCGGTGTTCACGCTCATGGCTTGCTTGAGGCGTCCTTTGGGCGGGAGCAGGTCGATGGAGCGGCTGCGATTGTAGTCGCGGGTGAGCAATCCTTTTTTCTCGAGATTAGTGATGTGCTTGTGCACGGTGGCCAGCGAACTCAGCTTGAGGCCGGTGCCGATCTCATCGAACGACGGAGAGTATCCATTCTCCGCCACGAAGCGGGAGATGAAGTCATACACTTCGCGCTGCCTGCGTGTAATCGCCATGGCGATATTGTTGGCGAATATAAGGCGAATGTCAAGAAAAATCAGGTTCTTGTTTCCGGCTCCTGGCTACTGTCCAATCTTGCCTTACTCAAAAGTTCGCTCATCAGTTCGCTGAGAGTTCGGGTTGGGGGCGCAGGGGTGGGCTTTGCTTTCGCGATCGGGGCCGGGGTTACGCGTGCGGGCGGCTTGGGGCGAGTTGGATCGATGGAGGCGGCGCTGGCGCGCGGTGTGGCGTTCGCTGGCGGGTTGCCTAATCTGGGCTGGAACAATCTGAGTCGGGCGAGCGCGCCGGCCTGGGCGACTGCGGGCTCGGGCTTGGGCGACGGGGCGGGCGCGGGATATTCGGGAACTTCCTTGAC
>DASRWO010000064.1:0-5980 GCA_035654555.1 Candidatus Deferrimicrobiaceae bacterium | reverse complement strand
CCTACGCCATCCACACCACCGGAGGCGTTCAGCACGCCTTCAACCAGCACTGGACTTTAGCTGCCAATTACACTCACGAAGAAGGCAACCACGCCTATCGTGCCTACAGCTTCACCGGCGGCACCAATCTATTCACGCCACTGATCCCCACATCCGATCCCAACTACTCCAGTGACCAAGCCGGCGTAGTTCCCGACCTTAACCTCTTCAAGTCGGATAATCGCTCCAGCTATAACTCGCTGATGCTCCACTTACAAGGCAACGTATCTCGCCGTTTTAGCTTGACGGCTAACTACACGCTGTCCAAAGCAAAGACGTGGGGATGCCTTCTCGGCGAACTCTTCGACTACGTGAATGGCGTTTGCAATCCTTTGAACCCCTTTGGCCCTGGGGACTATGGGCCCTCCGGCGAGGACGTCACCCATCGCTTTGTCCTCGCCGGAACTCTTCATGTTCCCGGCGGATTCGAGTTGACCACCATCACCCAGGCTGAAAGCGCGCGCCCCTTCACCATCACCAACGCGACCAGCACCGGCCGCATTTCAGTGAACGGAGTTCCGGAAAGCCTGGATGAAGTTCGCGGCACGCCTTACATCCAGGCCGATCTGCGCGTCACCCGTCCTTTCAAAATTGGCGAGCGCTGGCAGATTTTGCCCTTCGCCGAATTCTTCAATCTCTTCAACCGCAATAATCCCGGCGCGAACTACGTCACCAACATCGCTCTGCTTCCCGTCCCGTCGGCGCAAGCACAACTTGGCAACATTACGGACATCTGCACCAACCCGGCCTGTACCACCACGCAGCCCATTACCAGCATCAATCAATTGCGCCTTCCCGGCGGCGCTTTAGGAGATTTCTTCGGCCCCGGCACAACCGTAGGAATCCCCTTCGCCGCTCAGTTAGGGATACGCGTGAACTTCTAGCTCGGAACACTTTCAAAATTCGACGACCGAAGATTCTATCGGTTTGTGCAACGGATCGAAGGCTTGCGGATTGACGATTAGCGGGCAGCGACTAGCGGATTAACAACTGGAGAAAACACTCGGTGGAAGATTTCCACCTCGGACAGTGGCTCGGATGCAATCATGTCTTTACCGCACCAGCCACTCCGTCGCTGCATGCACGCGGACCAGCAACGTGCTATAACTCAAGGCCAGCGTGGCCACAACCGCCGCCGCGGCACATAAGGAATATCCCATCGAATATCCGAGCGAATATCCCGGCGCGCAACTCTGCCGTTCCGTCCACGCAATCAGCCGCTCTACGCGCGCGTTCACCGACTCCACCGGGCTGTGAACCAAAGCGGTAGTCAGCTCGTCCGCGGCTGCCAGCGGGACCAGTCGCGAAAGCTTGATCACTGCGGCAGCCAGATCCAGCGCCTCCGACGCATTCGATACCGCCGCATCGTCGGCCGCCATCTCAGTTGCCTCGCGCCACGCACTCTCTAGTCGCATCATGCCCGGAGACGCTACCACTCGCAGAAGTAATTTCCTCAGATTATCTCGCCGGCGTACGTGAACCACCTCGTGCCGCAAGGCACATCGCAATTCCCGCTCTGTGAGCACAAACTCCGCCGCGTCTGATAACCATACGCGAGGCCGCAGAATGCCCGCTGCGGTCAATGGCGGCGCAGCTCCCGCCGTCCGCAGCAGCAACACCGGCTGCCCGGGATCCACATCGCTGCACCCGATCACGAACGCTCCGTTCGACCACTGCGCGACCGTTTTTGCCGCCCGCAGCAACGCCGTCGCCGCATTCCATGCGCCCGCCAGCATCACCGCCATTCCAGAGATGCATAACCCCACCAGCACAGGACTCATCGATTCCTGCACGGCTCGCGGTTCGAGCAACAGAAACGAGGGCACGGCAAACGCGAGAGTCACCACAGCTGACACCACCCACGGAATCATGCGCAGGAAGAAAAGCATATCGGCGCAGCTTTTTGCCGAACCCTGCCGGCGATATTCCCATACCCGCCGCCATAGCAGCCCCACCGCGAGGGTTAGCGCACTATAAAAGATGAAGAAAATCGAAAAAGAGACCGCAACCCCGCGCACGGCAAACATTACTCAGTCTTCCTCCGTCCGGCTTTGTCGGAGCCCGATTCACCAAGCCCGGCCTCGCGTTGACTCAGTTCCCGCCGCTTGCGTTCCACCAGCTTTCGCAGATCGTCGAGCAACTGCGCGTCCCGCTCTCCCAGAATTTCTACCAGAAACGACAACGGCAACGACGACCCCGGACTGGCGTCCAGCAGTTGCCGAAACGCGTGCCCGGCCGCTTCCTGGCGAAATTCCTCGCGGCTAAACCGTGCCACGTAGCGGAACGCCCTGCCTTCTTCCGATCGCGTGAGCACGCCCTTTTTGAACAGACGGTCCAACGTTGTCATCACCGTGGTATAGGCAAGGTCCGCACAGCTGCCAACCACCAACTCCCGGACCGTGGCGCTGCCTCGCGCCCACAACGCGTCCAGCAGGCGTTGCTCAAGCGGACCCAGACTTCCCCCAGCCGGCCGAAATGGGGAGTATCGAAACGAGGAGTCTCGAAACAACGGGTCTCGAGATGAGAGTTCTCGAGATGAAGACTGCCGAAATGGATTGAAAATCCGTTTCATGCTTCCGACTGAGTCATTGCATTCTACCCCTGCAATTAGAACTATGCCAGAAGCTTTCTCACGCCGGATTCTTCAGGTTTCGCCTAGGTAGCGTCATCCGCAATTCCAGCATACTAAGCGCGATGCCCGAGTCTCTTTTTTTCCCGCGCCAGCAACCGGATGAGTTTTGCTAGATTCTCTTTCTCTTTGCCCACCAGACTCCACCGGTGATCCTGCCGTTTGCCGGAGTCATCCCCAAACACGTGCCGCACGATAATCTCCTCGTTGCGGTCAAGCACGAGCTGAAGATCGCCGTCCCCCAACAGTGTGAATGCCGTCACTTTCTTTTCGCAAATACCACAAAGCGCCTGAAGGCTGGGCCACATCTGCTCCTATCCCGTCTGCCGTGACCCACTCTTTCACGGCTCTGTCAGAAGTGCAAATTCAATGCTTCATGAGCGGACTTCCAGCCCGCGCACAAACGCTCAGCCCAAGGAGCAAATCTGGAAGCCCCGGAAAGGCAAGGCCGCAGCCGCACCGTGGGTCCTCGAATCGAATCCCCCACTGAGCGCTAACACTTCGTGGAAGCATCCACAACAAACCGATGGAGCACGTGGAAGAGTTATGGACGTGACCACTAAGACTTGGAGCAATCAGAACGATTCGCGACCGACCACAAGCCAACGCCTCACCGCGTCATGCGGCCTTCGTCTGGTAGCTTCTGACATGGGCGAGGCGCGGTTGTATAATCAGCGTGGCGGTGGGAATAGCTCAACTGGCAGAGCACCGGACTGTGGCTCCGACGGTTGCGGGTTCGATTCCCGTTTCCCACCCCAGAATTTCCCGTCCCACGGCGGCCCGCCCATCCCGGTTCTATCCGGTGACGCACTGACTCACTCACTCCTCGGTCAAAAATCGGCACCACACCGAACTCACCACGTGAATCACCGCAGAAAACGGCAGACAAAATAACACGAATGAGAAACTATCGAGAAAACCCGAAAGAAGGGAATAAAATGTCCGACGCTCTACCGGCCCGCAAACTTCCTCGCCCTCAACCAGCTTCACCCGCGCCCCACTCCCACATACTCAAATCCCATGGCGCGCAGCCGCACCGAATCCAGCAGATTTTTCGTATCCACAATGATCGGCTTCTTCAGCAGATGCTTGATGCGCTCAAAATCTAGAGCGCGAAATTCCGGCCAGCCCGTGCCCACAACCAATGCATCCATTCCTTCCGCCGCCGCATAAGCCGAATCGCAGTAACGCACCGATCCATTCAGCCGCGTCTTGGCATCGGTAAGCGCAACCGGATCGTAAGCCCGCACCCGCGCCCCTTTCGACACCAGCGTCTCCGCCAACCGAATCGCCGACGATCCCGCCACCGAATTCGTATTCGGCTTGAATGCCAGACCCAGAATTCCTACATCCTTGTTCTCCACTGAATTCAAAGCCGCCGCAATCTTATCGACCAGCCGATCCGCCAGGCTGTGGTTTACGTCTCGCGCCGCGCTCAAAACTTTCAGCGGAACCCCATTCGCCTGCGCCAACTGCACCAGCGAATCCATGTCGGACTCGGCAAACACTCCCCCCATTCCCGCTCCCGGCTGCAAACATCTCGGAGCAATCTTCTTATCCAGCCCCAGCGCCAGCGCCAGATTCACTGCATCCGCGCCTACACGCTCGCACAGCGCCGCCACTTCGTTAATGAAGGAAATTTTCGTCGCCACGAATGCCGTCGCCGATTCTCGCACCAGTTCCGCCGTCGCCTGATTAGTCACAATCACTGGTACGCCGCGCATTACCAGCGGATGAAAAATCTGCTTCAGCACATGCACCGCTTCGTTCGAAGTCGATCCCAGAATCAACCGGTCCGGCCAGTTAAAATCCTCCACCGCGCAACCGTCCGTGAAAAACATAGGCTGCGATACGATCGTCGCCTGCAGCCCCGCATCCTTCACACTCTTCTCCAGAGCCGTAGCCGTGCCCACCGCCACCGGTGTCACCACAGTCAGAATCGGAGGCTTCGGCGCCAGACGCGCAATCCGCATCACCACATCCGTCAGGTTCTCCGCCCCATCTTCGGCCAGAAAAATAACCTGCGCCTTGCGTGCAAAAGATTCGATGTCCGTCGAATAGGCCAGCCGACCCGCGCGCACATTTCGCCGGATAATCTCTTTCAGATTCTTTTCAAAAAATGGAATGTTCCCCTGCGCCATCTCGACCATGCGCGTCCGGTCCGGATGACAACAGGAAACTGGAGTGCCAAAGTCTGCCAGACAGGCCGAAATCACCGTCCCCAAAAACCCTGAACCGTACACCCCAATCTGCATTCTCTGTCCCCCCGGGTGTTCTGAAACCCGCGCCCGAAGCCGCTGCCGGCGCGGATATCGCACGTCCCCTCTCTTCTGTTTACATTCCACCTCCCATCCCCGCAATGCACGGGAGGGAAATGTACCAGGGGCCATTCCAACCGGTCAGGGGTAACGTAACGAATAGTAACTAAGGGAGGTAACGCAATCGCAACGCCGTGGCACGCGGGAAGAGCAGCGCTTCGGCGCCGCGTAAAGACCTTTCAAATTCATCGGGACTTTTCTTCCGGTCGTCGATTACCGCGCGACGATAGGTTGGGCCCTATCTCGCCTCAACAATTGAGGGCAAGAGCTGAAATTCAAGTCGGGTTTCCAATATCATGAGCGTCTGGGATAAAGTCATGCCAGCAAGGAGCCATGTACGTCTTTGTTTTGCGTTCGTGGTGGCTCTGTGCATAACGGGTCTCCCTTACCAGAGCGCCAACTCAGCGAACCAGACTGGAGGAGCAACACAAGGCGCCTCCGCGCAAAGCGAAGGACAGGCGCCTCCGATTCCGCGCGTTAGTCCGCTGGCGGATCCCAAATCGCTGAAACAAGTCGGAGTTCCGCTAGAAGCCACGCGTACGGCCGTACCGGTGGATAATCCGCAGACGCCGGAGAAAGTTGCGCTGGGAGAGAAGCTCTTTTTCGACGGGCGCTTGTCGGCTGATGGAACCGTTGCCTGCAGCACATGCCACGATCCCGCCCGCGCTTTTACAGACGGGCGAGAGGTTTCCATCGGCATCAAGGGGAGGTTGGGCCAGCGCAACGCCCCGACGATTCTGAACGCGCTCTACAATGTCGCGCAATTCTGGGATGGGCGTTCGAAAACTCTCGAGGATCAGGCCGCTCTTCCTATTCAGAATCCCAGTGAAATGGGCCAACCTACACTTGAGGCTGCGGTGAAGCAGATAGCCGCGGTGCCGGAATACGATCAGGCATTTCGCCGTGTCTTCGGCCGCCCCATCAACGGAACCGACCTGGTGCGCGCGATTGCGGCGTACGAGCGCACCCAGGTTTCCTTCGATTCGCCATTCGA
>DASRWO010000063.1:0-9099 GCA_035654555.1 Candidatus Deferrimicrobiaceae bacterium | reverse complement strand
ACGAACTTCTTGCACCTGAGGTTCGCCAGTTTCCAATCTGGATTCTTGTTGTTCCAAACGCAACTCCCCATAGGTCAATCAGTTAGCTCTCCGGTGCGTGGAAATTGAAGCTGGCAGGTGACTTGCACTGAAATTAGAGCGCAATTGCGGTGGTTGGAAAAGCAACCTGCAGCCCAAAGGAGGTACCAAACTGTGATGAAGAATGTGAACCTCCGCCAGTGGTTCTTGCCGGGAGCGCTGTGCATTGGGATCGTCTGTGTTCTGGCCTACTCCATGACCATGTCAAGATCCGAACCTGGCCCCACTGTCGCGGCAGCCGAAACGGCCACTGGAGTGCAATCCTCTGTTCTTCCACTCCAGACCTACGAGGGCATAATCACCGACACCCACTGTGGTGCCAAACACTCTGCCAGTGTGGGAATGAGTGCGGGTGACTGCACGCGAGCTTGCGTGCACAGCGGAGAAAGTTTTGCTCTGGTGGATGGCGATTCCACCTATCGCCTCAAAGGATATCAACCCGCCTTGAAGCGCGCAGCCGGGGAGCGCGTCAAGGTGGTCGGAACCCTGGATGACAACGCCATTTCGGTGGCGTCGGTTGTCGCCGCAGGCTCCTAAGACTGGCTGGGTTTGCTCTCGATCAGCGTGGCTGGCAGCGGCGCTCCCGGCCCCACCGGTCCGGGAATCACAGCGGCGGGAGGCTGAACTGCGGCACTGGACCGGCCAAAAGCCCGCTCATCCCACTTGCCAAAGATCATCTTTCCCGCCGTCGTCTGCAACACCGAGGTGACTGAGACATCGATGGTTTTGCCGATCATTTTTCGTGCATTGTCTACGACCACCATGGTGCCATCATCCAGATAAGCCACGCCCTGGTTGTATTCCTTTCCTTCTTTCAGGATGAATACCTTCATGATTTCACCCGGCAACACGATGGGCTTGAGCGAGTTCGCCAGTTCGTTGATGTTCAGAACTTCGACCCCCTGCAGCTGCGCCACCTTGTTCAGATTGAAGTCGTTGGTGATGATTTTGCCTTCGTAGACCTTGGCGAGCTCGATCAGCTTCAGATCGACCTCGCGGACAGCAGGAAAATCATCCTCGACGATTTGAATCTGCAGAGTGGCCATTTTCTGCAGACGCTGCAAAACGTCCAGCCCGCGACGTCCGCGGTTGCGCTTCAGCGAATCGGCCGAATCGGCTACAAGTTGGAGTTCGCGCAGGACGAACTGCGGCGTCACAATGATGCCATCCAGGAATCCGGTTTCGGCAATATCAGCGATGCGGCCGTCGATAATGACGCTGGTGTCGAGGATTTTGTAGCTCTTCTTGCCCTGCTTCTCGCCGCCAAAGACTCCGCCCAATGCGGCTAAGTTCAGCAGATCGCCCTTGCTGGCTCCCACAACCAAGCCGACGTAGGCCATCAGTAACATCACCAGAATTTGGAGAAAGCTCTGGGTATTTCCGGGAGGCACACTGCCGTGGATTACGAGGGCAAACAGATAGGCGCCACAGATGCCGAGGACGCTGCCGATGGCTGCGCCGATCAGCCGCTTCAGGCTCACCGAGCGAAGCTTCCATTCGAACAACACAATTCCCGCGCCGACCGCCGCTCCGACTAAGGCATCCTGCGGCCGAGCCAGCCGGAAAGGTTCAATAAAGTAGCAAGCAACAGAAACAACTATGACAAAAAGAAGACGTACCAGTATCAAATCCACAGGATGACCCTCCCCCGATGCAACTCCAGTACTCTGGAAGCCATGCAGCGGTGCCTGTTCCACATCCGCCTCAGATGTGAATCGGCATTTCCACTATGCGGGGCGCGCAAGAATTAGGGGGATGAATGTACGCCCCGTTCCCAGCCCTCGGAGGCGAAGCCAGGAAGAGCCAAGTAAGCCAACGGCACGAGTATATACCTGATCGCAAGTAGCTGGCTTAAGAAAGTCGGGCGAATCCCCGGGCCGGCGGACCGGAAACCCGCGTCTTCTGGAGGACGAAGGCCTATGCAATTTTCGCTACCAGACTGCTACACTCCGGTGCATGAGAGCCTTAGTGATCACCAACCTCTCCGGCCCGGACGCACTTTCGGTGGAGGAATCCGCCGAACCGATTTTGAAGCCCGGGCAAACCTTGGTCCGAGTCATGGCCGGCGGCTTGAACTTCGCTGATTTCATGACCGCGCAGGGCGGCTACCCCGGAACCCCAGCGCCACCGCTCATCGCGGGACGCGAGTTTGCAGGTACCGAAGAAACCACAGGACGCCGTGTCATGGGGTATATGCAGTGGGGAGCCTTCGCCGAAAAGGTAGCTGCATATCCCAACATGCTGTGGCCCATTCCAGATGGTTGGACCTACGAACAAGGCGCTGCCTTCCCAGTCAATTACTTCACCGCTTATCTGGCTTACTGGCAGGCCGGAATGACCTCACAGCCTCTGTGGGGGCAGTCGCCCTCGGCCGTCCAGCCGGGCAAAGCTCCGCATCGAGTCTTGATTCATGCCGTCGCCGGAGGAGTTGGCACAGCGGCCGTTCAGATTGGAAAAATTCTCGGCGTAGAAATGTACGGCACGTCTTCCTCGGACGAAAAGCTGGCGCGAGTCAAGGCGTTAGGCTTGCAGCACGCCATCAACTACAAGCAGCAGGATTACGAACAGGTCGTGAAGAATCTCACTCGGGGCGAGGGCGTCGACGCAGTTTTTGAAATGCTCGGCGGGGAACACACGGCCAAGGGCCTGCGCTGCCTGCGCGATTTTGGCCGCGTCATTCAATACGGCACCGCCTCCGGCAAGCAGCCGCAACTCGATGTTCGCGCCCTCTATGCAAAATCTGCGAGCGTTCAGGGCTTGTGGTTGACCTATCTCTCGCAAAAGCTGGAAATTATGCAGCCTGCGTGGTCGCAGCTGTCGCAATGGATCGTGGAAGATAACCTGTCTCCAGTGATTGGCCATGCTTTCCCGCTCGATCGCGCCACGGAAGCCTACAGGCTGCTGCAGGAGGGGAAGAACTACGGCAAGGTGGTGTTGAAGATCTAGCCGGCTCAGCGAGTTGTGCCATTAAAAATGCCATGTGGCATGATAAATGGCATGAAACTGACCCGCGATAAATCCGGACGGGTGGTTCTGCCGAAACCACTTCGCCCGCGCCTGGGGTTTAGAGCGGGCACAACGTTCGAGGCCATTGAAGCCCCTGACGGACTTTTGCTGCGGCCTGTTACCCCGCGGCCATCGGTGGTGGAACGGAACGGGTTTCTGGGTGCACATGGGCGAGATCGCCGCTGCCTTTGATTGGCAGCAGCTCTCCGATGATTTGGAGCGAGAACGAGTGCGGGACATTCTCGGCCAATGACGATTGAGCCATGAGAGCGAAGTTTGAAATCGAAGCATGAAAGTCTATTGCGATACATCCGTACTCATCGCAGCTTCAATCTCAGCTCATCCCCATTACCCTCAGTCTCTTGAACTGCTCAAAAAGATTCGGGAGGGCAAGCTGGAGGCCGTGATCAGCGCGCATGGCACCGCCGAGTTTTACGCTGTCCTAACGCGCGCCCCACTCACTCCAATGGTCTATCCGGGCGAGGCCTGGCGCCTTCTTGCGGAAAACATTCTGCCGCACTTCCATATTGCCGAGCTCAGCGCCGCAGAGTACAAGTCCGTGCTGCAGCAGGCAGCCGAAAAGGGATGGACGGGCGGTCTCGTCTACGACGCGTTACACACCGCGGCAGCCAGCAGCAGCCACTGCAAGAGAATCTATACCTTCAATTTGCGCCGCTTTCTCCAACTCGCTCCTCACCTGCAAAATGTAATCTGCAGCCCGTAGCTGAGCGGTCTGCCGCAGCGCAACTTCGTTTGCGGCTTGCCACTTCTCTTCCCGGAATTTCCGTGCGACCGTGTAGCGCTTACTGGTTTACCTCATCTGTCGGGAAATATCGCCGGCCAGGCGGAGTGTCGATAGCGGAGTATCAATTAAGGAACCGCCGTAACCTGCACTCGCGATTGACGCGGCTGTAGATGCAAAGCGTCTGGTAGGCTTTGAAAGAAATTTGCTTGCTGACATCTGCGCTCCATGACTAGAGTCCTGAAGTTTTTCCGTCCTTCGCACCAGCACACGGCCTTCTCGGCCACGCTGCTGCTGATGGGGACGGTGATGCTTTCGCGCGTGATTGGCTACGTGCGGGAGGCGTACATCGCCTATGCGTTCGGCGCGGGGGCGCAGACCGACGCCTATGTGGCTGCCTTTACGCTGCCCGACTGGCTTAACTACATCGTGGCTGGGGGCGCGGCATCGATTACTTTCATCTCTATCTACACCCGCTTTCTCGCTGAGAATCGCGACGCCGACGCCAAGAAAACTTTTTCTGTCGTCATCACGGTAATGACCACAGTGATGATTATTGGGACCGTGGTCACTGAAATCTTCACTCCGCAATTTGTACGCTGGATGTTTCGCGGCTTCTCGCCCGCGCAAGTTGACCTCACCGTTCATCTCACCCGAATACTCTTGCCGGCGCAGATTTTTTTCTATGTAGGAGGTGTGGTTTCCGCCGTTCTGCTCTCCCACCGTCTGTTTCTTTTTCCCGCCTTTGGCCCGCTGCTCTACAACGTTTTCATCATTTTTGGAGGAGTGATTGCCGGCCGCCATCTCGGCATCGCCTCGCTGGCTTATGGCGCGTTGCTGGGCAGTGTTGTCGGTCCGTTTCTCGCCAGCGTGGTTGGAGCGGCGCGCATCGGCACAGGCTACAAGCCTTCGTTCGACATCATGAATCCTGCATTTCGCGAGTGGGTGAAGCTTTCCATTCCGCTGATGCTGGGGGTTTCACTGGTGACGGCCGATGACTGGATCTTGCGTCACTATGCCTCCAGCGGCATTGGCGATATCGCCCGCCTCAACTATGCCAAGCGTCTGTTTGCCGTGCCCATCGCGGTTCTGGGGCAGGCCACCGGACAAGCTTCCTTGCCGTTCTTCGCCCGGTTGTTCAACGAAAAGCGCCTGACGGAATTTGCTACTACGGTGAATGATTCTGTTTACCGTGTTGCCGCTGCATCGTTCCTCGCCACAGGATGGATGATGGCCGCCGCGTTCCCCCTGATCGATCTCGTTTATCGTCGCGGGCGATTCACGCTCTCCGATACGCACACAACGGCCGTTTATTTTTTCTGGTTCTCACTATCGTTAGCCCTATGGTCGGCCCAGGGCCTCTACGCCCGCGCCTTCTACGCCGCTGGAGACACGCTTACTCCCATGGTCGCCGTGACGTTGATTACCAGCGCATCGCTGCCGATTTATTCCCTGTTGTTTCACACATACGGAGTAGTCGGGCTGGCCTTTGCTTCTGATATTGGCATTGGGGCAAACCTGCTGGCGCTGGCGTGGCTGCTGCACTACAGGAAGATGGTCTCGCTGAGAACTCTGCGTTGGGATGAGTTGGGAAAGTCCGCACTGACTGCCGTCGTTGCGGGAGGCATTAGCCTTGAAGTGGCAAAAAGTGTGCCGCTGCCGGCTTACGGTCAGGGCAGCCGAGTCACCGACGTGCTGCAATTGGCGTTGATCTCCGTCACATGGGCGGCGGCAACTGCCGTGGGTCTTTGGATTTTAAAGTCGCAATTGCCGAACGACTTGCGCCGGCGCAAGAACCTCGCGTATCCCGCTGTCGCGCAGACCGAAGGGAAAGAGATTATGGACGCGGGAACCCAACCATGAAGGATTTACTGCTGCGCTACTCCGCCGTATTCACCACAGGCACGTTCACCATCACTACGGTAGAAGGATCGTCGCGGAGCTTGAGGTAGAGCGTCTTGCCTTCGGGCTGGGGAATTTTTAGCGCGGATTGGACAAACCCATCGGGTACGGTTACGGAGTTGGTGAAATCAGGAGTGGAACTCACGGCGTCGATAAGAAACAATTTGTCCCCATCGAGAGTGCACTGCTTCTCTGCAGCCTTGGCACAACGCACTCCTTCCAGCAGGGGGACTCGGACCAGCGTAACCAAAGGCTGCCAATCTCCATCAGTTCCTTGCCCATCAATGGGGCGAAACTTCAGCGGACCGAAGGCCGATGGGCCCAGCAACTTCATGGGATCGAGCACGCCAAATATCGTCTTCGAATCCTGCGGCGTGAGATTCCCATCTTTCTCGCTCAACACTACGCTGAAAGATTCATCCGCTGTAGCGACCTCGATCTTCTCTGCGGAAGGGAAATTCTCCGGAACCAGCGTCTTCAAAAAGAAATTCAGCCGCGCATCCTGGGGAAGTTCTCCTTCATTCTCCAGCCGAACTGCCGAAGGCGCTGCGGCTGGATCCAATTGGACGCTCTTGCTCAGCATGGCGACACGTGGCCGTGGATCTTCGACTTTGGTTTGAAGATCCAGGGCGCGACCATCTTTCAAAGTTACATGAACCGCGATTGCGTCTCCGGCCTGCAGGCGCTTGGGTACAGTTGGGTCCTGGCACACCAATTTCAGTTCATCCTGCTGGTTGGCGCGAGATAAACCGGCGGGCGCAAAATGCAGGCCAGCGATGTCGAGCGCGGTGACCTGATCCAGTCTGGTGCCTTTGAGAACTCCATCAGAATCTCCGGCGTGAATGTTGAAGGCGTCAAGACGTCCGGCTTCAAAGTAAGTGTGCAGCGGAATTTCGTCCGGCTGGCGCGTGCCCTGCTTGTGAATTATCAGCGCGAGATTTCCCGCAATCGCGTTCTGCAAGGGAACTTTCACTTCCAATTCTTCGGGCTTGGCAATCTTCCAGGTGGCGGGTGCAGTCTTGCCTTTTTCATCCCGCAATGTGACGGCGCTTACGCAGCAAGCGTCGGGGGACTGAAGATGCAGCGTGTCCTCGCGGCCTACGATGAGGGCGCTGGCATCTTTGGATGCGACCACCCATTCGCCCGGGCTGGAGGCACGTAGCCGAAAGCGAGGACCATCAAACGGGTGAAAACCCCAGGTGCCGCGCAGGATTCCACTCACCTCGCCTTCCAGTTCCACTGCTTGCATGGGTTTCGTGTCGATCACAAAACCACCCTGCGCCGGATCCGGCATAGCCGGAAGATCGATTCCGTTTGGAGATTTGGTTTCCACGTGCAAAACAAAGTTGTGAGCCAAGTCGGTGGCGAATACCAAAGGAGCGCCGTCAGCCGGCAACACGAGCCCCGGTTTATCAATACAGAAGACCTGCGTGGCGTCGATGGCACGCAGAGGAGGATTGGCCGCCGGCACAACCAACGGAAGCGCGATCACGATAACGGATTTCGGGTTGCGGAAAGAAGGCGGATAATTGAGCCGAAGATTAAGGTTGTCCTTCTTCGGTAGTGACAGAGCCGGAATGTACTGATATTGCGCGGTGTGCGCCGAGCCGAGAATGCGCACCACATCGACGACGGCTCCGACGTAAGCGCTGTAGTATCCGGCGCCCGCAGTCGGTGTGGCACTTACCTGCACCAGCAGATCGCTGGATGGCCCCGAACTAAGAGTGGCGACCATGGTTTGACTGTGAGAGTCGTCGAGAACCAGTTGGTCGGTATTCTGGGTGAGGCAGGGAGCCTGCTGCGCACTCGGCTTATCGAAGCACTGCTGATCGAGACGCATATTCAGGCTGCGCGCAAGAAGCGTAGTCCGAGTCTTCATCTTTTCGGGATCGGTTTCAGACGCTTGACGAACGGACTCGAGATACTTTTCCAGCCGCTGACGATCGAGGCTGGCCTGTTCCAGATCCTGCGCGGCGCGAACGAAGGCTCCGGGCTTACCGCGCACGGCGCTCCGGATGGTATTAAAGGCTCCTCCGGTTTCCGGCGCCAAGAAAACGATCGCTTCCTCGGCTCCGGCAGGTACGTTCACAAAAATGCCTTCGTCGCGAATCGTCTTGCCCCACGCTTCGACGCGCGTGAACCAGGAATCCGGTGGCGGATTTGTCGATCCCCGCAGAAATGTAATGACCATCAAATAACGGACCGACTGAGATTCCGGCAGATCGGGATGAACCCAAAGCCGGTCTCCCACCTGAAGATTGGGAACTTCGGAGATAGGCAGGGTATGGCCTTCGCGCTGTACGCGGACATCCACTTTGGGCCCAGTCAGATCGAAGGCAGCCGCATCGGCGGCAAGGTACTTTGGGCAGAAAACAAGCAGCGGAAAAGCGCCGACAACGAGCAGCAATTTCCGTAAACCGTGGCCCAAATCAATCAAACGGACTTCTTCCTTTCGGAAAGTAAATCATCTAGTTCGCATAGCCGAACTGAAAAACCGAAAATATTCCGACTGTTAAGCTCGCGAACGTGGGTAGAAGCTTATGGTACTGCGGTCGTAAGCGGGAGAGCAACAGCTCTGCACTTCCGATAGTGCAACCCCATCACCAGCACTCTTGTGCGATCAGAGGATTAGATGCTGCGGGAAAACAAAGCGGCGGACATTCGCATTCGCTGCGAACCCCGCCGCTGATATCTTTTAAAAACCTACCGCCAACTACGCTCTGGCGCCAACCGCGGCCGGCTCCGGCGATGGGACACTCTTGTCCTCGCCGTTGGCCTTTTGCTGCGCAGGCTGTCCGCCCTTGCGGATATCGATGCCGCCCTTGAAGAAAGCTCCGTCTTCGATAGAGATGCGCGCCGCCACGACATCGCCGGTGAGCGATCCATCGCTGCGGATATCGACCCGGTCGCTGGCCGTCAGATTGCCGCGCACTTTGCCGAGCACCACGATCTCGCGCGCATTGATGTTGGCTGCGACCACGCCGTTGCGTCCGATGGTGACGCGATTTCCCGCCAGGCTGATCGAACCTTCCACCCGGCCATCGATGTAGAGCGACTCCGATCCAGTCACCTCGCCCTTGATCACCAGCGATTTGCCGATGGTCGCCTGGTCCGCGGTAGTGGTGGTGGTAGCTGTCGCCGGACGCGGCGCAACAGCAGGCTCATTCGCCATCATTGCAGGCGCGCTCGGTGGAGTCATGGTTGGACGCTCCGGTTCGTTCGGGCGTCCGGGGGTCTGAGGCTGATTCGTCGGCTTCCACATGGGTTACATAGTTCCTTTCCTTGTTGGGATTAGGGATCACGTGCCGCACTTGCGTGACCAAATGGAATTGTACTCCGTCGTCTCACATTGAGCGCTGTGGAAAAGCTTT
>DASRWO010000062.1:0-13169 GCA_035654555.1 Candidatus Deferrimicrobiaceae bacterium | reverse complement strand
GACGAACTTCCTATCAATCCCATATCGTCGAAACATGCGGACGACTGGGATGAAACTGCCATCCGCGCCCGCGCCGCTGCTGAAACCGAGAGTGCGGTGGAAGAGGCGCAGCCGGGCAAAACTGAAGAAGTGGAGATTCCGCGTTCGAAGATTAACACCATTGCGATTGCTTTTCCTGACGATGAGCCGGTATTTGCATTGCCGGTGCACAATGTCTCGCTGACGGCGTCGTCTGCAGCCCTCGCGGCGGCGCCGCAGGTCATGTTGAAGATTCGCCGCCGGAAATTTAATCAGCAGCAATTTCATACCGGCGAAATCGTGGTCACGCGAAGGCTGTTCCGTTCCGGTGACAGCGAATATTTGTTGAACGGCAAATTGTGCCGGTTGCGCGACATTCAGGATCTGTTCATGGGCACGGGTCTGGGGCCTGAGACCTATGCGCTGATCGAACAGGGAAGAATTGGACAGATTTTGAGCAGCCGTCCCACCGACCGGCGCGCGATTCTCGAAGAAGCAGCGGGAATTACCAAATTTAAAACCAAGAAGCGTCTGGCCGAAGCTCGTCTGGAGGATGCCAAGCTGAACCTGGCGCGCGTGAACGATATTTTTGATGAAGTGACGCGCCAGATGAATTCGCTGAAGCGGCAAGCTTCAAAAGCTGAGCGCTTTGCTAAGTTGCGCGACGAGATGCGGGCGGAGTTGCGTGTTGTATTAGCCAGCAAGTTTGCCGTGATTGACGAGGAGAGCACGGAACTGGATGCTCAGCTCAATGCGCTCGCCGAGGACATGCAGCACCGCACGGAGACCGTGCAGCAACTTGAAGCGGAGCATGGCGAAAGTACTGAGCGCGGATATGCCATCGAAACCGAGCTGCGCGAGAATCGCGATCGGCTGAGCCAGCTGGCGATGGAGATTGATCGTGCACACGCGCGCCGCCGCAATAATGATGAGCGTTGCGCCGAGTTGGTGGTTCGCTCAGCTTCAGCCGACGCCGAACTGGCGCAGGCGCGTCACCGTCTAACCTCGCTTGAAGCAGAACGCGATTCCAACCGGCAAATGCTGGAATCCGCAGCAGCCGATCTGGCGGCCGCGGAACAAGAACTTGCGCTGTCACAACAGGAAGCCGCGGCAGCAACTGCGGCCTTGGCGAAACTGGAACACCAACAGGAAGAATCTCGCGTGGCGATTTTTGATACGGTGTCTTCGGCTTCGCGGCTTCGCAATCAACTGGCTCAGGCCGAAGAGCGGCTGGCCGGCGCGGATCGTGAAGCACGGCGGCTGGAGACAGAAATCAGCAACGCAAATCTTCAAGTGGAAGCTTTCGGCGGCCAGCGTGGGCAACTTGCGCTGGAGTTCGAAACCGTGAGTCAGCGTGTGGTCGGAATCACGGAGGAAATCAGCCAGCTGCGCCGCTTGATCGAAGGCAAACGTTTGGAAGAAACGCAGGCGAAAACTAACCTCGACGTGCTGCGAGCGGAATTTGCCACAGCCCTGGGGAAAAAAGGATCGCTGGAAGCCGTGATCGCTGAGCATGGTTATTCCACCGAATCTGTCCGCCGCCTTTTCCAGTCCGGAGTGATGCAGAGCGGCCTCGCCCCGGTGGGCGTGCTTGCGGACTTTCTGGAAGTCGAGCCGCGCTTTGAGCGCGTGGTGGAAGACTTTCTGCGCGACGAATTGAACTACATCGTGGTGAAGTCCTGGGATGCTGCCGACGAAGGACTTCGGCTGCTGCGCAGCGATGTCGATGGTCGGGCTACTTTCTTAGTTCATCCAGAGGATGCGCAGGCCAAATTCTCTTTCATCCTTGATGAAGCCGCGCACTGCGCCCCGCCTGCGGCCTCCATCGTGCCGTTGAAAAACACGATTCGCGTTCTCGACGGCTTTGGCAAGTCACTTGAGGTAATTCTTCCGAAACTCCGCGATGGTTACATTGTTCCCGGTTCCGATACTGCGCGTGGGCTCGCGTTGGAAAATCCTGATGCATTCTTTCTGTCGCAATCGGGGGAGTGCTTTCACAACCTGACGGTGACTGGTGGCAAACAGCGTGCCGAGGGCCCGCTGTCGATGAAGCGTGAACTGCGGGAAGTTCTGCGTCAGCTCGAAGATTTGGAACGGGCTCTGCGCGACGAAGAAATGCGCGTGCTCACGCTGGGAAGAGAGCTCAAAGAGTTCAGCTCCCTGCTGGAGCGGCTGGAAGGCGAAAAGCGCGAAGCCGAACACCGGTCGATGACCTCGGGCCACATGCTGCAGCAACTGGATTCGGAGATGAGCCGGGTTGTGGAGCGCATGCGGATTTCGCAGGGGGAGATGCAACGGTTGGCATCGGAGCGGGCAGAGCAGGAGTCAGTCATAACGGCTCGCCAGGCAGAGATTGCCGCGCTGGAACAGACTCGCGCCCAACTCGAGTTGCAAATCGCGGCGGCGCAGGAATCGCTTGGCGCATTGCGTCAGCATCGCGAGGATGCGGCCCAGGCCAGTTCGCAGCGGTTTGCGCGGGTTGCAGCGCTCCAAGAGCGGCATCATTCGGCCAATGCTGTGCTGGGACGCATCGATTCCTTATTCGTTGAGATGGATCACCGCGTCCACACTCTGGTCTCACAGATTGAAGCGGCCTCTGCTGAAAAACTGCAGCGCGAGGCCGAGAATCTTCAACTTGAGCAACAAGCCGTCGACTTCGAAGCCGAGCGCAATGCGGGCCAGGCTCGGGAGGGATTGCTTCAATTCGAAAGGGATCAGCTCCGTGCCCGTTTAGCCGAAATCGACGAACTTCTTCGAAATGCCCGTCAACTTCTCGACCAGGCTCGCGACCGCCGTGGCGAGCTGCAAGCAGCAGCTGCGAAACTGGAAGCCGACGCTACCTACATGGCAGAGACTTGCCTGAACGAACTCGGGATCGAGCGCGCCGAGTTGCTCGCCGATTCTACAATCGCCTGCGTCGGGGGAGAGGAACTGGCGGCCCGTGATCAGTCTTATCGGGAGATGCGCGCGAAACTTGACGCCATGGGTCCGGTCAATATGATGGCGCTCGAAGAATACCGCGAAACCGCCGAGCGGCACTCTTTCCTCGATGCGCAGCGGAAAGATTTGATCTCCTCCATTGAAAATACGACTGCCACGATTCGCGAGATTGATGAGGTTTCGCGGCAGAAGTTCAAGGAAGCCTTTACCAAGATCAACGAAAACTTCCAGGGCACTTTTAAGAAGCTGTTCGGCGGCGGCCACGCTTTCATGAAGCTTACCGACGAAGAAAATTCAGCGGAGAGCGGCATTGATGTGGTCGCGTCGCCCCCGGGAAAGCGTTTGCAAAGCGTGCTGCTGCTCTCGGGCGGCGAAAAGGCGCTGACCGCGTTGGCGCTGCTGGTCGGCATCTTCCAGTACACGCCCAGTCCATTCTGCATTCTGGACGAAGTTGACGCTCCGCTCGATGAATCCAACATTGGCCGGTTCACGGAGCTGGTAAAAGAGATGAGTGTGCAGACTCAGTTCGTCCTGATTACGCACAGCAAGAAGACGATGAGCATCGCGCCTGTGCTTTACGGAGTTACGATGCAGGAGCCGGGGGTGTCGAAGCTTGTCTCGGTTCGATTCGGCGCGGCGTAAGAAGCGGACTAGAAGAAATGGTCCGTAAAAGAGGGGCAACGCCCAAGATATCCACGCTTATCCTCAGCTTTTCCACAAGTGCGCGATCTGAAAACTCCACGTATCTAAGGCACGCGGTGCTGCTCACTGCCGCCAACGCTCTCCTGCTCAATGGGATACCGTCCTACCCTGGCAGTGTGATCTCTGCGATTGACAAAAGTTTCTGAGAGGCTAAAATACGGCTCGCTCCTGCCTTAGAATTTCAATATGAACTCTCAGATTCTTGATCCCGTCCTCTTACAAACAAACTTTCCGGAACTCCAGCTCCACGCCAGCGGGAAAGTCCGCGACGTGTACCAACTCGACGGCGAGCGCTTGCTGTTCGTAGCGACCGACCGCATTTCCGCATTCGACTATGTGCTGGCCACGGGCATCCCTCATAAAGGCCGCGTCCTTAGCCAGATTTCGCTTTTCTGGTTCGACTTCCTTTGCGACATCGTGGCGAACCACTTGATTACCGCGGATGTGGCGCGTTATCCGCAGGTGCTGCAACCATACGCCGATCAATTGCGCGGCCGGTCCATGATTGTGCAAAGGGCGCAAATGTTTCCCGTCGAGTGCGTGGTGCGCGGCTATATTTCGGGCTCGGCGTGGAAGGAGTACAAAGCAACGGGAAAGGTCTGTGGCATCGAACTGCCATCGGGACTGCTTGAATCACAAGCGTTCCCGGAGCCAATCTTCACTCCCTCCACGAAGGCGACCAACGGCCACGACGAAAATATTTCGTTTTCGCAGATGTGCGAAATTGTTGGCAGCGAGACGGCCAGCACACTGCGCGACCTCACCTTGCGGGTTTATAAGAAAGCGGCGGACTACGCCCGCCAGCGCGGCATCATTATTGCCGATACAAAATTTGAATTCGGACTGACGCCCAAGGGAATTACGTTGGCAGATGAAGTGCTGACACCGGACTCGTCCCGCTTTTGGCCCGCCGACAAGTATGCCCCGGGCCGAGCGCAGGAGTCCTACGACAAACAGTACGTTCGCGATTATCTGGAGGAGATTCACTGGAACAAGCAGCCCCCGGCGCCCGCGCTTCCGGCCGAAGTTGCGCAGCGCACGAGCGATAAATATCTGGACGCTTACCAAAAGGTCACAGGACAGAAGCTGGATGTGTAAGACCGCGCACTTCCGCCGATCTTCGCTCCGCGGGAAAGCGGCATGACGACGGCGGACTGGCTGATCATTGCGGTGATTTTGCTGAATGTGATGCTGGCCGCCATGCATGGCTTTTTCGCCGAAGCCTTGAGCATGGCAGGATTGGTTGTGGGCTACCTGGTTGCGGCCTGGCAATACCAGAGACTCGCCGGGTGGTTGTTGTCGTTTCTAAATTCCGAAATGGTGGCTGAAATTTTCGGTTTCCTGATCATCTTTTTCGTTATCTTGATGATCTTCAGCATAGCCGGAAGGATTGCGCGACGGCTTATGAAAGAAGTTGGCTTGAGCGCTTTCGATCGTTTTCTTGGCGGATTGTTGGGCTTGTTGAAGGGTGCGCTTGCAGTGGCTGTAATTCTGATGGGAATGGCTGCGTTCACTCCCACGACGTCATTGCTCGAGAAATCGGAGTTGGCACCTTACTTTTTAGTGGTCGGAAGAGCGGCGATTTGGTTGGCGCCATCGGAATTGCGGGCGAAGTTCGATGACGGACTGGATTTTCTGCGTCACGCGCCCCGGGACTTATCCGGAACTCCGGCTGAATCGCGCAGGTAGCGACCATACAACTTTATATTGAACGCGACGCCAAAAGCGGACATCAAAACCAAAGCTAAAACAGAGAGAAACCTACTGTGAAAGATCAACTGGAAGCACTTATTTTGCAGATGTATAAGAGCAACATCCTATATTCGGAGGGAGTGCGGGAATTCAAGAAGCGCTTCATCCTCACCGTGCTTCAGGAAAACAAAGGCAACCAGTGCCGTGCCGCCCGCGAATTGGGCATGCACCGCAACACTCTGAGCCGCACCATCGATGAACTCAAGATCGATGTACGGCAACTCCGGGATGGCGCGAAGCGTCCTCCGCGTAGCGCCCGTCCAATCACGATGGAAAAGAAAGCCGCCCGCTGACAGACCGATCAGCACTTTTAATCCAAAAATAAGGCAGCCCGTGCGGGCTGCCTTTTCTTCAGTTCTCACTACAATTACTGCGAGGTTGTTTTGTGATGCGCTGGCGCAGCCTTCCTGGCGGGGCCTGCTGCTTTCAGCAACTGACCTTTCTCCATGACCATCATGAACGGATTCGGAGTATAAGAGGCCGGTTCGCCCTGGAAGTCGAAACTGGCTCCCGGTTTCGGGATAAGCCTCAGCGGAACTTTCTCCTCGAACTTCAGAGTGATGTCAGGTTTCTTGGCGTCAATGTCATCCGAGCTGCCGGCGATCTGGAACTCGGTCGGAGTAGCGCTGATGACGGTTCCCTCCATCTGCACCGGCTTGCCCTTGATGGCATTCCAGACTGCATCCTGATCTTCCTGCTTGCCATTGGAGAGCACGAATTCCCATATACCGAAGTCCATTTTGTCCGGCGGCGTAGCGACGACCATGTTGTGAGCCTGCTCGTCTGGACTGGGAGCAGGCTTAATGGCGAAGTTAGCCGGGGGGTCAGGGTTTGCCTTGGCCTGGGCCAGGACATCGGTCCAGCCGTCGTCTCCGCCGTGATACTTTATGTACTGATTTTTCGCATATTTTTCAATCTGTTGCTGATATTGCGGAGTGGGTGCGACGACCGATGCGCGCGCAGCAAACCAGATTGCATTCAGTGGATCCGGAGTAACTTTTGGGTCTGGCGGAGTGGGCCCAGCATAAGCCAGAGCCAACGGATAAACCACGCTGAAATCTTTCTGGAAATCCGGGCTACTGTCCACGGCTGCCCGCAAATTCTTGCGCGCATCATCGTAGTCTTTGTCGGTGATTTCAGAGATGCCGATGGCCGCGTTGAAAACTCCGGTCATCTGATCTTTCATTTTCTGAAAATCCGCGTCCGAGGTGCCTGCGGGCTTGGTGAATTTCGGAAGACTCTGCAGACCCATCTCTCCATATTTCTTGGCGTCTACCAGATCTTGCTTCGCGTTGGCGTCACCGCCCTGGGCCTTCATGCGATCGAAATAGGCCAGCAGGAATAAAGCTCGTTCATTGTTGGGATCGGCCGCCAGCAGTTTTGTAGCTGTATCGAGTGTTTTCTGCTGGTTGTTGGTTTTTTGATAATCCTGCATGAGAGTCTGCAGTGCGGCCTGTTTCATGGCGCTATTGGGATACTGCGTCAGAAACGCTTCCAGGCCGCTGATCTGCGCGGTTGGATCATTGTTCTGGATGGCGCCCATGTAGGCATTGTATTCGGCGGGATCCTTAATAACCGGCGCCTGCGAGGGCGACGCTGGCGGTTGTCCTTGAGCGGATTGTGCCGCTGGCTGCGAGGGTTGTTGCGCTGGCGGCGCGGCACTCTGGGCCGCTGCGGTTGCAGCCACCCCAAGTACAACCGTGACCAGAATCTTTTTCATCAGTGTTGGCTCCTTGCACCTTTGGGAATTGATATTGTTTGAAATAGCGTTTTGCCGAACTGTGGCGTTCTGCGTGGACACGCTCACGCGCTCGCCATCTGTCTCTAATGCTTGTCCGTTTCCGGGCAGACCCCGCGAACTTGGGGGTAAAACTGGGGGTTTGCGGCCACTGACCCTTCATGCCCGGTTGGCCGGATTATAAGGACCTCTTCTTCCGAAGGCAAGCAACTTCATGTTCACCCTCTCCCACATTGTATAAGATGCAGAAGTGGGGCATGTTGGATGGCGCGGTTTCCGCCATTGACAGTCGTGCAGCCATATAGAAGGACAATCCTCACCATGCTCATGGAAAAGCTCTCAAACGATAAATTGCATTTTCTGGCTGGACAAGTGGCAATTGTTACGGGTGCAGGCCGGGGCATCGGCGCTGCTATTGCAAAGTCCCTGGCGGAACTGGGGGCAACTGTGGCGCTCTGTGGACGGACCAAGGCCGCGCTCGAATCCGCTGCGAAAGTGATTACTGGAGCCGGCGGCAAGGCTGAAGTAATTCCGTGCGATGTGACCAGCCTCGAATCCGTCGAGGCCGCCGCCAAACACCTTGAGTCTTCGTTCGGACGCCTGGACGTCCTGGTAAACAATGCCGGAGTAGGCGGATTTGGCGGCCCGCTGCACCGGCTTCCTCCCGATGCTTGGGATCAGATTCTGAACACGAACCTGCGCGGCGTCTATTATGCCATTCGAGCCTTGGCGCCTATGATGATTCGTGCTCGCCTTGGCCATATCATCAACATCTCATCGATCGCGGGAAAGAATGCCCTGCCCAACGGCGCGGCTTACGCAGCTTCTAAGTGGGGACTGAACGGGCTGAGCTATTCCGTGGCGGAAGAGTTGCGCGTTCACAACATCCGGGTCAGCGTAGTTTGCCCGGGCTCGACCAATACTGAACTGAGTCCGCACGAGGGCAAGGATCCCAACAAAATGCTTCAACCGGAGGACGTGGCACATGCCGTGAGGATGCTGGTGACGCAGGCTCCGCAATCGTTTGTGAGCGAGATTATTCTGCGGCCTATCCAGAAACCATAGGCGAAAGTCGTCGAGTCCGGATGCCAGCCCGTCTTTACTTCTACTTCTTGAAAAGATTCTCAAACGCCTGCCGTGCGTCGTTGGGACGAAGACTGGCGGGGGTGGATGTTTCTTTTTCCCGCGAGACGCGCAATTCGTAGAACGTGCAATCGTTGCGGACGTCTTTTTTTTCTATCCGCTTGGGCACCGGCTGCATGCACTCGAACCGGCTGACGGGATCGAAGTATGCGCACTGCTTGCCGGAATGCAACGCGAAGCCGCACTTGGGACAGATCTCGCTGGGCGGCATTCCTTGCAGAACCGTCCCGCATTGCGTGCACCGCGACACGGCGCGGGTGCCGGGCAGATTGACTACTTTTGGGCCGAAGCTGTAGTCCTTCTTCGCGGGAGCCGACGCCGGTTTTTCTCCAGACTCTTTGCGCGGCCTTTCCTCACGGTCCCGATCCTGGTAACCGTGCTGACGATATTTTGCTGCCACATGCACCTCCCCCAGCACTCTTCTTATTGTCGCTCCGGAGCTGTCTGGACGACAAAACTAAGTAACCACTAAGGGCACTCAGGAACACGAAGGAAAACTTCTTTAATCAAGTCTTCGTGTACCTTCGTTTCCTTTGTGTCCACGAATTTTAGGAACATGTTTTAGGAACATGGTCCTGACCCGCCGCATCGCGTCTCGCTACAATAGAGCTATGATCCACGAAATCTTTCCTGTGGGACCGCTGCAGTGCAACTGTTCGATTATCGGCGACGAAACTACGCGCGAAGCCATGGTCATCGATCCCGGCGACGACATAGAAGATGTGTTAGCACTCATCCGCAAGAATAACCTGCAAGTCAAGCAAATCGTGATCACACATGCCCATATCGACCATGTTGGCGGCGCCATGAAGCTTCGCGCCACCACCGGAGCGCCGATCCTGCTCAACCAGAATGACTATGCCCTGCTGAAAATGCTCGACACACAGGCCGCATGGGTCGGCATGGCAGCGCCCGGAGCGGTCGAGATCGACCAGAGCGTAAGTACCGGCGATACGATAAAGGCCGGGTCGCATACGGCCAGCGTTCTGCACACACCGGGGCACACCGAAGGCAGTATCTGTCTTTACTTCCCTGCCGAGAAAAAGCTGATCGCAGGCGACACGCTTTTCGCGGGCTCCATCGGCCGCACCGACCTGCCGGGCGGATCCATGCAAAAGATCATGCAATCGCTGCGCGGCACCGTGCTTGCTCTTCCAGATGATACCTTAGTCGTTCCCGGCCACGGCTCGACGACTACCATCGGAGAAGAACGCGAGAGCAATCCGTTTTTGGTAAAAGGTTGAAACATCTCATGAGTTTCGATCCGGCCTCTTTACGGTCTTGCGGTAGTCGGGAATCAATGGGAAATCGCCAGCAGTAGCCTCTTCATTCCTTCCGCGAATTCAATTTCCGGCGTAATCAAACTCAGCACCAGATATCCGTCTCTGGGGAAGTCGTAGAAATGTCCGGGATGCACCAGGACTAATCTCTCTCGCAGCAGATCGACCGCCAGTTCGTCATCGGTCTGCGTGACGGGGACGCGCAGTATGGCATACCATCCGCCTTCTACAATCAGACGCTGGCACGTTTTCTGAGCGGCGAGCTGGTGGTCTAATTCGGCCAGATTTCCCAGCACGCGATCAAGCAATTGCTGCTGGATGCTTTTTCTTTGCTCAAGCATCGCCGGCAGGGCCCACTGGATCGGCGCGTTCATGGAGAGATAGGTATCGGCGATGACCTCAAGACGAGCCTGCGCGGCGTTTACCTGCGCCGCGGGACCGCTGGTTGCGATCCATGCAACTTTCATCTGCGGCAGAGCGGAAATTTTAGAAACTCCGCTGAGCGTGAAGGTCAGTGCGTCCTGGTTAGCGGCGAAGGATCCTTGTAGCACTCCCTTGTGCGCGTAGTCTATAAATACTTCGTCTGCGATCAACGCCAGGTCATGCTCGCGGCAAAAGCGGTTGAGAAGTTCTTTCTCATTCAGATGCACATACGAACCCGTAGGATTATTGGGATGAACCACAACCACGCCGCGGGTGCGCCTGGTGACGGCTTTTTGCAGCCAAGGAAAATCCATCTGCCATCCGTGATCGTAAATCAGCTGATACGGCACCAGCCTGACGTCCTGTAAGTCTGCCAGGAACTCAAACAATGGATAGCTCGGCTTGGGAACCAGCAGCTCATCGCCGGGATTGCAGAGCAACCGGAACACGAAGGAATAACCTTCACTGGTGCTGGTCGTCAGAATCAGCCGCTCGGGATCGAAGTCGCGGAGACCGTGAACAGTGTGGTAGTAGGCCGCAACGGCGGCACGCGCGACGGATAAACCTTTTGGGTGAGGATCGTAATCCATCGACTGGGGGGAGGCCAACGCTTCAAGAATCCGCGTCTCGTCGTAGTGCAGTCCGGCACGGGTTGGATTCGACAGTGTGAGGTCGAGCACGCGAGCACCGCTCGAACGCACCTCTTCGAGCGTTTCGGTCAGGCGATTGCGTGTGAGCTTCCAGTTGGTGCGATCGGAGAACATTCTGAGAAAGCGTAACATCCCGCTCTTGATTCAACTTTCGAATCCCTGCTAGCAGGACGCCGACTTATCAATCAACGTTTCAATCAGCGCTTTTTTCGTGGCTTCAGGTTTAGTTCAATCAAAGGAGTGAGGCGAGGCTTGGGAAATTGCCGAGCCTCATGATTGGCCGACGGATGCGCAACCCGAGACAGACGGCCATCTCTTATCAACTGCTCGTGGGCTTCCTGCCACGATGGGAGATCGTCCGAAATCCAGTGCGTATAGGATGCTTCGTCACACCATGCTGCGAGGCGCGGCATGACTCGCGCATGCGTTCCGGCACCGCGGAACGCCTTCATCTCCCGTTCGCCCTCCCAGGCGGTGAGGGTCCAGAAGGTGCGGCCTGCGTCCAGCAGAAGCCTTCCGCCCAAGAATCCCGGCGCTCGTACAACCTGGCATCGAGAGCCAAAAGTTTCCCACAGGAACGCCGGAAGATAAAGGGTAGAGCGAACTCGAAGGCGCGTAACGGAGGAGAGCATGGTACTTATTTGGATTGTAGATCTAGGGCTGCAAATAGAACCCCAACTCCTGCGGCGGAGTCAAAGTCTTGGTCGTATCGTACAGCCGGCGGGCCTGGCGTACGGCGACAATCTTTTTTTGAAATACTTCGGCCAGCGTATCGTAGCGCACCAAAACATTGTCCAGCCAATATGGCTGGTATTCCTGTATCCAGGCCGCGCGGTACATCTCACGCAGGCGCGTGGTGGCATCGCGCAGATCTTCCAGGCGCGCATTGATAGCCGTGATTTCTTCGAGGTCGTTGCCTACTCGCTCGGCGTCGGTCTGGTTCTCGAAGGCATCCCAATAGAATTGGTTGATCTCTTGCGTGAACTGAATCTTCATGCCCAATGTGTCCCAGCGCCAAGCGCCCAGCATCATGTCGGCTAGGGTGGACTGATTGGCCTGCGCCTTGCGACCATTCTGGTCGAGCGACAACAGCGCGTGCTCCGCGCCCAAGCGCATATCACGCGCGGCGGGCAGAATTTTTTGCATGAGCTTCGCACCTTCGGGGGTAAAGGGATTCGCCCAGAATAAATCGTCCGTCTCGATATCAACGTTAACCTTAGCCAGCGCCTGATGTCCGCGGTCCAAATTCTCCAGCACATCGCGGAAGGTGGAATCACCGCTGCGGTAGAAGGCCCAGTCGTAAGAGTTCTTGAATTGATCGATATTCGATTCGTCCGTTTGCCATCCCGTTGCCGCGCCGAAGATCAAGGCCGGCCACGCCATGCCATAAATTGACTCGCCATCGTCATTCCACGTGGTGTTCAGCATTCCCATCGCGCCGAGTTTTTGCCCGTCACGCACAAAGTTACGGATATTCACATACGCGACATCCAAGTTCGGCCAGACCTGATTCCAGTTGTTCGCGCCAGGGGCGACCACCACGCGCAAACCTGCGTCCCGATAAGGTTTGATGATGCTCTCGTAGCTCGGCTTCGCGTCGTAGTCCCAGGGAACTGCGATCATGTCCTTGGGCAAGATACTCAAGAGTTGCGGATACTTCACCGCGATATCTCCCCAGAACATGAGTTGCTTGTGATACGGCTGCAGAATGGCGTTGACTTTCTGGATGTGAGCGAGATACACACGGCCGAGCCCCTCTTGGGCGGCAAGCGCCGCAGTTTGTCCGTGTCCGAGCTCGAACGTCTCGTCACCGCCGATATGCAGAAATGGTCCGGGAAAAAGCGGCACCAGGTCGGCATACATGGCCTTGATTATGTCGTAAGACTGCTCCTTGGTCGGCGTGAGCACGTGCCCGTGGGGACGCTCCGCGACATCAGAGTAGATCTCATACTTCAACATGTTGTGCAGATGGCCGAATGTCTGCTGCTCGGGAAGAATCGTGACGTAGAGCTGCCTGGCGTAATCCACCAGGCGGTTGATTTCCTGCGGAGTAAGCGCTGCTTCCTTCGGCGCTACTAGAGGTTGGCTGGCAAAATCGAAGACATGCTCCATATAAAGAGCAAAAAGATTCACCTTGTAAGCCGCCAAGGTGCGGATTTGTCTCTTCATGTAATCTTCGGTAGGAATGGGACCGCGGCTGATGTCATCCTGCACGCCGCGCCATTCCATACTTGGCCAATCGCGAATCGAGACTGCCGGGCAAATGAGAGTGTGGCCATCGGCATGCAGCAACTGCCGCAACGTCTGCACTCCGTAGAACAGGCCTTGGCCAGTGTTGGCGGCGACAATCAGATGGGATTTGTCGGAAAACAGCAGATAGCCCTGATCCCCGATGGAATCCGCCTTGAGGCCCTTGGATTCCAGGAACAGGCGAACCCGGCGGTCCTGTAAGCGGGCCAGAACGATCGCGCCTCTCCCGTTCTTGAGTTGTTCTTGCCGGGATTCCGCTTTGGCGCCGGTAAT
>DASRWO010000061.1:0-6520 GCA_035654555.1 Candidatus Deferrimicrobiaceae bacterium | reverse complement strand
ATACTGGTTATACCCACCGAAGCCCAGATACTGCCCAGGCCCGCCACGCCGTGTTCCTTAGCTCCGCAAGGAACCGCTTCCATCTTCTCAATCATGGCGCGCTGAGGGTGCTTTTTGCCCCCGGCAAAAACCGGAAGCGCGAACGACAGCGCGAGTAATATGACCAAGATCTTGTTGCGTTTCATGACGCCTCCCTTGCGCTATCCTGCAGATCTTCGTGCAGCAAATCTTGCATTTGGTGTTCAGAAGCGAAGCGCGAGGCGGTCCGCAGAAGACCGCCTCGCTCTCCCGGTGTGCGTGTTGCTCCTGTATATGCCTTATTACCCATGCTCACTTCGAACCCGGCGTCTTGGGCATGGTTTTCGCCGTCGTCCCCGGGGTCGGGACGTCTGTGGCTTGAGCTGACTTGACGAAGGACTGCGGATCGGAATTCAGCTGCTCGCGTACTTGTGGATTAGCCTGAAGGTACGCCTGCAGCTCCGTGTGATTTTGCAGGTACTCATCGTTGGCCGCTAGAGTGGGGTTCTTGGAGAGTTCGCCAGCGATGCTGCCGTGCCCCTGAAGGAAGTTGTGGAAGCTAGAAACTTCGGCTCGGGGCATGCCGCTATGTTGATCCTCCGACCGCTCATAGCGGTCTTCATCGCGCATGAACGCCTGAGGATGTTCATCAAACTCTTGCCGCACTCCAGGATGGTCCGCCAGAAAATGCTGCAACTCCGGATGGTTCGCAACCCACTTCTGGTCGTCGATCAGCTGAGGATGTTTCTGGAGTTGCTCCGCGACCTCAGGATGCTTGTCGAGGAATTGATCCATATTGGCAACTTCGCTGCGTGTGATGTCAGGACGATCGCTGGGATGGTCGTACCGATCTTCATCGCGCATGAACGCGTAGGGATGTTCATCAAACTCTTGCCGCACGCCAGGATGGTCCGCCAGAAAATGCTGTAATTCGGGATGGTTCGCAACCCATTTCTGGTCGTCGATCAGCTTGGGATGCTTCTGGAGTTGCTCCGCGACCTCGGGATGCTTGTCGAGGAACTGATCCATGTTGGCTAGTTCGCCGCGTGTGATGTCGGGACGATCGCTGCGGTGATCGTACCGGTCTTCGTCGCGCATGAACGCCTGGGGATGTTGATCAAACTCTTGCCGCACTCCTGGATGGTCCGCCAGAAAATGCTGTAATTCCGGATGGCCTGCAACCCACTTCTGGTCGTCAATCAGCTTAGGATGCTTCTGGAGTTGCTCCGCGACCTCGGGATGCTTGTCGAGGAACTGATCCATGGTGGCTACTTCGCCGCGTGTGATGTCGTTGTTGTTCCAACCTCGACTGTCTTGGGATTGGTCCTGCATTTGGTTTTGCGGCATCGCGCCTTGCGATTGCGCTCTTGCAGGCGAAGCCCAAACAAGGGAAGTAAGCGTGAAGGTTGCCAGCCAATGTCGAGTTTTCAGTCCTGTCCGTTTCATAAATGAATTAGCCTCCTGAGAGCAAAAAGAATTGTGATCGGACAAACCGATGAAGAAAGGGGCACGATGCGGGCCAATAGCCGAGGGTGAACAGAACTTCCGCCCTTTCAGCGCCTTGCCAAACCCTTAAGGCGGATCCCGTAGCGAAGGCTAACAGTGGAATTTTCGGCAAGCAGCGGTAAATTCGTCGTACAGGGTTTACATTAGGGGCAAGTGGGCAAATCTATGTCGGCCACGGATCAACTCGGATTTAGATTCCAGCCCCCGGGGCGGCGTGTCTGGACGGTGCGCGATCTGGTCGCGGCCGTTCGCACCCATGTCGAGGGGGAATATTCCGATGCCTGGGTGGAGGGCGAAATCTCAAATTTTCGCGCTCCCGATTCCGGCCATCTTTATTTCACGCTAAAAGATGGAAACGCGCAGATCCGGGTGGTGATGTTTCGCTCGGCGGCCCGGCTCTTGCGTTTTCGCCCCGCCGATGGCATGCAGGTGGTGGTGCGCGGCCGCGTCACCATTTACGACGATCGCGGCGAGTTGCAAATCGCCGCCGAGTATATCGAACCCAAAGGCGCGGGCGGTTTGCAGGTTGCCTTCGAGCAACTGAAGGCCAAGCTCGAAGCGGAAGGATTATTTGCGGCAGAGCGGAAGAAAGCAATTCCAACCCTCCCCGCCCGTATCGGAATTGTAACCTCGCCACAAGCGGCTGCACTGCGCGACATCCTGAACATTCTGCAGCGGCGGCATCACACCGCGAACGCGCTGATCTATCCCGCGCAAGTGCAGGGAGACACGGCAGCCGCAGAAGTTGCCGCCGGCATCCGGTATTTCAACCAAAGCCGCAGCGTGGAAGTAATCATTGTCGCGCGCGGCGGAGGGTCGGCGGAAGATTTGGCGGCATTCAACGATGAGAAGCTGGCGCGAGCCGTGGCCGCATCAGAGATTCCTGTAATTTCAGCCGTGGGACACGAGACCGATTTCACCATCATCGATTTTGTGGCCGACCTACGCGCTCCCACGCCTTCGGCCGCAGCCGAACTGGTGATTCGTTCCCGCGTCGATGTGGAGAATCAGGCGGGGGCGGTACGCGAACGGCTGGTGCGAGCCATGCAGCGCCGTCTGCTGGAGGCTCGTCACGCTCTAACCGAGCGGGCCCAGCATGGCGCATTTGCCCGGATGATGGATTTGATCCGGCAGCGCCAGCAAAGGCTCGACGACCTCACTTACCGCCTGGAACGCGGCGAGCGCCAAACCCTCGATCGATTGCGCCGGCGCTGGGAAACCGTATCGGCTACCGTACGCCATTACGACCTGCGGCGCGTGCTGGCTGCCATACGCTCCGAGCTCGAAGCCGGGACTTCCGCCATGACCGCCGCCATGCGAAATCAGCTCCTGCAGAATAAAGTTCGCCTCGAGCGCATGGGCAGGGCGCTGGAGACGCTTTCCCCTTTGGCAGTTCTGCAGCGGGGCTATGCTTTAATCTTTGACGCCGCCGGACATCTGGTAAAGGACGCTGCACAGATGAATCCCGGCGACTCCATACGCGCACGCTTGGCGCGGGGCGAGATTCGGGCTGCGGTAACCACCACCCACGCAAACGGCGAACGCTCGGAAGAATAAAGCTAAAAGCACCAAAACCTTCGAAATCATCGAGCCGGCTCGCGACTGCATTAGAATGTAGGGTTCTGAAGTTCAGAAACTCGGCAGATAAGGAGATCCGGTGACGCAACTCATGGCGCCATGGTCGAGAGTGTCCTTTGCAGTGCTCGACATTCTGCTGGTGGCGCTGATCATCTACGAAGTGCTGGTGATGATCCGGGGAACTCGCGCCGCGCCCATGTTGGCTGGATTAGCCGCAGTGGCAGTGGCGTTCTACCTGGCGCGTATCGGCGAGCTGGTCACGTTGAACTGGCTGGTGAGCCACTTGCTGCCCTACATCGTGTTTGCATTGATCGTAGTTTTTCAGTCAGAGATAAGGCACGTGTTATCCGATGTGGGTAGGCGAGTCAGTTTCCTGCGTGCGGCCGCGGTGGAAGGAGATTCGTACGATGATATCGTCCTGGCGGCGAATCTATTTTCGCAGCATCAAACCGGCGCTCTGATCGTGATTGAGCGCGAGATCGGCTTGCGCACCTATATCGAAAGTGGCGTCGCCATGGACGCGAAACTTTCCTACGATTTGCTGGCGACGATTTTTCGTCCTAGCGCTCCGCTGCATGACGGCGCCGTGATCATTCAAAAAGATCGCTTGGCGGCGGCAGCCTGCTTCTTGCCGCTGTCGATGAATCCCGTACTGTCCACCCAGATGGGAACGCGCCATCGGGCAGGCATTGGAATCACCGAAGAGACGGATGCAATCGCCGTGATTGTCTCCGAAGAAACCGGCGCAATCAGCATGGCCGTCGGAGGCAGGATCGATCGAGATCTTACGGCGGAACAATTGCGCGAACATCTGAGCAATGAATTGCGGCGTTATATGGCGCCCGTGGCGCTGCCTACTGTAGTCGCGCAGAACGAGGAATCAGACGCAGCTATGCGCACAGGCGCTCAAATAGGAGCCGACGGAGATTCAGATTCGGAAATGGAGCGCCCGCTGTGACGAAATTCCTGAAGCGCTGGGTGCTGCACAATTTTTGGCTGAAAGTTTTATCTCTGCTGATTGCGACGGGATTGTGGTTGGCGGTTGCCCCCGATCAGGAGCCGGCAGAAGTCGCCGTGCGCGTCCCCATCGAGTTTCGCCACGTACCGCCGCATCTGGAAATCAGCTCGGTAACCATCCCCGAGGCGCAAATCCGGGTGCGGGGGCCGGAGCGTATGATCCGGGAACTGCGCCCTACCGATATCCATGCGGAACTCGAACTGGCGGACGCAAAACCCGGTGAGCGCACCTTCGATTTGACGGCGCAGCAGATTCGCCATCAGCGAGACCTGCACGTAGTGCAAGTCGTCCCAGGCCAGGTCCATCTCAGTTTTGATACGCGGCTCACCCGCGAGGTCGACATTCACGCACGCGTGACCGGCAATTTCGTCGAAGGGGAAGAGATTGCCAAGGTGCTGGTCGATCCCGAGCGCATCACCATCACCGGACCCAAGCAGCACGTTGAATTGATGGATGCGGCCACCACCGATCCCGTGGACGCTTCGGGAACTCGCACCCAGGCTACATTTGTCACCAACGTGTACGTTGCGGATCCGCTGGTGCAGGTGGTTCAACCAACTCCGGTGCGAGTCACGGTGATCATGGGAAAGACCACGCCCGCAGGGAGCGGGCATTGATCTCCTAATTTCGAAGATCTGCTAATTCGAAGATCTGCCAATTCAAAGATCTGCTAATTTCGTAATTGCAAGACATTATCCTCGATCGATTTCAAATTCGCGTTTCGACTTGTTTATGAATCCGCACAATCTATGAGCAATCAGACTCGGCAGTTGTTTGGCACGGACGGGATACGCGGCGTAGCCGGCGAATTTCCCCTGACCATGGAAAGCACCTATTTGATCGGACGCGCGCTCGGACACGATCTGATTCGCGCGGCCGGGAAGGCCCAGGCGCTGATCGGTCAGGACACACGCGAGTCGAGCGCCTGGATTGCCGACCGCGTGGCTGCGGGAATGGCGGCCGTGGGCGTGGTCGTGCACAGCGCAGGCGTAATCACGACGCCCGGAGTGGCGTATCTGGCGCGGTCCCGCGGCTTCGCCGCAGGAGTGGTAATTTCGGCGTCGCACAATCCCTGGACTGACAACGGCATCAAGGTTTTTTCCGGAGACGGATTCAAGCTGACCGATGAGCGCGAACTGGCGATTGAAAAAGAAATTTTCGCGCTGCTGGGAAAACCGGGTGCGGCCGACGATACGGCCTTGAGGATTGCCGGCCCATCTCTGCCCGGCGAAACCGCGCTCCGCAAGGCGTACATCGAGTCCTTGGCGGGCAGTGTGTCGTCAGATCTCAGCGGCTTGCGCGTGCTGGTGGACTGCGCCAACGGTGCCGCCACCGCTGAGGCCCCGGAATTATTTCGCAGCTTGCGAACCCAGGCAACCTTCATTCACGTAACACCGGATGGAAGAAACATCAATGAAGGCTGTGGGGCGCTGCATCCTGAGACGTTGGGCAGGACCGTCGCGGAATCAGGCGGCGAGTTCGATCTCGGCGTCACCTTCGACGGCGATGCCGACCGCGCCCTTTTTTGCGACGCCCGGGGCCGGGTCGTAAATGGAGACGGCGTTCTGCTGCTCACATCGCGGGATTTGAAAGCTCATGGAAAGCTATCGGGAGATATTGTTGTGGCCACCACAATGTCGAACATGGGAGTGGAAATCGCGCTGAAGAAAGCCGGTATTCGCATGTTGCGGGCGAATGTCGGAGACAAATATGTTCTCGAAGAAATGCTGAAGACCGGCGCGACCCTGGGCGGTGAACAGTCCGGGCACATTATTTTTCGTGATGGCGACGCGACTACAGGGGACGGTCTGCTGACTGCGCTGCGCGTGATGGATGTGATCGTGCGCTCGGGAAAATCTCTAGCAGATCTAGTGAGCGATCTGAAAGTGTTTCCGCAGAAGATCCAGAATGTCCGCGTGCGGGAGAAGATTCCTTTCGCGCAGGTGCCCGAGGTGCAACGCTCCATCGAAGCGGCCGAACGCGAGCTGAATGGAAATGGGCGCGTGGTGGTGCGCTATTCAGGAACCGAGGCACTGGCCCGCGTAATGGTCGAAGCGGAGTCAGAAGAGAAGATGCGCGCCCTGACTGCAGGGATTGCGGGAGAGATTCAAAAGGCGCTAGGCATTTGAGAAGTAGGACGTGGGCTTCGCGCGGGCAGTAAGCCGCCGTTGCCGTTCACTCGAATATCGGCGATATCCTCACCGGCGTCCGGCAGCCGCTCTATTTGTTCTTGGGCCATAAAAGCACAACGTTTCCAGCCTTGGTAATGGAGGCCATTAGGGGAGGCACATGCTTTTCTATAAGTGACCTCATTTCCGGCAAAGCCGTAATCAATCGCTCGGCCATGATCGCACCAAAAGTGTTGTTGTCGGTAAACACAAAGAGTCGAACCTTCTTGCG
>DASRWO010000060.1:0-4822 GCA_035654555.1 Candidatus Deferrimicrobiaceae bacterium | reverse complement strand
CCGTCGAACCTCGCCGATCTTCACGCGGCATGGCCCATCACCGAGCCGAATACGTTCTATACCTTTGCGAGCGGAGGCCTTGGCTGGAATCTGCCCGCATCCGTGGGCATCGCGCTCGCCGAGCGTGACACAGGCCGCAATCGCCCCGTGATCATGATTGTTGGCGATGGCTCCTTCCAATATTCCCTTCAGTCGATCTGGACAGCCGCGCAGCTGCATCTGCCGATCTTGATCGTGGTTTTGCGCAACGGAGAGTACGGCATTCTCAAATCGTTTGCCATACTCGAAGACGCTCCCGGTGTCCCTGGGTTCGACCTACCTGACATTGACATCGTTTCTCTCGCAAAGGGCTACGGCTGCGATGCTGCGCGGCTTGAAAATCTTGAGGCCATAAAAAAAGCTGCAACAGAAGCTTGGACCAAGTCGAAACCTACGGTGCTGGAAATCCGAATCTCACCGCAGGTTCCGCCCCTTCTGTGAGACAGCGCATGGAAATGCAGAAGATGAATCACAAAAGATAAGGAGAGATTATGCCAATTACAACCGACTTTGTCCGCGAGATCTTTAAGGGACTTGAGAACGGCGACGGCGCTGCATTCTTCCAGCGGGTAGCCGACGACGTTGACTGGACTGTGATGGGCACCCACCCGCTCGCCGGTCACTACCTTAGCAAAAAGGCTTTCAGGGAGGGCACCTTCGTCAAGTTGGGCCAGGTTCTACGAGACGGCGCGCAGCTCCATGTGGAGAATGCGATCGTAAAAGACGATGAGGCGGTAGTTGAACTTCATTCTCTAGCGACAGCCAAGAATGGAATGCGCTTCGACAATCGCTACTGCTGGGTGGTCTATTTCCGAGAGGGCTGGATCGTGCGAGTTCGTGCCTATCTCGATTCGGCGATGGTCGCCCGACTGTTCGAGGAGAATCCTATCGCATGACGTGGCCGGGGAGCGCAAATCTGGTCATCCGTAGAGTCACAACGAAAACCTCAGCTGCATCAAGGAGGATACATGGCTATCTATTCTGGCAAAAACATGCCCAGGGAAGTCGGTCGTACCACAATGGATTTCGAGGTCAAGGATTGGCTCAAAGACGGCCCCGTCCTTGGCTCACACGAACCGATACACGTGCAGCGCAGGGCGCACGATCGGTTTATTGACACTGACAAACTCCCGATCGGGAAGGTGGAACATCTGGGCCTCGACGGCCCGCACGGCACCATCCCGGTTCGCTGCTTTCATCCGTCGAGGCCTGGCATCGCCGAGGGCGCCGCGCTCGTGTACCTGCAGGGCGGCGGTTATATCGCGGGGTCGCTCGATCAGTTCGACACCGCGACGCGGCTCTTCGCCGAGAACAGCGGCGCGCAAGTCTATGCCGCGACTACAAGCTCGCGCCGGACTACCAGTTTCCGGTTCAGATCGAGGAGGATGAGTTTGTCGTTCGCTGGCCCCACGAGCACGCGGACGAGCGGGGCGTCGACCCCGCACGCATCGGGCTCGGCGGCGACTCGGCCGGCGGCAACCAGACGTGCGTCGTAGCCCTGAAGCTCCGAGACGAGGGCGGTCCCAAGCTTGCGCTGCAGATGCCGATCTACCCCGAGGCGGCGCTGCCGTTCGACACTCGCGCCGGTATTGAGAACCGCAGCGGCTCGTACGTCGACACCGCCGGCGTGCTTCTCTTCGCGTGGTGTTACATCCCGGAAGGCGTCGACTACTCGCAGCCCTACATCACACCGCTAAACGCGCCCAGCCACGCCGATCTGCCCAAGACGCTGCTCGTCACGTGCGGTTTCGGCATGCTCCGCGACGTCGCACATGCGTATGGGTTAAAGCTTGCCGCCGCTGGCAACGATCTGACGTACGCGCATTATGACGACCTGCCGCACGGCTTCATTCAGATGACGCGCCATTCGAAGCGGTGCCTGGAGTCGACGTTGGAGGTCGCGCGCCTCCTCGGCGAAGCGCTGAAAGCGCCTCGACGGGCTACACGTTTCACTGAGGGAGAATCGGCCGCCTGATCGGAGACGAGCAAGCGTAGAAAAGGAGAGTCGCGCATGGCAAGAGTCGTAATCGTCGCCCTCTGTAGGGAAAGAACGTGCTTCGTGGCGGCGACATCTTCCCGAAAGGACGTTTCCGGCTCTTGCACGATGCTGACGTTGAAGCCATCTTTGACTAGGATGTCGTAAACGCCTTTCCAGCCGGAACCGTCGCCCAGGCTCCGTGTACCAGAACGATGTTCTTTGTCGGCGCGCCGAATGTTTGTCCGATGGAGTTGCTGGACATTGCAATGGCGCACAGACATATGAGCCCAACCTTGCATAGTTCGCAATCATAAAAACTCCTTTACGTTTCGCATCCAAACGTGAACGCAGTGGTCAGCGCACTATGACTAAGCTTGAAGATTGGAAGAAGCTATTCGATCTTCTCCAATTGACCACTCGTCTCCCGCGTCATCCGGGCATTCAGTAATTAGTCCCAGGCCACTGGGTCATTGCGCGGTCAAACCGCCATCGAGTGTTAACGACTGGCCGGTAAAATACTCGAATCTGAACACTGCTTTGCGCCAGCATCAGGCAGCGTTGGCTCTCTTGGAAGCCGCGGATCAGTCTTACGGTGCTGCCTTGGAATCGTACAACCATGAGCAACCTCCAAGCGACTTCGGGCGGAGCTTTTACGTCAATGTCGTTGAGCGCATAGACAGCGGAATGCCTTGGGTCGTAAGGGGTGAGGCAGGATCACGTCGTTGTACATTTCCTATTTCTCCTTCTTGAAGAGGTCCTGAAAAATCAGTGGGGCCCAGGTGTTCCCTCGCCCCTGGACGAGTAAGCCGCCCTCTGTAAGCTTCCCCAGCCACACAGGCGCAAAGCCGAGTTGTTCGGCCAATTTCGCAACCTTGTCAGCAGCAGTTTGGTCGTCACTTGAGAGGAATACAACGCGGCGTCCTCCCTCGACTTTAGGATCTTCCGCCAGGATCTTCGCGGATAGATGGTTGAATGCCTTCACCAGGCTTGCTCCGGGTAAGGCGTGCGATATCGCAACGGAAGAAGGAAGGTCGCCCAGTTTTTCAGGGGGGACACCGTAAGCGTTCGTAACGTCGATCACGATCTTGCCCTGCCAGCTTTGCGCCGCCTTCGCCACCTCTTTATAGCTTTCGAAAGGAACAGCTAAGAAAACGATCTCGGCTTTGATCGCGTCTCGCAATGTCCTGGGGACGACCGTTGGCCCGATTGCCTTTGCGATCGGCGCAAGCGCCTCGACCGGCTGCCTGCTTGCTATTGCGACTTCAATCCCTTTTCGCGCAAACGCTGCGGCGAGTGCCTGTCCGACTTTGCCTGCACCTAAAATTGCGTAGCTCATAGAACCTCTCTTCACCAATCTTGAAGTTGAACTTACTTAGTGTTGTGGCGACGACGTGCAGTCGCCGACTTGGACGCCTCGGTGGTGCGCCCATCGGGGGTGACCGCAGTCCCTCCAATTGTTAACAACGCTGCGCCGTAGCTTGCCAGCTGACCCAGGTGCATCAGCCGCCAATCGTTCATTTGCCCGTCTTCGGCCGGGTACTGTCCCATTGCGGCAATACGATCCGGTTGGCTAATTTCAAGTTGCCGATTTGCATCGGAGTGAACAGTATTGGGAAACTCATAGAGTTCCATCTGGCCCGATTCAGATTGCCGACAAGCCGCCGTCGACAGCCAAGTCCACCCCATTCACGAAGCTCGAATCGTCTGAAGCAAGAAACACCGCGGCCGCCGCAATTTCCTCAGGACGACCCATCTTTCCCCGCGGGATCACGGATTCGAACATCCGCTTCGCCTCCTCGGTGAGAACTTGGTCCTGCATCGGTGTGGCGATCGGCCCCGGGCTCAGCACGTTCACCCGGATATTCCTGCCCTTCAGTTCGTTGAGCCACGTGCGTGCGAATGAGCGCAACGCCGCCTTGCTCGCCGAATACACACCGAAACCAGGAAAACCTTTCACCGAAGCAACTGACCCGGTCATGAAGATCGATCCGCCATCGTTGAACAGCGGCAACGCCTTCTGAACCGTAAACAGCGTGCCGCGGGTATTCAGGTCGAAGGCCGCATCGAAGTGCTGCTCAGTTATCTCGCCCAGTCGGACGGCTTCGCCCATGCCGGCGCTTGCGTACAGGACGTCGATCTTGCCCCTTTCCCGTTTGACTGTTTCGAACAGGCGGTCGAGGTCGTCGAGATTGGCCGCGTCACCGCGCACGCCGGTCACGTTCCGGCCAATCAGCTTGACGGCCTCGTCGAGCGCCTCCTGCCTCCGACCCGTGATGAAAACATAGGCGCCTTCTTCAACGAACCGCTTGGCACTTGCCAGTGCCATACCGCTCGATCCACCCGTGATGACTGCAACCTTACCCTCAAGCTTTCCCATAACTGCTCCCTTCGGTAGATGTGTAGCATCCAGTACAGAAGAGTAGATTTCTTTGGCGGTGGACGAGAACTGCCCGGGAGTCCTAATCTTTTGTCTATTCGTCCAAATGGGGAGGCTACGTTGGACCCGATAACCGACATCTTCAGAACGATGCACGTAACCGCTTTCGGTCAGCACAGGCTCGAAGCTACAGCCCCGTGGGGCTTGATACAGGAGAAACAGACCGAAGAAAAAGTCACTTCTTCCGGCAAAAAAAATTCACCCACAGATTTGGCGCACTTCGCCATGCTGTCGCGCGGCAACTGCTGGCTCAGTGTCGAAGGCATTCCGGACCCGATTCCCCTCACCGGTGGCGACTGCTTCTTGCTGGCCCGCGACACTTCGATCGTCATGCGCGATAGCCCGCGAACACGTCCAAGGTCAACCTT
>DASRWO010000059.1:0-5923 GCA_035654555.1 Candidatus Deferrimicrobiaceae bacterium | reverse complement strand
TGCCTGAGCCATGCACTGGGGCTCGTGTTCAACCAAGAGGCCATTGATTCCGTCCTGAATGGTTTCCCTTACCCCGCCTTCGGCAACGGCGACCACCGGAAGCCCACAGGCATTCGCCTCAACCGGCGCGTATCCAAATGGCTCTAGCCGGGGAGCGTATAACATCATGCGCGCCCGATTGAGCAGGTCAATCAGTTCCGCATCTGCGATGCGATGTTTCAGTTCGAAATCCACTCCAGTCTTACCGGCCAGATCTTGTACTTGGTCCAGATAAGATTCATCAATCATGTTGGAGATCAAGACCAGCTTGGGACGACGAGCCGCACAAATCGTGGCTAATGATCGGATCAGGAATTCTATGTTTTTCGTGGGTAACAGAGCTGCCACGCAGACCGTGAAATTTTCTCTTTTCTTGTTCTGACAGGTGAACCGTTCTGTGTCGACCCCCAAGTAGCAAACTTTTGAGTCGACTCCGAAGGCTCTCAGGACGCTCTCCCGAGAAAAAGAGGAATTAACCAGAATTTGGTCAAACGACATCGCGCTGATTCGCTCTTCCCTTGCCTGCACACGGATGCCCGGCAGTCGCAGTCTCCGCTTCAATGCTCTCTCCCAGAAACGAAAATCCAGTAAATCCCTTCGGTTCCAAGACATGGCCACCCATGGCAATTCGGGTGAAGATTCATAAAATGGCCTATTCGGCTCTTGTAAGTAAACGACAGCCGGAATCTTAATCGGGCGGGCAATTCGCGGCGTATGAAAGAACATGCAACAACCGGCGAACAACAGATCGAACCCCTTGGCGTGGATCTGTCGGGCACACTCCAAGCAGTGTCGATCCATCGCTCTCAGCTTAGAGCGGACACTCCAATGAAGCGGACGCAACCTCTGGAAAAGCGAAAGGACTGGATCTCTAGGAACCGTAAGCTCCAAAGGCACGACATGCTCGCGGACCAGGGAACTTAGGGGCAAATATCCTCCATCCGCAGTGGGAGGACACCACGCTTCCACTTCGTGACCCCGCGCAACCAGTCCGCTAACCTGATCGTAGAGAGCCCTCTTCGCCCCACCACTCGGCAAATTATGCCAAACTGCGATTCTCATTAAGTTGGCCCTACTGCTCCCGCTCCTTGCGCGATCTTTGGCTCGAGAATTCGCAACCAGTCCTCGCTGTACAGAGGTGTCAATTCTCCAAGAGAATGCTTTTCCAGCGTCTCGGTGTTGATCACGGGAAGCTCCCGAATCAACTGCGCGCGTTCGACTCCTCCGACAAAGGACATCTGCCCGGCCTCATCGAGAGATTCACGGAACTTAGATGGCCACGCTGTGGGATTCGCCAGGCCAGAGTCAAACCGAGAGGCGTAGTCTTCCCGAATAAAGAATGCATTCACTCCTCCCGAATTTGTGCCGAGAAATTGATATCCTTTCTGACTTGCGAGCGATCGAAACGCCGCAATGGAAGCCCCAAAATATAAATTTCTGAATTCAGGCCGAGTCCGAACGAAACGCGGCTCATAGGGAACAGATATCGGCCAAATATCACCGAAGACGGCGTTGTACTCGCAGATACAAATAATGGGACGAACCGCGCTAATGGCTTCCCATACCCAATAGTCATTCCCGTCGATGTCGATGCTCAACAATCCAATGTCTCCGGAGAACCCGGCATCGACGAATAAATCGTTTATATTTTCCCGCGTGATAAAAGCGGATTTTGCGCTCAAGTCATATCCCCAGAATAATTGCTTCTCTTCGTTGAGACGTCCGATTCGCGCCGGGTTGCCGTCCATCACGAGTCCGCGCCAGTTGCGATTCTGCAGGAGAAAACGAGTATTCGCTTCTCCGTAGGACTCAACCCCGAATTCAATAAAGCTGTGCAGATGAGAAGGGATCTCGGCCCGTTCGATCAGCCAGTCGATAATGCCGTCTTCTCCCCACTGGGAAAAAACCTTAAATTCGACTTTATCCAGAGAGGAGATTGCATTCATCGAACGAACTTGTTGACTCGCCATGCGGCCAAGCAAAAGAAGGGAAACGTCGGCCGTTGCTTGAACTTGCCGAGTAAAGTAAGACCTGATGCGACGCAATAGCGCGGAATCCAGCAAGTTCAATCCTCGTTATCCTCTTGAAATCTCCCCTGCCAGAACCCATCACGCTCGCATACAGTGCTCGACCTCAATCGACTGTGGCACAACCACGCAGATCACGAAAGCACCCACCGTTCCCATGATGACGCCGGTCAGCCCAAGCCTTTGCACGAGGACGATCGACAGAATGAGATTGACGATTGAAGCTGCGATCGAATAAATCATCTGTATTTTAACTCTGCCGGAGCTAGCCAGCACACAAGATTGGGAGTTCATGGCGCTGTAGATAACGCTCCAGATTCCCATCCAAAGCAGTAGGCTCGCGGGAGGAACCGCTGCACTTCCCGCCCATTTCGAGATAATCCATCGGCCAAAAAACACCAAGGGCAGCGCGAGTATCAAGGTCGATGCAATGGTGATTCTAAGGTTGGTTCGGAACCTGCGGCGCACCCATGTCCGATCACCGCGTGAGAATGCTTCCGCGTAGGCGGGCCAATAGGAGGGACTTGCCAAGATTTGAAAAAGCGCCGTATAGGTAAATAATCGCCAGGTCACGCTGTAGGGAGTGACCGCCGCCGCACCCAGGTAATGCGCAATAATAAGATTATCCGTCTGGAAAAGAACAAGGGCAGAGATTTGAATGACAAAGAACATGCCTCCGAGCGAGGTCAGCTTGTGAATGGCTGAATATGTTACCCGGTCAGGCCGTGGGCGAAGCCACGGCTTCGACCACCCGAATAACCAAACCGCGCTAAGCGCGTTCACCAGCAACAACGCACCGGACACGGCAATCACCAAGGAGACCAAGCCTCCTTTGAGTTGGGTCACCAGGATGAGAGCCGCAAGTCCAAGCAGATTGCCCGCTGCGGACCATGCGTTACTTTTGGCGACTTCCTGATATGCGCCGTAAATTTTCCCGACGATGGAAACTGGAAAATTAAGCACGAAAATCGCAAAGGCAATCGCGACCGCTGGGCCCACTTCTTTGCGTGCCTGTATCGATTGGACGTTGAAAACCCGGTCCCAAGGCACACGTGCCCAAACGCAGAAAAATATCAGAGCTAATGCTGTTGCAATTCCCGCTAGTGACCAGAATGCGGCAGAAACATAACTTTGTGCCAAATCCTGCCGGCTCTTCGCATAGCCATCGGAAACCACATTCGTGAGGCTATTACTCAAGCCGAAATCTGCAAGAGCCATCCAGGCGATAACTGTGCTGATCGTGACCCACGCACCGTACCTCTCCGGCCCCAAATATCTCACCGTTAGAGGAACGGAGATGAAGCTGACAACGGTCGCCACACCTCGTCCCGCCAACCCGGAGAAAATACCCTGCACCATTCGTACGTCTCGACCATGGGCATGGCTCACTCCTTGGCCATTCCCAAAAGCCAGACGCACATAACGTAGCGTAGAAAGTAGGAAGCCCTCACCCACAGATCCGGCGACTTCCTTCACGCCCGCTTGAAAAGACCCTGCTGAGAAGCTGCACGTTCGTCGCCATCGGGGGCCGCAATTGCCAAGTTGTTCTTGGCTCTCTGCACTGCTTCTATGTCGGCTTCCACCATCATTTTTATGAGTTCCTCGAACCTAACCTGTGGTTGCCAACCGAGCATCTCTCGAGCTTTCGTGGCATCGCCGCAGAGAAAATCCACTTCGGCGGGTCGAATGAGCTTGGGGTCGCATTCGACATACTCCTGCCAATCCAGGCCGGCGACTCTAAACGCAACTTCCAAGAGTTCCCTGACGCTATGCGTCTTGCCGGTCGCCAATACGAAGTCTTCGGGTTTCGGTTGCTGCAGAATCATCCACATGGCGCTTACATAGTCGCCTGCGAAGCCCCAGTCACGCTTAGCCTCAAGGTTTCCCATGACTAGTTTCTTGGCCAGTCCGCATTTGATACGAGCCACCTGGTGGGTCACTTTCCGGGTCACGAATTCCGTGCCACGACGTGGTGATTCGTGGTTAAAAGCCATCGCGGAACACGCGAAAAGACCGTAGCTTTCCCTGTAATTGACGGTGATGTTGTGACCAAAAACTTTGGCTGCGCCGTATGGGCTGCGCGGATAGAAGGGTGTTTTCTCCGTCTGCGGCGATTCTCGAACCTTGCCGAACATCTCTGAACTCGAGGCCTGTAAAAATTTGGCTTGGGGCCGGTGTTTGCGGATAGCCTCCAGAATGCGGATTACGCCGAGCCCGGTCACGTCTCCCGTCAGAGCAGCCTGATTCCAGGAAGCGGGCACAAAGCTTTGCGCCGCCATATTGTATACTTCATCCGGCTTCACCTCATGAATCACGCTGTCCAGAGACGACTGGTCCGTCAAGTCTCCCTCAACTAAACTAAGCTCCTCCATGAACGATTCAATCCGCTCCAACCTTTTCACGCTGCTCCGGCGAACCAATCCGAACACTTCGTAGCCTTTGCCTAAGAGGAGCTCGGCAAGATACGAACCGTCCTGTCCCGTAATTCCCGTAATCAACGCTCGCATTTGTTTTCTCCTGTGAGCCTTTCCGGCTTTCGCGTCTGGAGCACGCCGTAACTCGTTCCATGCTCTACGACAAAACTTCTTCGAATGCTACCGCTTCCTCTCCATCGACATTCTGCGTTATGTTGCGAAAACACGCGGAAAAGGCTAATCTTTTCGAGCGTCTGGGCAACCTCAAGGACAATTTCCACTTCAGGATAGAAGATGCAGAATATCACGAAAATACTATGCGCTCCGGGGGCTTGTCTACGACCTTTGTACACTGGACCATGACGCGATCGCTTCACGCTTCTGCCTCCGGTAGAAAAATCTGCAGACTTGCGACGGACGTAGAAAGGCTCGAAGCTGGGATCTCCGCTCGGCAAGGCCGCGCACGCTACTGCGCTTATCCAGATTCGGCACGTGACGTTGCAGTTGATTGCGGCATCTTACAGCTTTGAAAAGTTGAACGACAACGGAGAATCGCGTCACTTGGAAACCCCAGTATTTCCGTATTTTGTCGTCATAAGAAATGAATTAACGAATAATCTCCCGAGGAGCCTATGAAGCGAATTCTTGCTGCAATCATATTTGCGTTGGTGACAATTTCGTTTGCGGCTGCGCAGCGGCTGCCTGAAGTGGCTGCACCAGAAAATTACAAACTCAGCTTTACCCCGCATCTGGAAAAGGCCGCGTTTGACGGCGATGAGACCATTTCCGTCCGGATATTGAAACCGACTTCCGCGATCACGCTGAATGCGGTCGACATTAATTTTGAGGACGTCGCGATCACCAGCGGTGGAACCACGCAGAAAGCGACGGTCACGCCCGAGAAAGATAAGGAGATGGTGGTTCTGACGGTAGCGAAGCCGTTGGCTGCAGGAACGGCAACCATCCACATCACGTATACCGGTATTCTGAACGATGAGATGCGCGGCTTCTACATTGGGAAGGATGATCAGGGGCGCAAGTACGCCGCCACGCAGTTTGAAGCTACGGACGCGCGCCGCGCGTTTCCCTCGTTCGATGAACCGGCGTACAAAGCCACTTTTGATATCACCGCGGTTGCCGACAAGGGGCAGGTGGCAATTTCAAATCAGAAAGTTGTTTCTGATACTCCCGGGCCCGGCGACAAACACACGGTACGGTTCGCCACCACGGTGAAAATGTCCTCCTATTTGGCCGCTCTGGTAGTTGGCAACTTCGAGTACATTGAGGGCGAAGTCGACGGCATCCCGATCCGGGTTTACGCGACCCCCGGAAAGAAAGAGATGGGAAGATTTGCGCTCGAGACCGCGGAGCACGTTCTCAGTTACTACGATAAATATTTCAGCATCAAGTATCCCTACGGAAAGCTCGATCTGATTGGCCTTC
>DASRWO010000058.1:0-19017 GCA_035654555.1 Candidatus Deferrimicrobiaceae bacterium | reverse complement strand
ATGACCGTTCCTCGATCCCACTGGAGGGCAAGTTGCTCAGGCTCGCCTACCCTTAACAGCATCGTCCTTTCGGACAGTGACTTCAGTACCTTAGTTTCCCTGCCGTCGCCGACCTATAATCCAGTCAAGAGTGAGGAATATCAGCGTTCCAGGGAAAGACTTGCGCGGTGAAGCGCTCGTCTTCCGAGAGCGCCGCGAAAACCAGTGGATCCGTTATACGCATCGTCGATTTTTGTCCTGGGGCTGGCCTTTGGCAGCTTTCTGAATGTGTGTATCTATCGCTTGCCATTAGGCTTATCGATAGTCTCGCCGCGTTCGGCTTGCCCGCGCTGCAAGCGGCCGATCGCCTTTTATGACAATGTGCCGGTGCTCAGTTGGCTGCTCCTGCGCGGCCGATGCCGGCATTGCAAAGCCAGGATTTCAGCGCGCTATCTCCTTATCGAGTTGCTCACCGGAGCTTTGTTTCTCGGCTGCTACGCCTACTTCGGACTGACCGTGGCCACGCTGAAATATTGCGTATTTGGATTTCTCCTGCTCGGCCTGATCTTCACTGACGCCGAAACCAAACTTCTGCCCGACATGATGACGCTGCCGGGCCTGGTGCTGGGGATTGCCTTCAGTCTGATGGTTCCAATCAACGACCTCGCTTCGCAGATTCTACCTGGAATGCTGAATCTGCCCTTCAGCGCCGAAGTGGCCAATCATCTGCTTTCGCTCCTCGATTCTCTGCTCGGCGCGGTTCTGGGGGCTTCCTTCATTTACGGTGCGGGAGCAGTTTACCTGCGCTGGCGTGGCATGGAAGGCATGGGCTTCGGCGACGTGAAGCTGATGGCCATGATCGGCGCCTTTCTCGGAATGAAGCTGACCATTTTCACTATCTTCACGGCTTCGCTGGCGGGTTCCCTGTTTGGCTTGGCTACCGTAGGGATGGTTTGGATCAAACGTACTCACCGCTTCCAGCGCCGATTGGCCAACCTGCAGGCCGCACGCCGGCGCGGATGGCAATCCGCACAGATGGTCTATCGCCATTATCAGATGCCCTTCGGCGTCTTTCTGGGCAGCATGGCCCTGCTCGCGCTCTTTGTCGGCAATCAATTCCTGCGCTGGTATGGGAGGCTCTGGTGGTAAGGCTGCTTACCAACCCGCTCCTGATGCGCTCGATGCTGGTGCTGTTCGCCACCGGCTCCGCGTTCGTCTTTGCTATTTTTCTGATGCGCCGCTTGCGTCGCAATATCCTCGCCGAAGCGGACCTCGATTCCGGCTCTGCTCCCACTCTGGATACTTTGCCAGTCCACCTCTACAACACCGTCATCCAGCAACTGAAGCAGCAAAAGCACGAATTACAAGTCCAGACGCTTACCGAGCAACGCCGTGCCCGCACGACGGAAAACTTCAGCCAGACCGTACTATCCAATCTTCCTTCCGGAGTGCTGGTATTCGGATTGAACGGATTGCTGAAACAAGCTAATCCCGCCGCCAAAGAAATCCTTGGCTTCGGTTCCCTCTCCGGAATGAGCGCAGTGGACATCTTCCGCGATGCGGAGGTTTGCTCGCCAAAACCTGGACCGCTCGATTCCGGCGGATTGGCCGACCATCCTGTGAGCATCGCCGAGGAAATCCTTGCGGTTTTGCACGAAGGAAGTAAACGCCGCCAACTTGAAGCCGATTACACGACTCCCGCGGGGGAGAATCTTCGTCTGGCAGTTACGGTGTCCGCGGTGCCCGCGGTCGATGGCAGCCTACTCGGAGTGGCCTGTCTGATCAGCGACCGCAGTGAGTTTGAACACATCCGTCGGCAGCAGGAGTTGCAGGGTGAAGTTTCCGCCGAAATGGCTCTCGAGCTCCGCACATCTTTGACGACCATTGCCGGCTACGCGCAGCAATTGGCGCGAAACCGCGATCCTGATCTCGCGCCCCAACTGGCAGCGGATATTGCTGGCGAGGCCGCCAGTCTGGATCGCCGCATTGGAGGGTTTCTGGCGGAGAAACAATGTGCATCGGATTCCGGAAACCGCGCCAGGGCCGCAGGTCGAACCGCTTGAATTCTGAACGAAAAGTAAACGGGCAGGACCGAATCACGGATTCGCACACGGACATGTACAAAGGATGAAAGCTATGAAGCGCATCACATATTTTGCATTCACGGTAGCAACGTTCGCCATCGTCTTGTTCGTCACGGCCGGTTCTTCGGCCCTTGCCCAGACCACCACAACAACAACCGCCCCCGATCAATCTTCGCTGGGGGACTATGCCCGCAAATTGCACAAAGACCCGACTGCGAAAGCAAAGCCCAAGGTCTTTGACAACGACAACCTTCCCAAGGACGACAAGCTTTCCGTGGTCGGAGAGCCGACTCCAGCGGACGCGACCGCGAAAACGACTGACGATAAGGACGCCGCAGGAAAAGCCGACGACGATAAAACCAAGAAGCAAACCGAATGGAAGGATTGGCAGGACAAACTCTCAGCGCAAAAGAATGCAATTGACCTGTCGTCGCGCGAACTCGATGTGCTGCAGAAGGAATACCAGCTTCGCGCAGCTGCCATGTACGGCGACGCCGGCAACCGCATGCGCAATTCCGCCGAGTGGGATAAGGAAGACGCGGACTTCAAGCAAAAAATTGCCGACAAGCAGAAGGCCGTCGACGACGCCAAGCAGAAGCTGGATGACATGCAGGAAGAGGCCCGCAAGGCGGGCGTTCCCGCTGCTATGCGCGAACCGTAAGAGCTTGCTTGCGACTTAACCGTAGCTGGAATGTTATTCGCCTGGAATAAAAGAAACGCCGGCCCATGGCCGGCGTTTCTTTTCGTTCACTTTCCGCTCGTTCACTTTCCTTCCGTCGAGGACGGATATGCTGCTGGCCTATTCGCGCAGCTTCAGAATTTGCTTTACATGATGATGTCCGTGAAGCCAATGGAATTTTCTCCACTGTGCCGCTGTCAGAGGTCCAAGAATCGGATGGTCAAGGATTTTGCCGTGCCCAAAACGAGCCTCGCACTGCGCAATGATTCCATCCATCGCCTCGATTTTCCGCACCACATCGCCCCGCACCGTTTCGGAATCTAAACCGCGCGGCTCCGTTTGTTTCGGCGCCTTCCTGCCATTCGGCAGATGGTTGAACCGCAGCACCACCAGCGTTCGCAAACGCTGCTTGACCGATGCTCGTCCTACGATCGGCTTGCCTGCAGCGAGAACTCGTTCGAATCCTTTGATCGTCCCGGTATAAGTAAGGTACAGATGCTCCAGCACCTCTGCGGCGCACCACTTCTCGGCGGGATGCCAACTCATCTGCTGGTTCGACATCCCCTCTACCGCCGACTCGAGTGCTTGCTTCAACTCTTTGAGCAAGGAATCCATGCCGCCACCTCGCGTTTCCGTCCGTTCAGGTAAAATGTTGCGCGACGATGAAATCATCCCTAGTTATAACAGGAAGGTTGCGATGAAGATGCGGGAGTTCGTTTGGCCGGAACGCGCCGCCGTAGCCGTAAAGGAGACTCACGCCAGCGTTTACTTTCGCGGGCTCGTATCAAACTGGACCTACGCTACCATCACCTTCTTGATTCTTTCCCTACTTTTGGGTTGCAACTCGAACACCAACCCAGCACCCGAAGCCAAGCCCGCACCGAAGGGTCCGGAGTTGCTCACGGCACGGGCAGCATTTCAAAAACTTTTCATCGCCGCGCGCAACTATGCGGCAGACGTAAAGCCGTTTCGCATTCAATCCACCCCTACCACAGACGGCAACGGCCACGATGGCAAATCGGCAATCTGGAGCGCCAGCTTCGCATCTACGATGCAACACGGCGTAAAGCCTTTCACATGGTCCGGCAGCGACGCACCCGATGCCCCCTCTCGCGGCGTTTCACCAGGCAATGAAGACGTTTACAATCCAGGCAATGCCTCCACCCAGGTGTTCGACGTTGCCTATCTGAAAGTTGATTCCGACCAAGCCTTTGCCGTAGCGCAAAAACACGGTGGAGAAAAGATTCTGGAAAAAGATCCATCTACCCCTGTGATCTATGTCTGCGATTGGAACCACAATACGAACGAACTGACATGGCATGTCGTCTACGGATCTGACCGCGACAATGCCAAGCTGACGGTGGCCGTAAATGCCTCAACCGGTGAGTTCATCCGTGTGGAAAAATAAACCTGGTAGTTGTGCGAAGAGAGCAGAGCGGGAGAAGTGGAAAATTATTGTCCGGCGTGCTCCTGAGGGTCGGCTTGCTTGAGGGCATGTTCAACGGACGAAAAAAACCGGCACAGCGCGTCAGCGGAGGCAATGGCAGACCTCAATGCTCGGCGTTCGCCGAACGAAACAAGGTCCGCCACTGAGTATTGAAGACGAAGGCGATCGGTGGCACATTGCGCGCTCAGCAGTTCGATTTTTGCGGCGCGAAGGTCGGAAGTTAAGCGGGCAATCCCTGCTTGTTTTTGGGGGTCATCGTTCGACATCAATACTCCTGATTTCTGAGACCTGGTCGGAACCGTTGGTGGCCGCATCCTGCCGGAGCCATCCGCCTTTGGGGGAAGGCCTTGACGAAGTCTTTGGCGGCAGCGACAGGATGCAGCCTGCGGGAGAACTCACTCGCTGTTATCCTTGTATTTTACATTGTTAGTTGAACATTGTTCAAGTTATTTTGTTCAATATTTTGGGCCCTAGCGTTGATCCTCTACATCCGGAGTCGAGCCATTGCCCAGACAAGCAGATCCCCAACTTGAACAGCGCATCCTGGAAGCCGCCAGCCGATTGCGCGCCAGAGGCGGCGAAAAAGCCCTCACCATGCGCGCCGTCGCCAAGGCCGCCGGGACCACCACGCCAACGGTTTACGAACGTTACCGCGACCGCGACGATATTCTTCGCGCTTTGCGCATCCAGACCCGCGTAGATCTTTTCTCCACTCTGCAGGCTTCCCGTACTCTGGCCCAGGCTTGCCAGTCCTATCTCGAATTTGCTCTTGACCACCGCCACGCTTACGAAGTGCTTTACGACAGGTTCGCCGAGCCACCGTCTCTGCACGAACCTTGGCCGTCTTTCAATTTTATGCGCGAGCGGCTGACCAAACGCCTCGGAGGAACTCCCCGCCAACACACCCGCCTCATGCTTTCGCTCTGGTCTCTCATGCATGGCACCGCAATCCTCCTGATCCGCGGCGGCGCGGTGGGCATGCTGCGCACACAGATGTTCCATGCGTGTCTTGACGCCGTGGAGGTCATGGTCGTAGAAGCCTCGCGATCGAAGGGCAAAATCTGGACTGGACCGAAGTGGCCCGCAAATCTGATTCTAGGAGAGGAAGCCGAAAGCAAGGTGAGCTATGCCGAGGACGACAGCAACACAAAATCTCCTGCCCGCCTCGCACGCAATAAATCAAAACCCAAGCGGAGTCGCAATCTCCGCGCCTCGGCATAACTAGATCGCGCTACGGCGTCTTCGCGGTTCCCGACTGCAGCTTCAGTCGGTCAATCGCTTTCTGTGCCTGTGCGGATTCCGGTCCGTGGGGAAGAATCTTCAAATAATTCTCGTACTCGACGCGGGCATCATCCAGCACGCCCAGCTTTTCCAGACATACTGCCAGGCGAATTGTCGCCACAGCATCGTTATCTTTGTATTGGAGCGCGTCCCGGTAGCGCCCCTCGGCTGCCCGGTAATTCTTGCGTCGGAAATAGAAATCGCCGACTTCGATGCTTTTTGCCGCTTTGTGCGGATCCCAGGTGTGGAATTCGGTAATCCCCCCCGGCACGCCGATTTCGGCGTCGCCTACCGCCGCTGAACTTTTTGGATGCGTCTTGGAGTCGTCCGCAGGAGGACTTAAATCAATCTGCGTATCTTTACTCGAACTCTCACCCATCTCCGATCCCAAATCATCCGCCTGCACTCGATCCGAGCGCGGCGGCGCCAAGTTGGAACCAGAAGCCGTCGACTGCGTGGAATTAGGCTGAGCTGCTCCGGGCGAGTTATGGTCTGCAGCACTCCCCTGCCGCCCCCATGCCGCCACTGACAGACATAAAATTGCAAAAGCGAAAAATCGCGAAGCCATATTTAATATTTTACCTCCGGCATTCCGTACTCGAGGCCAAAAAAAACAGGTCGCTCAGGGGGAGGATTGAGCGGCCTGTTGGCAAAGTCCTCCGGGGAGGAGGAGAAAACCAATTAATCTTTACATCGACGACGGATTATTTTGCCCGGTCGTCGCTGGCGCCGCGGGCTGGTTTGTGTCGCCTACGGTGTTGGTCATGAGCCGTACATCGACACGGCGGTTGTCGGCCCGACCCTGTTTGGTCTTGTTCGTCTCGACCGGCTTGTCCTTGCCCAATCCGATCACATAGATCTTATGCGCGGGCACGTTGTATTTCGAAGCCAGATACTGAATCACTGAGTTTGCGCGCCGCTGGCTGAGGTCATAGTTGTACTCGGCCGATCCCACCGAGTCGGTACTGCCTTCGAGCGTGATAATGTAACCCTTCGTGGTCGAAATGTTTCCCGCCATCTGATCAAGCGCGTCCTTCGCCTGCTGCGTAAGATTGTCGCGGTTGAAACCAAACTTCACCGAGGTCTCGGCCACCGGACGATAGTTGTCCAGGTTCGCCACGGTGTTGGTCAGAACGCCCACGCGTCCATTCGCGGCATCGGCCATCTGCTGTGCCTGGGTTGCGTTCTGCCCCGCGCTTTGAGCTTTCTGGTCGGCTTCGGCCGTCTTCGCATTCACTGCCTGGATACCGGCTTGGGCCCTGGCATCCACATCTTTGATGTCTTTGCTGTTTTTCGCCGTCATGTCATCAAGCTCATTCGTCTTGTTGATCAGAGGTGTGGTTTGCTGCTTTACGTAATTCTTGCTGGTACAACCCACGGACGCTGCCATGCTCGCCGCCAGCAAAATCATCAACGAAGTGCGGTTCATATTCGAGGAGCTCCTTAAAGTTGTCTCTACGCGACTGGGAGTTTCGCGCGTACTCTGGGATGCAAGTCTTGGGACAGTTGTTGGTCCCCCAAGTCCGTTATTACTTTTGCACGGGAGGTGCCAGTTCCCCGCATCGGCACCCCCAGACATAAGTATAAACGTTTTCAACGGTTTGGGTGGACTTACGGCCAATTACTATTAACTGAACGGGGCCCCAAGGAACGCAAAGCCCACATTCCGTAGGGAAATTTTATACGGTGGTCGCGAGCTGCAAATCCCTCGGCGATCACGGGTCCAAGCTCGTGATCCAAAATTGCAAAAACTTGCTACTTCCAGATATCTGTAATCGGCGCCGCCGCGCGGTCTCCTTCGGCCAAGGGTTCCAGGCCGAAATTGTCTTCGATTGTGCGCAGCACGTTGTAGTGCGTGTAATGGCGGTCGAGCACCTTAGGGTCCTGCTGGCTGGCTTCCTTCACCATGTCACCGAGAAATAGCGTGTATATCCGATTGTCAGCATTATGGTCGGATTCATCGAAGGTAACGATCACGAGCGTCCCTTTCCGCAGTTTCTCGGGGAAAGTTTTATCGAGAAAGTAGTGCAGCCACGTCGCGGCGAAGGACACACTCGTGTTGTGCCCATCGTTGTTCATATTTGGCGAGTAAAAAGAATAGGCCACCAAGCCAGCCTTCGCATCCTTCACGAAGAAGTTATCGTCCCCTACCAGACTATTTCCCTTGCCGGAATCGACACGAATCACTCGGTCACACCACTTTTCCTGCACTTCCGCGAAGCTGAGAAAGGGCACATGCTTACGGGCGTAATCACCTTTTTTGCTTTTTGAAACATGTTGGCTGTCGATTCGGTAGGGACAATTTCCTTGTGGCAACTCTTCCGCATAGTTTTTGAAGTCCAGGCCGCTGGCGATCAGACGGTCTGCAATCGTCTGGTGAGCCGCATCATTCGGAAAGTTGACCTGTCTGTCGGCGATAAATCGTCCGCGCCCATGAACCCCAAAGTCTGTTCCTGCCACCATCGCCAGATAATTTGGATATGAAGGATGAAACAACGCATGAAAGTTTGAGAAGCTGGCGCCATGCGTGGCCAGTTCGGCCAAGTTGGGATCCTTCACCGCCGCTGCGTAGTCGCCGTTTTCGAGAACGATAATTACGACGCGGTCGAAATGATGGGCGCCGGGCTGCGTGGCGGCTCGAGCGGCATTGTCTTTCGTTTGCTCCGAACGCTTTGCGGCTGTGGTTTTATTGGTTTGCGACGCCGGAATTGCCCGCGCACTTTCAGCAGGAGTGCACAAGCAAAAAGACAGAATGGTCACGGACACCGCACAAATCACCTTTCTGAACGATTGCGCCCGGCCCGCGCATCTTGATTCCATCTGGCATTCGTGTAGCACAATAGGTTGTCTCCTCATCAAATAGAATAAACAAGAACTCCATAATGGACTTGCTCCAAAAAATCCGCACCATCCCTACCGAGCCCGGCGTCTACCTCTATAAGAACGCCGAAGGTGAAGTCATCTACGTCGGGAAAGCGAAGAATCTGCGCAGCCGAGTAGCCAGCTATTTTCACGAAGGCCGCTGGGAGGACTCGAAGACTGGCACTCTGGTGCGCGAGGCTGTCGATGTTGACTACATTGTCGTCGCCAACAACAAAGAGGCGCTCGCGCTGGAAAACAATCTGATCAAGCAGCGCAAGCCGCGCTTCAACATTCTGCTTCGCGATGACAAGACTTATCCCTATGTCAAGCTTACCCTCAGCGAGCGCTGGCCACGGGTTTATGTCACACGGCGGCTGCGAAAAGATGGGAGCGCATATTATGGTCCGTACTTCCCGGCGAATCTCGCGTATCGCATCGTCGATCTGATTCACCGCAATTTTCTGATTCCATCATGCAAAGTGGATCTCACGCGCTTTCACCCGCGCCCCTGTCTGCAGTTTTACATCAAGCGCTGCCTGGGCCCGTGCGTGCAGAAGTTGACCACGCCGGAAACCTACCAGGAAGCAGTCCGGGACGTGAAGCTCTTTCTGGAAGGGCGCCCGACGGATCTCGCGCGGTCGCTGCAGCAACGCATGGAGCAGGCCGCGGCCGCGCAAGAATACGAACGCGCCGCCCGCTATCGCGACTTAATTTCAACCGTCGAGCAGTTGCAGGAACGACAGCGCATCGCGGCCGCCGAGGGTGATGACACGGACGTTTTTGGCTATCACTACGAAAATGGCATGCTCGCCGTAAATCTATTTCATATGCGCGGAGGCAGGGTGGTCGACCGCCGTGAATTCTTTTGGGAAGATCTGCCGGACTTCAATGGGGTTGAGACAATCGATACCGACCCCAATCCAGTAGGCACACTCGCCCCTTCGGCAGACTCAGAAGAAGCTCCCGGCAATCCAAAAGAGGAAATCTCCTCCGCTTCTCCTGCTACAGCCGGGGACTCATTTAACCCCGGCGAATTCTTTTCTGCGCTCCTGAAGCAACTCTACATTAGCCAGCCCTATGTCCCCCGCAATCTCTACGTGCCTGTCGACTTTGAAGATCGAGGGACTCTTGAAGATTTACTCTCTGAGCAAGTTGCAAGTTCGGATCCACGCGCGGCGCGAGTTCACATTCTGGTTCCACAGCGCGGCGACAAACGCGCACTCATCGATCTTGCCGGCACCAACGCCAAACAATCCTATGATCAGCGCTTTCGCGTGCTCAAGCCCAACGCCAAAGCGATTCAGGAGGAACTGCAGGAGGTTCTTAGTCTTCCGGAACTGCCGAAGCGGATCGAGTGCTTCGACATTTCTCACATCCAGGGCGCGGAGACGGTAGCGTCCATGGTGGTCTGGGAAGATGGCAAGATGAAGAAATCGGATTACCGAAAATTCATCATCCGCACAGTCGAGGGCGTTGACGATTTTGCTTCCATGCGCGAGGTGGTAACACGCCGCTACAAGCGTCTGCAGCAGGAAGAGAAACCCATGCCTAGCCTGGTTCTGATCGATGGCGGGGTAGGCCAGCTGCACGCCGCTGCTGCGGCCCTCGAAGCGCTTGAGATTATCAACCAGCCGCTTGCCGCCATTGCCAAACGCGAAGAGATTCTCTACGTCTACGGACAAGAGAAGGATCCAGTCATGCTCGATCATCATTCGCCGGTGCTGCATCTGATTCAACTCATTCGCGACGAAGCTCACCGTTTCGCCGTAACCTTCCATCGCAAACGCCGCCAGATGCGCGATCGTTCCACCGAACTCCTAGAAATTCCTGGCGTAGGGGAGAGCACGACGCGGCGCCTTCTGGAACACTTCGGCAGCCTGCAGGCGGTCCGGCAGGCGGACGCCTCGGCACTCTCGGCGGTCGTCACTCGGGTGCAGGCGCAAGCTATCAGTAATCACTTTCGAAAATAATAACTCCTGATCGCAGAGACTGCCGAGAACTTCCGCAGAGCGCTTTGGTAAACTAGCGCATCTTCTTCTTATCATCCGTGCTCAGCATCCATGCCGGATAACGACCAACACGGCACGCTCATTGTGACCGGCGCCAGTCGCGGAATCGGCGCCGCAATCGCTCAACTGGCGGGTGCGCGCGGATTTTCCATAGCGGTCAACTTCGCCACTGGCGAGGCCGAAGCGAGAGCAGTTGCCGAACAGATTATCGCGCTAGGCGGATGCGCGCGTGCGATTCAGGCAAATGTCGCTCGCGAAGAAGATGTGATCGCCCTCTTTCAAACTGCTGAGCGTGAACTGGGCCCAATTAAAGCTTTGGTGAACAATGCTGCGATCACCGGTGGATTTTCGCGCGTCGACTCGGTCACCGGAAAAACTCTAGAGCACGTCATGGCGGTCAACGTGACCGGAGCGATTTTGTGTGCCCGTGAAGCTGTACGCCGCATGTCAACGCTGCGTGGCGGAACCGGCGGAGCCATTGTTAATATTTCTTCCCGCGCTGCGGGCACCGGATCGGCCGGCGAATGGGTGCACTATGCGGCATCCAAGGGCGCGATTGATAGCTTTACGATTGGACTGGCGCGGGAAGTTGCCACGGAAGGAATCAGAGTGAACGCTGTCGCTCCCGGCCTGATCGAAACCCGGCTGCACGCCGCCAACGGCGCACCAGACCGGCTGGAGCGGTTGGCGTCTACCATTCCTATGCAAAGGGCTGGCACGCCGCTTGAGGTGGCCGAGGGCGTACTCTGGTTGCTCTCTCCAGCCGCGTCGTATACAAGCGGAGCTGTCTTGGAGATCGGCGGCGGACGGTAACCGCCTCAAATCGTAAACTAGATTCTTATTTTCGGCTGCGAAGTCCGGCTCCGCGCCATTCGCAGCGCACCGTCCACCGGCTGCACGATATTCCGGTTCACTTGGAACCGCGGATCATGCTCGGTAGCCGTGTTGCAGAAGACCTCACGCACACGAATCGCAAAGCGAAATACGCCCCCGACCATCGCTAACGGAATCGTGGCCAGCGGAATCGTGACGCGCTCCGTCACAATCTTCTCCGGGAAAAGCGCCCGTGCCACAATTGCAGCCAGGTCGGCGAGTTCCCTGCCCGCTTGCGTAAGCACATGTTCTGCGACTGTATCTCCGGAATCCGCGGCAGCCACAACCGCTGGCAACAACATCGCGAAATCCCGATTCGAATTGGCGGCGCGCGCTAATTCGTCGAACGATTCCACCTTCCAGATGGAGTTCACCTCGCGAAAAAGCGGGGAGGAAACCTGCACGGATCGATCATCTCCAGATTTGTCCGCTGCTCGGAGCAGCCCAGCCACCGCCATTCGCCCAATCCAATGAGCTGATCCTTCATCGGAAATGGCGAAGCCCCATCCTCCGGCGCGGGCAGTTTTTCCCCGCGGATCGCGACCGTAAGCGATTGAGCCCGTGCCTGCGATCACGACGATTCCGGGCTCGGCACCGAGAGCGGCCTGCAGTGCAATCTGCATATCGCCGACCACTTCGATCTCGCCGGAAATCACTTCTGCAATGATTTTGCGAACGGCCTGAGCAGTTTGTTCAGATGCAACCCCCGCGACGCCGACGCAAACACGACAAAACTGGAAGGGATCAATTTTCGCTGCGGCGCAGGCTTCGCGAATCGCTGCGTGGAGAGATTCACGCGCTCGGCTTTCTCCCACGCGAGTGATATTGCTGGGGCCGGCGACTGCGGATGCCAGCACAGAAACTTCATCGCCGATCGTACAAATTGTTTTACTGCCGCCGCCGTCAATACCGAGGTAGTAAGCCACGATTATTTTTATCACAGCCAGTCTGCGCAGAGACGTCAGCCGCCACGCCGGTCCGGCGCGATGATCGATTCAACGACGATCCTCCAGGACCACGTCTATAAAGACGCACTCGCGTGCGCCGGAAATTCCCTCCATAATTGAAACCGGAAACAATATCAGCGCAACGCGTTGCCGCGCGAACGCATGGGCCTCGACAAACTCGATCTGGCAATCATTGCCATTTACTTAGTCGGCATTACTCTATTCGGACTCCGTTTCCGCAAGCGTCAGCGTTCGCTCCGGGATTATTTTCTGGCCGGACGCGATATCCCATGGTGGGCCATTGCGCTTTCCATCGTGGCGGCGGAGACCAGCACTCTCACCATCATCAGCATCCCCGGCCTTGCCTACGATACGAATTTGGCTTTTCTGCAAGTCGTAATGGGATACCTGCTCGGACGGGTAGTGATCAGCTTTGTGCTGCTGCCGCATTATTTTCGCGGTGATCTTTATACCGCCTACGAATTGATTGAACGCCGCTTCGGCCGCGGACTGCGCTCGTTAACCGCCGGCATTTTTCTGCTGACGCGAACTGCCGCGGAAGGAGTGCGCGTCTATGCAGTGTCGATCGTGGTGGCAATTGCGCTGGGAACGGGCGAGATATGGTCGATTGCGATTATCACTATATTGACGCTCATCTATACGTTTGAGGGCGGATTGGCGGCCGTAATCTGGACTGACGTAGTGCAGACTGTAGTCTACGTGAGCGGAACACTGGTCGGATTGTGGACGATTCTGCACCTTGTGCCCGGCGGCTGGGCCGCGATTCATGCCGCCGCAGAGGGTGCAGGCAAACTGCGAGTCTTCGATTTCACTCCGAATCTTTGGATTCCTTACACATTCTGGGCCGGCGTCATCGGCGGAACGGCTTTCACCACGGCCAGCCACGGGACGGATCAACTCTTCGTGCAGCGGCTGCTCGCGGCCCGCAGCCAGAAGCAGTCTGCGCTGGCCCTTATTTCGAGCGGCGTCGCGATTTTGTTTCAGTTTGCGTTGTTCCTGCTGGTGGGAGTGATGCTATGGGCCTACTACCGCGTGCCGTCGGCGAATTTTGGGAAGCCCGATCGCATCTATCCAACATTCATCGTCAAACAGATGCCACACGGGATCTCCGGTCTGCTCATCGCCGCCATTTTAGCCGCGGCGATGTCGAACTTAAGCGCTGCGCTCAATTCACTTTCTTCCAGCGCGATCATGGATTTCTATCTTCGCTTCCGTCCGCAAGCGAGCGAGCAGAATCGTATGCGCCTTTCGCGGCTGGCGACATTCTTTTTTGCGTTAGTGTTGTTTGCGTTGGCGGTTTTTTCTCTCCACAAGGTTGGCCGCGTGGTCGAGGTGGGATTGCAGATTGCATCGATCGCCTACGGGGCGTTGCTCGGCGTATTTTTGCTCGGTGTGCTGACCAAGCGGGCAAATCAACAGGGCGCAATGGTGGGAATGTTACTTGGGTTTGGCGTCGAGTTGTGCCTATGGCATTGGCAGGTTCCGTGGACCTGGTGGGTCGTTGTGGGCACACTTGTGAGCTTCGCGGTCGGGTACGTCTCCAGCTTGCTCGTGCCGGAACGGCTATAAGTCAAATTGCGGTGTTCCGCTAACGTATACTTGCACCCTTCCACCATGCCGCTCGCTCCAACCACCGTCACGCGTCCCGAGCTTGCACGCGATCTCGGCGTCAGCCACGCCTCAGCCGTGGTGGTGGGAACCATTATCGGCAGCGGAATCTTTCTGGTCCCTGCGGAAATGATGCAGGCGGTTGGTTCGGCCAAGCTGGTATATCTCGCGTGGCTTGTAGGCGGCCTGTTGTCGTTTTTTGGCGCACTCACCTATGCCGAACTCGGCGCCATGAAACCGCAGGCCGGCGGAGAATATGTTTACGTCCGCGACGCGTATGGTCCGCTGGGCGGCTTTCTCTATGGCTGGACGTGGTTCGTGATCGCGAAGCCTGCTTCCGTCGCCACAATTGCGACTGGCTTGGTGCGCATTCTTGGCACGTTCCCCATCTTTTCCTTTTTTTCGCAAAGCATTTCTCTCGCAAATTTTTCTTCTCGCCCCTTTTCTGTCAGTTGGGGTCAGCTGTTCGCCATCGCGGCGGCGATACTTATTTCTGCGTTGAATTATCTGGGAGTAAAGAAGGCGGGCGAATTTCAGCTCGTATTCACGATTCTGAAAGTAGTAATCATTCTCGGTATCGTCGTGGTGTGCTTCAGTGGAACGGACAGCGCCGGACGTGGTTGGAGCAACTTTGCCAGCACGTTCGACGGAGCCAAGGGCGGCATGGTTGGCTTCATGGCCGCGCTGGTCGCCGCATTATGGGCTTATGACGGGTGGAACGACTTAAACATGGTCGGCGGCGAGATCAAAAATCCCGGCCGCAACATCCCAATTGCGCTGATCGCGGGCGTGGCCACAGTCGGAATTCTGTATATGCTCGTCAATGCTGGGGTGCAGTACGTTCTGCCCGCAAGTGCGATTGCCGCTTCGGCCCGTCCCGCCTCTGATGCCGTGGCGCTGGTCATGGGGCACATGGGCGCGGCCATCGTATCCGCGGGCATGGCAATCTCCATGCTGGTCACGTTGAACGGCACTATTATGAGCGGCGCCCGCGTGCCTTTCGCCATGGCTCGTGATGGATATTTTTTCCGCGCTCTCGCCGAAGTGCATCCGCGCTTTCACACGCCTTCGACTGCCATCGTCGTGCAGGCAGTCTTGTCCATCATGCTTCTACTGTTAGGTGGAAATTTCCGGCAGCTCTTCTCGCTCGCGATCTTCGCGGAATGGCTCTTCTACATGATCGCCGGGAGCACGATCTTTATCTTCCGCTGGCGCGATCCGCGAGCTACTCGACCCTACCGCGTGCTCGGGTATCCCTTCGTTCCCGCCCTGTTCATTGCCGTCGCCGCGGTTCTTCTCTACTACACCTTCCGGGAAAATTGGCCGAATTCCTTCTACGGATTGCTCATAATTCTGGCAGGCGTGCCAGTTTTCTATGGGTTTCGCTGGCGGCATCAAGCGAGCCGCGAGTCATAACCGGCGACCGTTTCGGGCTCCATTCCCGTAAGTGTCTTAGCCCGGTTACCTTCGGTCAAGAGCCGTAGACACGTTTCTCCGCTGTCCTTTTTCCCTTAATGTGAAATCTCTAATCCCGGTCCGCTCCCTCGGCCTGGGCTCTCATGGAGTCGATTGATAGCTATGCCTGAACTAGCGTCATCTGGACACAGTTTTCAACTCGGGATTTTGCCGGAGCGCAAGATCGATAAGCGCGCCCTGGCCGCCAGCTATGGCTTTGTGGTGTTGCTCGCCCTGCTGCTGGTAAATCTCGGCATGCTGTTTCCAGATCGGCTTCAGCTGAAGCAGTATCGTGTGACGTCATTGATCCCTATGCCCGCCTTGCGGCCGGAGCATGTGCCAGTTAACCGCAAGCCTTTATTAAAGGTGAAGCTGCTTCCTCCCGCGCCCGTTTTTGAGCAGCCAAAGCTGGTTGTACCGCACGAGGTTCGGCACGTAACTACACCCGAACCGGTGGAAGCGCCAAGGGTCGTAATCAATACATTCGCTGCCCCTCAGCTCAAAATGACTTCCGGAGGAGCGCGCCCCCAACTCTTGCATACGGGAGATTTCTCGGGAAGTTCGGTCGCGCCCACGGTGAATGCTGCGGTGCAGAAGGTACAGACGGGCGGCTTTGGCGATCCCAATGGTTTGAAAGGCACCGGCAAGGAAGGGGCGAAGCTTTATGCCGCGCAGACCGGTTCATTCGATATGCCCACCGGCCCGGGACAGGGCAACGGATCGGGCGGAGCAAAAGGCATTAAAGGCACAGTCGCCAGCGCCGATTTCGGCAATGGCATTGCCACCGGAGGCAAGGGCGACGGCCGAAGCAATGGAGCCGGAATAGCGACCGGCGGGTTCGGCGCCGAGCAGGTCGTGCACGGCGGACCAAAGCTCGCGCAACTTGAGTCGGGTCCGGCCACCACTCCGGTTGAGATCACATACAAGCCGCAGCCGGTTTACACGGAAGAAGCTCGCGGCCTGAAGCTGGAAGGCGAGGTTCTACTAGAAGTGAGTTTTGCAGCGAACGGGACTTTGCGTGTGAATCGAGTGGTTCGCGGCCTGGGGCACGGACTGGATCAGGCAGCCATTGCGGCGGCAAACAAGATGCGCTTCAGGCCCGCGTTGCGAATGGGGCAGCCCTTAGATTCCACCGCAGTCGTGCATGTGATGTTTCAGATGGCGTACTAAAGTTTGGCAAACACTGGTAAGCGTTCGTTGATAAGAAGGTTTTGCGGCCACTGGCTTGCGACCTGAATTTGACTTAGAAACGTCGGCTTAAGAAAATCTGGAGAGAAAGAAATGCGCACTTCGAAATGGATGTTTACAGCCGCACTGCTCGCCTCGGTAAGTGCCGCGGCGCAGCAACCGTCGGATCTTCAGCCGTCTGCACAATCGACCACGGCTCCGTCCGCAGCTCAGCCGCAGACATCGGCGGGAACCGCTCCGGCGCCCGTAGCCTCGGCTTTGCCGCAGCCTACCACGATGGATCAGGTGGTAGACCGTTTCATCGAGCGCGAGCACGGCCTGATGAAGGCTTTGGCGCAGCGTACGCCTGTCGTCGAGACTTACCTGCAGAATCTTACCGCCGATCCGCAACTCGGTCCGGTCCCCAGCGGCGACCATTATTTTCTGGGACGCCTGGATATGGGCGAGACCGTCGACCGCAAGGACTATTTGAAGGAACAGGACAAGGGCATGGAGACGCGTCTGATGGGCGGCTTCAACAAGCTCTTCAAGGTCGAGTACCAGCCCATCGGTTTCTCCTGGATGGTTTATGCCGACCGCACCGATTTCGATCGCGAGCACTACGAATTTCATTACATCCGCCGCGAATTCCTCGGCGATGTTCGCTGCCTGGTATTCGACGTCACCCCCAAGAAAGGGTCTGGCAAAGGAAGATTTCTTGGCCGCCTCTGGGTCGAAGATCAGGACTTCAACATCGTCCGGCTGAATGGAACTTACTATCCCGCGCCGCGCAATTCCTACTTCTTTCACATGGATAGCTGGCGCCTCAACCTCATTCCCGGCTACTGGGTGCCCGCCTACATTTACAGCGAAGAGGGCGACTTCAGCGCCGGCGTGAAAAACAAAATCGCCTTCAAGGCGCAGACCCGCATCTGGGGCTACGACCTGAAAAAAGAAGGCAAGGACGACGAACTCACCCAGATTCGCGTCGACAGTGTGAAGGACGAGAGCGCCACCACGCAGGATGCCTCACCGCTGCAGGCCGAGCGGGTTTGGCAGCAGCAGGCGGAAGACAACGTCGTCGAGCGCCTCACCAGCGCTGGCTTACTTGCGCCGGAAGGCGACGTTGATCACATTCTTCAAACCGTGGTCAACAACCTCGAAGTGACCAACAACATCGATCTGCCACGTCCCGTACGCACTCGCGTGCTGCTCACCGCCCCGCTTGAAACTTTCAGCGTCGGCAATACCATCGTGATCAGCCGCGGACTCATCGACGTTCTTCCTGACGAGGCCAGCCTCGCCGCCGTGCTCTCTCATGAACTCGCGCACATCGTGCTCGGCCACAATCTGGGAAGCAAGTATGCCTTCAACGACCGCATGCTGTTCTCTGACGATTCCACCTACAACAACCTGGGATTCAAACATATTCCGGAAGAAGAAGCCGCAGCTGACAAGAAAGCGATCGAGCTGCTGAACAATTCGCCCTATGCGCAGAAACTCGATAACGTCGGTCTGTTCTTCAAAGCACTGCAGGCCCGCGCTCCGCAGCTGAACGCGCTCTTGACCACGCACCTGGGCAATCCGCTGGCGGAGAACGGAACCATTACCCGCCTCGCGGCTCTGGCCACGAAAGGTCCGGCCCTCGACAACAACAAACTGGATCAGGTCGCCGCTCTGCCGTTGGGCGGACGCGTCAAGATCAATCCCTGGAACGACTCGGCAGAGATGGTGAAGACTGCCCCAGTGGCGATCACTTCGGCCCGCGACAAAATGCCGTTTGAAGTCACGCCGTTCTATCCCCGTTTGGCACGCTGGAGCGCATCGACCGCGCCGACGGCCACGCCCAGCACCGCTGCCAACGCAGGTTCAGGCAACTAACAACTTCTAATCCAAGTTGCAATAAGACGAGGCCGGGATCCGGAATCACCTTCCGGGATACCCGGCCTTCGTTTCTTGACTGTGTCATCCTGAGCGAAGCAGGATTGTCCGAAGAACAATCTTTGGCTACTTCTTCTTCCCCGGCAACCCCGCTGGATTCTCATGCGTTCGCTCGCGGAAACTGCCTCGCATCCCCGCCGCCAGCGAAACGCTCGACTCGCCAAACTTATCGCGCAAGCGATCCGCCGCAGCCAGCGCGTCTTTCCAGCGCTGCTGACGAGCGCCCTCCAACAAATAAATCTGCTCCGTGTGGTCTTCAAACGACGAAGCCTGAACTCCGAGCAGGCGCACTTCCCTGCCCGGCTTCCAGTTCTTGCGAAACAGCTTACGCACCTCTTCGAAGATTTCACCATCAAGCTGCGTAGGAGCAGGCAAAGTGTGTGCTCGCGTAATCGTCGTGAAATCCTTGTAACGCAATTTAAGCTGAATGGTACGCGCGTAAAATTTCGCTTCACGCAAGCGCCGTCCGACCATCTCCGAAAGCCGCATCAGAGTAGCCTCCAACTGGCTCGCGTCCGCGGTGTCTTCGTTATAAGTATGCTCGTGACTGATGGATTTCGCCGCCGTGTCCGCTCCAACTTCCGCATCGAACCATCCGCCCGCGTCTTCTCCGCGCGCTTTGCCCGCCAGCGCCAGTCCCCACTTACCGAATCGTTCTTCAAGT
>DASRWO010000057.1:0-6570 GCA_035654555.1 Candidatus Deferrimicrobiaceae bacterium | reverse complement strand
GCGAGCGCGAGGAGCATGACTTCGCGGTGTGCCGTGAAGGCACGTACGATAAAGCCGTCGAAGCTATCAAGTTGGCCCTGGCGCGCGGCTTCCGCGTCACTACCAACACCACGCTTTTCGACGGCGCCGATCCTAAATCCGTCCGCGCCTTCTTCGACGACATGATGGAGCTTGGCCTCGAAGGCATGATGCTTTCGCCCGGTTACTCCTACGACAAAGCTCCCGATCAGAAACATTTCCTGGGGCGCGCTCGCACCCGCCGCACGTTCCGCGCGATTCTGTCGAATCGCAAGAAGAACTGGCGCTTCAACCTTTCGCCGCTCTTTCTGGAATTTCTGATGGGCAAGCGCACTTACCCCTGCACTCCGTGGGGTATGCCGACTTACAATATTTTCGGATGGCAGAAGCCCCGCTACCTGCTGCAGGATGGTTATGCCGAAACCTTCGCCGAACTTCTCTCGACCACGAATTGGAGCAACTACGGAACTGAGTCGGGCAATCCCGCTTGCGCCAATTGCATGGTTCACAGCGGATATGAAGCTTCCGCCGTAAACGCGACCTTTAGTTCGCTCGGCGGATTCCTTGCCACGGTGAAGGCGACCCTCTTTACTGGCTATCGCGACAAAGAAGCATTGCGACTTCTGGACGAACCACAAGCTCCAGTTCATCCGCTCGTCCAGATCGCGCCGACAGCGGAACCACTGCAGCAAACTCGCGCGTAAGGGCAGTTTTTCCGTGAACCTCTGTGCCCCTTTTGTGTTTAAGATTTTGAAGCTGACTTAAAAATGACAGGCAAAGCATCCGGCCATATCGACCACGAAGACGCGCAAGCCGTCCCGCACTCCAGCGCCAACCCTGAAACGCTGGAACTTGCTCCCGGCACCGTTCACGAAAAGCTCGAAGGCTGGATCCCGCAACTCGCCACGGATGAAGAAATCCGCGTTGCCTTGGAAAAGGCGTTTGACTACCGCGGCGACGTCACCATCACCCGCAAAGACGGATCGACAATCGAGGGCTATCTCTTCGACCGCCGCACTGCAGCAACGCTGAGAGATTCCATGGTTCGGCTCTACCCAAGAAACTCCAACGAAAAAGTTCCCGTCTCTTATGCGGACATCGCCGCCCTCGTTTTCACCGGGCGCGATACGGCGGCGGGAAAAAGCTGGGAAGCCTGGATGAAAAAATATGCCGCCAAAAAGGCGGCCGGCGAAACCAACATCGCTCTCGAACCCGAACCGCTAGACTGATCTCGCTCACTTCCGAATGCCTTCGGCAATTTAAGTTTCATGCTGCCGGATGAATACCTTCGAGCTTGAAGTCAGCGCTGATGCGGTTTCACACCTGCCCCGAAACTCAATCTCGCGATCAGCTCCTCAACTTCGTCCTCCGTCCCGCCGATAAACGTAAACGACACTGCATATCCGCGCGCCAGAATCACCAACGTCGATTGCCGCATCACGCGCGAGCCAACGTCTTTCTGAAAATCTCCGCGCACCAGCGTCTTCGTCCCAATAGCAAACTCATACGGCTCCTCTGCTACTGCGAATCCTTGCGCCTTGGCAATCTCCGTCACCGGCCCGAAATATTGTCCCGCTTCTTTTAGTCCGGGATACTCACCGGTGCTTTCTGCCGCAATCAGGATCGACGAATTCACATCCTCGCCGCGCGCCGCCGGAGGCCGAGAAAATGCGGCGAGCAGCACCTGGCTGGTTTTGTCCGAGTTCTGGTTCGACTCATCCTCCCGCTCGTTCATCTCCTCGGTCCGCAACACCCAGCCCTCCGGAACCTTGCAGCTAAATCCGAAGGACGGATTGCGGTAAGTGCCATTGCTCACTGTTCCCGAATCCAAGTGCGCATTAGCGGCCGGCAGGGATTTTCGCGGATGTTGCACTGAGGAAGAGCTCCCGGAAGGAGCGGGGGACTCTTGCGCGTAAGCGAAGGGAATCAGCAACGCCGCGATCAGAAGAACGAAAGCACACGGCTTGGATGGTGAATCCATGAGGTTGATGTCACAGAAGCGATGGGGCGAAGGAACGCCTTGTCTCGCCTTCCTAATTACGGCACAGTGCGGCGCGTGGGCTTCCCGCTAGTAGATTTGTAGTCCGCCGGATAGAGCACTACGCAGCGGTCGCGCCCTTCGCCATCGCTTTCCGTGCGCAAATCCGTTTCATCGCGCAGCGCCAGATGCACCATGCGCCGCTCCCGCGATGACATGGGAGCAAAGTGAAAAGGCACGCCGGTTTGCCGGACTTTCTCCGCCGCCACGGTCGACGCCATGCGCAGTTCCTTCAACCGCAGAGAGCGCTGGTTTTTGCAGTCGAAGGAAATTTTCTCATGCTCCCCGGAAGGCAAACGCAAAATTTCAAACGCGAGCAATTCCAGGGCGCGGAGCAGCTCGCCGCCACGATCTAGCAGCAGCGCCGAATCCGGACCGGAGAAGTCCACATAGATCTCAGGCTGTTCCCACTCGCTCATCGGCGGAGGGTCCACGACAATGCGGTACTTCAGATGAAGGCCGCCGAGATTGACGACCGCTTGTAAGAATTCGTTGATTCGATTCGCAGCAGCAACTTTGTCCATAAGGAAAGCTCTTAGCCGTCAGCTATCGGTATTCAAAAATCAATTGAAACTCAAATCTCCCAGACCAGCGGTTGTACTGACACGTCCAGGCTGAAAGCCGATCGCTGACGGCTCTTATTTCTCCTTTTTCCTCGCGCGTTTTTCCATCATCTCGCGCATCTCGCGGCCCAGCTTGGTCCGGTTCATGATGGCTTGTTGCGCCATCGAAATCAAATTCGTCTCCGCATAATACAGATTCAACCCGGCCGCAAAATTGAAGAAGAGGAAGCCCATCATCAGCGGCATCATCCACGTCATCATTTTTTGTTGCGCCGGGTCCATGCCTGCCTGCGGCGTCATTCGCTGCATTGCGAACATGCTGGCCACCATCAATATCGGCAGAATGAAATAAGGATCGCGCGCGGAGAGATCGCTCACCCACAGCCAGTGCGCATGCCGCAGATCGAGGGCTACGCCCAACATCCGGTAGTAAGCAATCAGGAATGGGAACTGAATCAGCAGAGGCAAACAACCTCCCGCGGGATTCACCCCCTCTTTTTTGTACAGCCCGCTGATCTCCTCATTCATGGCCGCCTTGCGGGGATCACGCAGGCTGTACTTCTTATATTTTTCTTGAATCGATTTGATCTGCGGCGCGATCCGCTGCATCTTCAGCATCGACTTCATCTGCGTAATCCGCAGCGGCAGCAGCGCCACGGTAATAATGAGGGTCTGGATCACGATCGCCCAACCCCAGTTGGGAACGATGTGTTTGTAAGTCCACTTCAGCCACAGGAACAACGGCCGTGAGATCAGCCCCCACCAACCGAAATCGACCGTGCCACGCAGATCAGGATCGCCGTTCTTAATCGTCGGGACATGCACCGCTTCGAGCGAAGACAGCTCCTTGGGACCGACGTACATGCGCTCGGCGGTGGGTCCGCGAAGATCGCCCACGGCGGCACCGATGACGTCGACATTGACAGTTTCTTTGGAATCGGCCTTTTGCGGATCGCGCGGCACTTGCAGTGAATTCCGCAGCGTGACCATGGCCGCGCTATCCGGATTGTCCGGGACAAAGATCGCAGCAAAGTATTGATCACCCGGACCCGCCCACTCGAACGGCCCTTTAATGGTATTGCCCCCGCTGATGCTCTTGACGGCCAGGCGCGAAATATAGTTCGGGAAGAACACATAACCGCTGCGTTCGGTGGAAGCATCGTTATGATAATCGATGCGCGCCGCAGCGTAGGAAGCCGCGGTTGACTGGTCGCCGAATCCCGCAGGCCAGGCCGGCGGCGCGAAAATGTCAGCGCCTTTGTAGACAACGGAGGTTTCGACGTTCAGAACATAAGTGTGATCGAAATGAAAAGTCTTTCGCACCACGACATCCTGATCGGAATATTCAAACGTGAGGTCGGCTGGAGCACTGAGCCGGCCGTCTTGCGAAGCCACATAAAGCGCCGAACTTAATTTATTGCGCAGGGTCTCGTCGTAGGTCCACAGGGAAAGCGGATACCCATATCTTTGTGCCGCGGCAGTATTCACCAGATCCAGCGGCCCGTTCTGCGCGTCGTTATCGAACTTTTTAAGAATCCAGGACTTCACTTGCGCGCCGCGATTGGTGAAGGTGATTTTATAAAGATCGTTCTCGACAACGGTTTCCGTTTCAGACGAGGCCTGCTTGCTGGCGGTGGACTGCGGAAGCTTCGCCGGAGTCACAGCGGCCATCGCCGCGGAAGGCGTGGCGGCAGGTGCTGCCACGGCTTGAGTTGGCTCCGGAGCAGATTGTTTCTGCGGCGTGGCCGGTGCCTGCGGCAAATATTTCTTCAGCAGTGGCTGGAAAACAATGAGAACGACGAACGTCAGAAGAAAGACAAGAAGAAGCCGCTTCTCCGCGCCGGGCTCTTGTTGAGGATTTTTAAAGTCGGCCAAATTTTATCTACCGTTCAAACTCTTGGTGCGCACCGGCCACATTGCGATAAAGGCTCTGCGCTCTTTCCGCGCGACACAGGGTCATAACCGGCTCGGGCAAAAGGATGACAGCGCAGTACGCGGCATAAAGCCATCCATCCACCCCGCAGCGCGCCGTAGCGCTCCACCGCTTCCATGGCATATTCGGAGCAGCTCGGCACGTAACGGCAAGCCGGCGGAAACATGGGCGAGACGGCCCACTTATAAGCCCGCAACAATTGCAGCGTGACGATTTTGAGGCAATCCATCAGTTCTCGCGTGGCGCCGCTCCCGGCCGCGTTCCTGCCTTCCCTGCCAATTTCTGTTCAATCACGTCGAATGCCCGCTTCACTTCGTTCAGCACGTCACCGAAGTCTGCAGTCAACAATGACTTCTTGGGATTGATTACCACGTCCGCCGCAATCGCTGACGCCGGAAGTGACATGCGAACAGCTTCTCGCAAGCGTCGCTTCATGCGGTTGCGCTGCACGGCACCGCCCAACGCGCGCCCCACCGTAAACCCCACACGCAGCCCAAGTAACGCCGGCGACCTCGCCGGCATTTTTCCCGCCACCTCATCCACGTTGGCGTCAGGACGCGACCAATAAAACACCGTCATCGACGCGGAAAAATGCCGTCGCCCTTGTTTGTATACGCGCTCGAAATCCGCGTGGCGCAAAAGCCGCGCCGCGCGCGGAAATCGTGCTGCCTTCTTTGGTGGCATTCTGGAAGCGAGCCGAGTTACCAGCGCGGCATCCGTCGCCGTCTCCTCAGGCTGCAATAAGAGGCCAGGTCTCTCAACTATTAAAGTAAGCGGCACGAAAAAAGCTACTCGCGGAATCCGGGCTTTACTGACACCCGCTTCCGTCCCTTGGCGCGGCGGCGGGATATCACCTTTTTGCCGCCCTGGGTCTTCATGCGCGTGCGAAAACCATGCTTCTTGCTTCGCTTGCGCCGGTTAGGTTGGAATGTACGCTTGGGCATGAAAAGATCGCTACTCCTGGTTCCGTCGACAGTGTTGAGGCAAACGATGAGTATAAATGAGCAGGTGCCGTAAGGGCAAAGGTCAGGCATACCAACGGACGCGAATTTTGCGGATGGCAAACCGATTTCAGCGTAGCGAAAATTTCGAAAAAGATTTAAGCACGATCCGTCGCGCGGATTTCTGTTGCCAGCGGCGGAAGCCTGGAAACTCGTTCGACCCCTTTGCACCGCCCTCGTTGCAGTTACATCTTAGACACTTGACAGCCGCGCCCCTTCGCGTCCTGAATGAGCGTGCATCCAAAATTTGCGTTCAGATTTTTGTGCGACGAAAAAATTTTCGTGCTACTATGCGGCACTGTTCGGGTTTAAAAAAATCTCATTCACCATGACAATCGCGCTAAGGTACAAGAGGCGCATTCCGCAGTACACTAAGGTGTCCATCAGCAATTCGGTAAACGGCATTTTTTAACAAGGCGCCCTCAGCCAGCCGCCGGGACGCCGCGGCGGGTATTTCATAATTATGTCAGTTACAAGCACAACACTTTCCCCCAATCCGTGGATGCGCATTCTCGACGCGCTGGAAAAAAAGATCAACCGGCACTCTTATGACACGTGGCTCAAGCCCACGCGCTACAGCCACTCCAGCGGCGGAATTTTGTTCGTCCGCGTGCCCACCGTGGAGTTCCGCCACGCCGGCGATAAATACGCCGATCTTATTCAGGAAGCCATCGACAATCTAGGACTCGATTTCAACGACGTCAAGTTTGTCACCCCGGAAGACGATCCCTCTGCGACCACCATCCGCCATAACGGCGGGCTCTCCGCGCCCGCGGTGGCTTCGGCTCCGGCGCAGGCTCGCTTCGATTGGGATGGCGCCGCGCAATTAAATCCGCGCTACACGTTTGACGCGTTTGTAATCGGCTCCGGCAATCAGTTCGCGCATGCCGCGTGCCAAGCCGTTGCCGAGCGTCCCTCCAAGGCCTACAACCCGCTCTTTCTCTATGGCGGCGTCGGCATGGGCAAGACGCATCTGATGCAGGCCATCGGACACGAGGTCAAGCGCCGCCAGCCGCA
>DASRWO010000056.1:0-14668 GCA_035654555.1 Candidatus Deferrimicrobiaceae bacterium | reverse complement strand
AGTGGATCCGACAAAGGCGCTGGAAGCGGTGATGGATGGCTTCCGCGTGATGTCGATGACCGAAGCGGCCAAAATCGGCGACGTTTTCTGCACGGTCACGGGAAACAAGAGCGTGCTGACAAAAGATCATTTCGACCTGATGAAAGATGGCGCGATCATTTCCAACTCCGGCCACTTCAATGTGGAGATCGACATTCCGGCGCTGGAAAAAATGTCATCGTCGAAGCGCACCACGCGCACTTTCGTGGACGAGTATTCCCTGAAAGACGGGCGCAAGATCAATCTGCTGGGCGAAGGCCGGCTGATTAATCTGGCAGCGGCGGAGGGGCATCCCGCGTCGGTGATGGATATGAGTTTTGCCGACCAGGCGCTCTCGGTCGAATACATGGTGAAGAATTTCAAGACGCTGGAGAAGCGAGTTTATAAAGTTCCCGACGAACTCGACAAGCGCGTAGCCAAGCTAAAGCTGGAATCGATGGGAATCAAGATCGACCGGCTCACGCCGGAGCAGGAAGAATATCTGGCGGGGTGGAGCGAGGGAACGTAGCACGTGTAGAACGGACACTCTTGTCCGTTGCTGTTGACTTGAAGCGGGGCGGCGTAAGCCGCCCCCTTTTTTTGCCGTCTGAACTTTTTTCTTGCGCGATTTTCGAAGTCGTGGCATTCTCAAACATCTTCTTACGAAAGGACGTCCGATTTTGGCGTACTACAACTACAAATCGCTAAGCGGGCAATGTGGACCGATGTGGTCACATTGTCTCGGGGCGTCGTTTCGGTCGCTTTAGCTGACCCTCCGACGTTCTTCCCGCAAGGCCAATCCATTTCCTGGGCACTGACAGACCATGCTCTGTTCGCATAGGGCCGAAGTCGCGTCTCTGTGTGACCGGGATAAATCTTGAAGCGCAAACCTCCGGCTTTGAGCCGGTTAGAAAATGACTGCCATGTTGTTCAAAATTTTAAAGAGCCTGCTGGGCGGCCAAAATCAGTTCGCTTCCGGCGGATTGTTGCTGATGATTATCGGCGCGGTCGGCGTTTTCCTGCGCGAGTTGCCCTTGAAACTCTGGTTCCGGCTGGTTGAGCAGACCACGATGACGATCACTGTGAATGATGAGGAAACTGCGTTTGCCTGGATTAAGGAGTGGTTTTTGGAGCAGGAGTTCTTGCGGCGGGTTCGCCGCGTCGATCTCGACACCACTCTGCGCGGGCAAAAGACGGCGCTTATTCCCGCGCCGGGACGACATTGGTTCTGGTATGCGGGACGTCCGTTTTGGGTATGGTTCTCTCGAAGTGAGGAGACCAAGGGATGGACGTCGCGACGTCTGGAATCGCTCACTTTTCGAACGGTTGGAAGGCAGCAGGCATTCATAAAGCGGTTCGTGGATGACGTTGTCGCCTGCCACCGACGGAAGGTCAGCACCGCATCGTACCTTTACGTTTATGAGGATGGATGGACAAATGTGCAGTCCTACATTCCGCGATGGTTGGATTCGGTAATTTTGAGCCCTGGCGAAAAGGAACACCTAATTGCAGACGTTCAAAAATTCCGTACGTCGTGGGAGCGCTACCGTCACCTCGGAGTGCCGTACCATCGCGGCTATCTGTTGCATGGACCTCCGGGGACCGGTAAGACTTCTCTGGTATCGGGTATGGCGGCTAAGTTTGGCATGTCGATCTACGCCCTCAACCTGGGTGAACTCAACGACCGAACGCTGAAGAGTGCGATCAACGATGTGCCGCACAATTCCGTGATTCTGTTTGAGGACATTGATTGCATGAAGACCAGTAATCGCGGATCTGATGAGCGGGATCTGCGAAAGAGCGCCGCTGTGGGGCGCAATGGAAAGGAGGACCAATCCGGACAGTTTGGAGTAACCCTGTCGGGCTTGCTCAATGTGCTCGACGGCTTGTACGCTCCGGAAAATGTCCTGTATGTGATGACCTCCAACCATATCGATGCGCTCGACCCGGCGCTGTTGAGGCCAGGGCGCATCGATTACAGGCTGTTCCTGGGAAGGGCGGCGGATTCTCAGAAGACGGATTTGTACCGCAGGTTCTTTCCTTGGTCGACTGAAACCGAAGCCAGGGAATTTGTGCGAAGGCATGCTTTTGCCGAAACCATGGCTGAATTTCAGGGCTTGTTGTTGGAGCTCGAACTGGAGTCAAGTGAAGGAGAAGTAGCGTCCGTGGGAGCGAGTCACGGAATTCGGGAGTAAGGCGGCCTTGGGCGCCCTTAGTTTTCACGTGGGCTGGTTTCAAGGGGTTGGGGAAACTCCCATGTCCCGCAAAAGAGGCGAGACATGGGGCACCCAATCCAACCTCATCGTGGCCGAAGCAACCTACTTCTGCTCCGCCTTTTTCTCTGCGGCTTGCTTTTTTGCCGCGGCAGTCCAGGGTGGCACGACGCCGTTTTCACGCGCGTAGGCGACCGCCTGGCCGAGGTGTTCGTGTGCATCGGCGACAAGTATGTACACTACGTCTCCGGCGTTTGCCTGCGGACCCAGCTTGGGCAACAATTTTGCGAAATCGGCATTGCTCATGCCGTTGATGGTCTGGCGGGTGAACTCCCACGATTTGTTTAACTCGGCCACGATCGCAACCCGATCGGTGGTCGATTTTTCAAGAGTCTTTCTGTCGACTCCGGCGGGGGCTGCAGCTCCCATGAGGGCAAGGATTCCGTAGCGCTCGCCCGCGACGTGCAGAAAAACCTCGGCGAAGGAACGCGAGTCGGCCGAAGGACGCCAGGTTAGCTTGTCGGCAGGAATGGCGTTTGCCAGTTCCACAAATTTCTTCTGCATGCCCGCCAGGTCAAGCAAGGACTGGCCTTTCATGTCGTAACTGGGAGCGGTCTGGTCGGCCGCGGCTGCATTCGAATTGTCGGCCGATGCTGAGGCGGGTCGAGCGCTCAAGGCCGCCAATAGAAACAGAAACGCGGGAAACATTCTGTGCATGTTCGATCTGGGCATGTTCAATCTCCTCTAGGCAAAGACTTTCGCACCTTTAGACGAAAGAGCGGGCGAATGGTCATGCAGGGAGATTTTTTTTAAGTTCGAAAGACATAACCATCTAGCCAAGCAAACAAGCGACTCGGGCGGCGCCGTAAAGGCCGGCGTCGCTTCCGAGCTGAGCGCGGGTGATGATGGTTTTTCGGAGGGCGTTGGATTCTTGTTGGAGAGAGTTGCCGGCTTCTTTCGCGCGCTCGTTTGTCAGAGGACTGTTCGTCGGAGGCTGGTTCGTCAGAGGCTGGTTCGTCACAGGATCGTCCGGAGCGGTGGAAGCGTAGACCAAAGATCTGGTGCGCAGTTCGTCGAACATAGTAGCCGCGTAGGCGTCCCAGGCACTGACAACGCCGCCCCCGAGGACGTACATGTCGAGATTCAAAACGTTGACGATGCCGGCGAGCATGATGCCAAGGTAGCGTCCGAAGGTGCGGAAGATGCGGCGAGCGGGTTCGTCGCCGCCCATCGCGAGGTTGTAGATCGACTGCGCCCCGAACTCAGGATCCGACGACGCGGCCTTGGCCAGCGCTGGCGCCTGGCCCGCGGCGATCGCTTCTTTCGCCATGCGCAGGAGGGCGCTGGCGGAGGCATAACGCTCCGCGCACCCGCGGTTGCCGCAGGGGCAGGGAACGCCCTCCGGTTCGAGTGTGACGTGGCCATACTCGCCGGCCATGCCGTTCATGCCATGCCAGATTTTTCCGCCGAGCACGATACCGCCGCCGATTCCCGTGCCCAGCGTGACCACGGCCATGTTCGGCACGCCGCGCGCTGCGCCCAGCCACTGCTCGCCAAGCGCAGCCACGTTGGCATCGTTTTCCAGCACAACGCGGGTGCCGAGCCGGCGCTCGATTTCGGCGCGCACGGGATATTCTTCAAAGCCGGCAAGGTTGGCGGATTTGCGCAGCATTCCGGTATGCAAGTCGACGACGCCTGGGATGCCGACGCCGGCGCCGAGAAATTTTCCTTCCTGCTGATATTTTCCGCAGAGCTGCCGGATCGCGTCGCACATTTCTGTGATGACGTGGTTGGGCCCGAGGGCGGTCTTTGTCCCGAGCGTGACTTTTTCCAAGAGCTTGCCGTCAGTACTGACGGCTGCGATGCGCAAGTTGGTGCCGCCGAGATCGACTCCGATAGAAAAATCGGGCATGGCTGAGAAAGATTAGCAGATTTGCCGGGAAGCGGCGGGAATCAACCATCTGCGATCAAGCATCAGTAATTGCTTTTCACTTCTGGCATTTCGGGCAATAGTGGCTGCTGCGGCCGCCGATGACGATTCGTTTGATCGGAGTTTTGCAAACCAGGCAAGGCTTGCCTTCGCGGCCGTAGACGCGGTGCTTCAGTTGGAAAAATCCTTCTTCGCCATCGGAATCAACATAATCTGAAATTGAAGAGCCCCCAAGCGCGATCGCCTCTCGCAAAACCTCCTGCACCGCTTTGAAGAGCTTGGCGAGTTGATCGCGCGTCAGCGTCGAGGCGCGCCGGCGCGGACGAATTCCGGCGCGGAACAAAGATTCATCGGCGTAAATATTCCCCACGCCACGCAGAAGTTTCTGATTGAGTAAAGCACTTTTGATGGGAGTCTTGCGGCCGCGGAACAAGGCGATGAAGCGTTCCAGATCGGCTTCCAGCGGCTCGATGCCCGCAGCTTCAAAATCTCCGGAGGCGACGACGCTCAACCGCCCGAAGCGTCGAGGATCGACAAAGCGAAGCTCGCGGCCCGAGGCAAGCTTCAGAACGGCATGCGTGTGTTTCACAATTTCCGCTTGCGGATCGCAGACCTGCAGACGTCCGCTCATTCCGAGATGGACGATGAATTGGGCTGTCGCTTCGGGTCTGGCTACTTTCGACGTCGGTTTAAGCTTACGGCCTTTCGCGGATGAGGACGCGCGCTCTACATGGTTTCGAGCCAGGTCAAAGACGATGTGTTTCCCGACGCGGCGAACGCCGAGGATGCGTGTGTTCTCGAGCGTGGCCGCAATTTCTTGCGCGGGAGATTTGAGGGGTTCAGTTTTTTCGCCCAGCCAGATGGAATCGATCACATCGCCGGAAACGCGCTGGTTGAGACCGCGGGCGATGGTTTCAACTTCGGGGAGTTCGGGCATGCCTCGCTAGTTTACAAGGATCGTTGCTCGTCCACGGGTTGCGCTGGCTTTTGTGGCTCCCACTTCTCACAAAGGACGCGAGAAATGGGGCACCCCAACACTTGGAGTTTCCTACTCTTTCAACGGCACCACGGCCTGGCCATCGCGGCAGAAGGTGGCGACTTTTTGCAGGTCGCCGTTGGCCAGCGGGAGGGTCATGACGGGTCCGTAGCAGTAAACGGCGTGGCCGCTGGCGGCAAAATACCAGCGTCCGCCTTTGGAGTGTTGCTCCATGTGGCCGATGGGACGGCGTGGCGGTGGCGTAGGGTTTGCCACCGTCATGCTGAACGCGGTGCACGGCGTCAGACAAAACGCCGTAAGGAACAACAAGGCTAGGGTCAGGGCCTTCATGTTGAATCTCCTGCTTACGTCCGCGAGTTTCGTTGCCGTCTGAAACTCGCGCGTTGCAAACAATCCTTAAAACCTGGGCTAAAGCGTAATCAATTCCCGGCGCTGATCTCCTAAATCCGAAGCGGGCATGGGTGGAACCTGGGTCTCGGGTTTTGCACCCTTGCCTGCCCGGCCTGGAGAATGGTGCCGTAGTACCTGGGTTGACGGAGTTTTGGTTGATGGATTTTTGGTTGACTGAGTCTGGCTTGATTGAGTTTGGGTTGACGAAGTTTGGGTCGACGGAGTTTGCGCGTGGCTCAACGGGGTCTGGGTAGAAGATTTCTTCGCCTGGCTTTGGACTTGGGCCAGCTCGTCCGCAACCAGTTTGTCAGATAATGCTCGGCCTTTCATGGCCCAAAGTTGCCGGCTGTCACCAAGCAACACCTGAATCAGATTTCGCTGCGATTGAATGGTCGAGCCCTGCTCCACGATGAGCAGGGTCATCAAACCGTATGAAGCCATGAACACCACCGTAAGCAGCGGCAGTAGAGTTCGTTTCTTCTTCGGAGCCACAACCAGCTTTGGAGCCACCACCAGCCTCACCGCTGTGTTACCGCACAAATTAGTCAAGCGCCACCCCAGGCTTTGCCCCGCTATAGCAGGCATAACGCAGAATGCAGCTTGTGAGCCAATAATCGAAGCTCGTGGAACGCATTGAAATGATTCGGGTTAACGAGATTATCGGGGTAGCTCCGAAAAGCCCCAAGTGCAATTCAGTGCATATTATGAGCAAGGGGGATTGTCATACAGACGTGAATGCGATTCGCTTACCTTCCTGAACTGGCAGGAGATGCACCGTTTGCCCTGGGCCGCATGGCTTAGGGCATCGTTGACGCGAGGCCCGATACGAATCCTTAACAGATTATTTTCCGCCCAGCAGAAGCTTGGCGATGGTGGCAAGCTGCATGTTCGACGTGCCTTCGTAGATCTTGCCGATCTTGGCGTCGCGCCAATATTTCTCCACGGGATAATCCTTGGTGAAGCCGTAGCCGCCGTAAATTTCGATAGCCAGCGAAGTAACGCGCTCGGCCACCTGCGACGCGAAAAGCTTGGTCATGGCGGCCTCTTTCACGAAATTCACTCCTGCGTCCTTCATCCGGGCGGCGTTGTATACCATCAGCCGCGCGGCTTCGATCTCGGTCGCCATCTGCGCAATCTGAAACTGGATGCCCTGGAAATCGGCCAGCGCCTTGCCGAATTGTTTACGCTCCTGCGAGTATTTCGCCGCGAACTCCCACGCGCCGCGAGCCACGCCGATCATCTGCGCACCAATCCCGATGCGGCCTTCATTCAGCGTTTCGATCGCGATCTTGTAGCCTTTGCCAGGTTCGCCAAGAACATTTTCTTTGGGCACACGGCAATCTTCCAGAATCAGTTCGCAAGTGGAGGAAGCGCGAATGCCGAGCTTGTCCTCCTTCTTCCCGACGGTGAATCCCGGGAAACCTTTTTCGATTAAGAATGCGGTGATGCCTTTGTATCCCGCCGATGGATCGATGGTGGCGAAGAGAACAAACAGTCCGGATTCTTTCGCGTTTGTGATCCAGAGCTTGCGCCCGTTGATGACGTAGTCGCTGCCTTTGAGTTCGGCGCGGGTCTGCAGGGCGAAGGCATCGGAGCCCGATCCGGCTTCGCTCAGCGCGTAGGCGCCGACCGTGTCGGCGGCCATCTTCGGCAAGTAACGCTTCTTCTGTTCCGCGCTGCCCCAGCGCAACAGCGCGTTATTAACCAGCGTGTTTTGCACGTCCACTACAACCCCCGCCGAGGCATCCACGCGCGAGAGTTCCTCGACCGCCAGAATAGCCTCGAAAAATTTGGCTGCGCCGCCGCCGTATTGCTCCGGGATCTCGATTCCCATCAACCCCAGTTGGAAGAATTCATGGATAAGACTTTTTTCGAAGACGCCTTTTTCATCCATCTCTTTGACCAGCGGACGAATCTTGTCGTCGGCAAACTGGCGGATGTTGTCACGAAAAAGAACTTCCTCTTCGCTAAGCGTGCTCAGTGGCGCGGGAACGGTTGACTGCAGCGTCTCGGGCATATGAATACCTTCAGGCGGAGGAATGGCGAACTGGCAATTTTAGCATTCTTGGCGGCTGAGGGCCGGCGCGGGTAGCTGAGCCGATGGGTCGTCTTTGGGACATTTGCGACTGCTCTGATTCCGTGAAAACGCCCGTCCCGCCTAGGTCCTCGCAAATCCCTGTTGCACACCTGCCGGTGCAAGGGTATAGTTTTCGACGCAAGCTAGACTTGGGTCCCGATTGGTCTCAAATGGGGGAGAGAGATTCGGGACCCTTTTACTGTCGGCATCATATTTTCAGACTCGATTCTTTTCTCGATTCCATTCGCGCTTATCCGTGCCTCGCTCCCCAAGGACAAAATTCCAGCACGGCGGTCGAAGACTCGGCTCTCAGCTTTGAGGCTTGCTCTTAATCTTCAATAATTTCTCAATGTTCAGATGCGCCAATTTCTCGAGATCTCCCGCATCGAGGACCCTTCCCAGGCTATCCAGAAAAGCGCGGCCGGTAGTGTTCGAACTGAACGGATAGTCCACCGAAAACGAAAGGCGATCGATCCCCAGAACCTCCAGCGCGCAGCGGAATGGCGGCTGCGTGAAATATCCGCTGGTGGTGATGTGAATATTCGACTGGAAGTACGCCGATACAGGCTGCCGCAGATGCGGTGAAGCCTGCGAGAGAATGCCGCTGGAACGCGCCAGCGCATAGGGCAGACCTTCACCCATGTGGCCGATGATGAGTTGCAGATCGGGCAGACGGTCAAAGATTCCAGAAGCAATTAAGCGAAGAGTATGCAGTCCGGTTTCCGCATGCCAACCCCAGCCGGCGATGGAGAGGAGCAGGCCAAGATCACCGGGAAGTCCCGAGAAATAGGCCTGGCGAACCGCATCTGGCGGAGGAGACGGATGCAAATAAATTGGAATACGAAGCTCCGCTGCGGCTTCGAGAACAGGAAAGAAGCGAGCATCGTCGAGAAAAAGTCCGCCGGTCGTGCCGTTGAGAAGGACTCCATAGAAACCGAGTTGCGTGATGCAGCGGTCTAGCTCTCGCACTGCCGTTCGAGGATCCTGAAGGGCAAGAGTAGCGAAACCACCGAGGCGCGTGGGATGCGCTTTTATGGCGGCGGAGAGTTCATCATTCACGTCGCGCGCCAGGGATGTGGCGACGGCGGCGTCGAGTACGTCGAAACCCATTGCGGCAAGCGAGAGAACCTGAAGATCGATGGCAGCTTCGTCCATCGCCGCGATGCGGCCGGAGCCGAGGTCAAGAAGTTTCGGCCGAAGCTGAGCAATCGGCGGAGGAACATGCCCACCGCGACCTCCGGTGGCTCGGAGAAAAGATTCGGTGACAAAGTGTTCTTCGATGGCAATAGTTCGCATGGTTTTTTGTTGTGTGAATCGATTTTGTGGTTGGGTACGGATTATTGATCATGCTTCGCAAAGCGATGGACGCTGACAAATGAAGCAGGCGACTGGGACGATTCGAATCCTTGACGAAAGGTTGTACGAGCGAGCGAAAGTTGGCTTACCCGGCATGGCGCTTTTGGATGAATCCTCAGTGTGCCTTAATCAATCATAAACATTATCTGCGCAGCTTCGGTATCAATCTCCATTCGATGGTTATGGCAAGATCAATAATGGCGAGATCAACGGCAGATTCATTCAAACCCTACCCATCGAAGGCGCAGATGCGCCTCCCAAGTTTGTTTCTCAACGCTATTAAAGCGGCGATCATCGCGACTGACTTGTCCGGAATCGTGATCTATTGGAATCCATTTGCGGAAAAATTGTACGGATGGTCGTCGGAAGAAGTAAAGGGTCGCAACATCATGGATATTACCGTCAGCTCAGAAACAGAAGAAGATGCACGCCAGAAAATGGCGGCAGTGCTGGCCGGGGACAGTTGGGCAGGAGAGTTTCAGGTCCGCTCCAAGAATGGAAGTTTTGTGAGCGCGTTGGTAACGCTGTCCCTGGTACGGGACGACGCTGGCCAGTCCGTGGCTGTAGTCGGCGTGAGCCAGGATGTGAAAGGGCTCAGAGAGATCGAAGGAGCGCTGCGGCGCAGTGAAGAGCAATTTCAGGCGTTCGCCAATTCGGTGCCGGAGTTGTGCTGGATGGCGCATAGCGACGGCAACGTTTTCTGGCGCAACGAAAGATGGTATGAATACACCGGATCGACTCCGGACGAAATTGAAGGACTGGGCGGGCAGTCCGTCCACGATCCAAAGATTTTGCCATCGATTCTGGAGCGCTGGAGAGCGTCGATCGAGACCGGCGATACTTTTGAGATGGAGTTTCCGCTGCGTGGCGCGGACGGCATATTCCGATGGTTTCTAACTCGGATCAGACCGGTTCGAGACCAGGCAGGAAATATCACGCGCTGGTACGGCACGGCGACGAATATCGACGAGCAGCGGCAATTGCTGGAGTCGTTGAGTGAGGCGCGCGACGATCTGGAAAGGCGCGTACAGGTACGGACTGCGGAGTTGCACATCGCAACTGAAAGTTTGCGCGATTTGTCGGCGCGTCTGTTGCGCATGCGCGATGAGGAGCAGAGACGTCTGGCCCGCGAACTGCATGACAGCGTCGGCCAGTTGCTGACGGCAATCAGCATGAATAATGCAGTGGTGTCGGCGGAGGCGGCCCGGCTGACTCCGGCAACAGCGAAGTGCGTTGCCGAGAATTCTAGCTTGGTGGACGAGGTCAGCCGGGAGATTCGCACGATTTCGCATTTGCTGCATCCCCCGCTGCTGGATGAGGCGGGACTGGCTTCTGCATTGCGCTGGTACGCGGAAGGATTTGCCAAGCGCAGCCGGATCGAAGTGAATCTTGAAATACCGTCCGATATGGGACGGATGCCGAACGACGCTGAAATTGCCATGTTTCGCGTCGTGCAGGAATGTCTCACGAACATTCATCGTCATTCAGAAAGCTCCACGGCGACGATACGGATTCAGCGCCAGGCGAACCGCGTGCTCCTCGAAGTGCAGGATCATGGAAAAGGCATCTCTAAAGAAAAGCTGGAAAAATTTACCCGGACTGGGCGCATCGGGGTGGGCTTCGGCGGCATGCGGGAACGGTTAAGGCAGTTGGGAGGTTCGCTCGAAATTCAATCCGGGGAGCGGGGAACTCTGGTGAGCGCCGTGCTACCCGTGAGCGGAGCAGACTCTACAAACTCGTGAGAAAAGTTTAAGCCGCAGCGGGAGACTGGGTGAAATACGTGTTGCCCTGCAGAACTGCATCGATCGCCGCGATCACGGAGCCCAAGTCGGATTTCTTGCAGAGTCCCTTGATGCCAGCTCTCTTAGCCTCTTGCTCAAGTTGACGCGATGGGTCGATCGTAACCATAAGCACAGGGGCTTCAGGATGCTGTTCCGTCAGTCGCCGCCCGGCCTCCAGACCATCCATTTCAGGCATCACAAAATCCATTAGCGTCAAGCTGGGACTATGTTCGCCCCAATGCTCTAAAGCGTGGCGGCCGTCCTCGGCCTCGCCTACCACTATCCAATCGTGTTGCTTCTCCAACGCAGCCCTAAGTTGGGAGCGGATCATCGCATTATCGTCGACCAGGAAAATTCGGACCACTCCACTCCTTTTTTGAGGTGAGACACCTGGGCCTCAAACCCGTCAGCTCCCCGATATCGCAACACTACCGTGCTCGGGGATTAAAGGCTATACAGCGGGAACCCGATGATGGCAAAAGATTTCCATTGCGGAGGGGGTGAAAAAACTGAATTCTATCCAGGCCGTACGGCTCAACCGCGGACACTGATTTTAGAAAACGAAAGCACTGCGCGGGAAGAGATGGGATGTCCCATCGACATCGCCGGTCGAAACGTGGTGAAGATGAGCATTCTCTTCACTTGGGGCAAAAGTTCCTGCGAGGCGCCCGGGTCGGAGAGAATTTTGTAATCTTCCACTCGACCCTGCGAATCGACGTAAGCTTCAATCACCAGCGACTCGGCGTTGATCGAACTCATGGTGCCGAACGCGCTTTGCTGCAACTCTGGTCCAGTATTCAATACCAACGGCACGTCTTCATTGTTCGCCTGTAACTGCGGAGGAATGGCGAGAATCGCCGCCACCACCCCGAAAATCAATACCGCGCACACCAATCCCACTGTAGCTGGCACCATGAAGGCGTTCACGCTGTTTTCCAGCCGGACGCGCAAGCCTTCATAGCGCGGACGCCGGCTTTGCGCCGCCTCGCGAGAGATCGCCAGGCGAAGCTTAAGTCCCAGATCGGCGGGCACACGCGGACGCCCTGCGTTCGCGACTAATTGCTGGGTCTGCCGCAATAACGAAAACTCCCGCGAGCACGCAGAGCAGGTGTCGAGATGCTGGCGCACCGCTTGCATCTCCGTGCCGGTGACAGCGCCATCCAGATAAGGCGATAGCAGTGCCTGGACAATTTGGCAATTCATCTTCGAGTTCGCCGTCTTCCAGCCCAGCAGTCCGGATTTCGTGGCCATATCTTTCATGGCGTCACCTCAACCCTTCTACCCCCTCCAGCAACCTGACGCCGTCCATCGCCGGCATCTTGTTCTTGTGGCACGGTGAGCCCCATTTCTTCACCCACCTCGCGCACGTATGGCGCCAGACGCTTTTTTAGCATCTGCCGCCCGCGCGTGATTCTGGACTTCACCGTTCCCAGCGAGATCTGCAAAATTTCCGCAATCTCTTCGTAAGACATTTCTTCCAAGTCGCGCAGAATCAGCGAGGTGCGGTAAGGCTCCGCAACCCGGCGCAATTCCGCATCCACCCGCTGTTGCAACTCACGCTGCGCCACGTTGTCGAAGGGCGAGTCGTGCCGATCGGTGAGCGCGCTCTGCATCGCTTCGTCACCGTTGGACATTCCTTCCGATTCCGCCGGTTCAATCGAAGTCTCCTGCGCCTTGTGCCGGAACCACCATCGTTTGCGATTCGCCGCTTCATGCAGCGCGATGCGGTAAATCCAGGTCTTCAGGCTGGATTCGCCGTGAAAGTGTTTCATGCCGCGAAACACCTTCAGGAAAACTTCCTGCGTGGTATCGGCGGCGTCCGCGGGATCGCTGACCATGCGGTACACGAGCCCGTAAACCGGCCGCTGAAACTCGCCTACCAGCCACGCGTAGGCCACTTCCGAGCCAGCCTTCAGATCCGCTACAATCGCGGCTTCTTCCGCCCGTGCTCCGATCGCGCTTGCCAAATCTCCCAAGATGGTTGCTCCCGCCATAATGCAGGCGTCCTTTTGATTATAGGATTTTCCACCCCATCCTGAACCGAAAAATTATCTCCCCGCCGATCGGTAAGCTTCTCGTAAGCTCAACTTCGCATGTTCAATAACCATAGACTCCAGCTCCGGGCGCTTAGTTCCCGGGACTTATCAACATTAGTAACCGGAAGGGTGACCAAAGGGCGGAAAGTCGCTTTCGCTTGGACGCACAGCAACGTTGGCATCCTTACCTGTTTCTTAAGCCGCCAACTCTAGGAGGCGACCGGAGGAACGAACTCCGCGGCGTCTTCCTTCAGGTCACACCTTGGGCAAACGGGCAAAGGGAGGGTCCATATCCTCCCACCCAGCGACAAGAAGGTCATCTCCAGGTGCATTAATTCAGGCCCGCATTTAGAGCACTGCTTGGAGGAGGGCTGTGCCGCCAACGAGTCGAAAAGGTTTTCGACGGCGCCATAGCGTTTTGGATCCATGTTCTCACCCGAACTCGATCCTAACTCCCAAGCCCAAAACGGGACTGTTCAATACTGCTCATAATGTGCGGTACCGTACATAATAATGTCGTTTCGTGCTTTATCGAACGCGCAATTCCGGGGATGCGGTGAGAGCGACCAGGGGATACTTAAGCGGTAGTTCTTCGGGCTTGTGGCAACGGAACTTTCTCGAGGATCTCCTCCAGTGCAGTCAGCAGTTTTGCCGATCCTTTGTCGAGTTCGAGGGCGGACTTTTCCAGGAAAGCAATAGCTCCATCTTCCCGCAGCCGCGCGGCATTCTTTTCCGACATACCGGTCATGACGACGACAGGAATCGACTTTGTCGCCGGATCCAGCTTCAACGCCTTCAGCACGTCAGGCCCGCTCATCTTGGGCAATAGCATGTCGAGCAGGATCAAGTCAGGCAGGCTCGTATGTGCCAGACGCAAGGCTTCGTCGCCATCCACTGCGCTGCTCATTTCATAGCCAGCCCGGGTCAGGGCGCGCTCCGTGGCGAGCCTGAGGAATTTGCTGTCCTCGACCAGCAGAATACGGATCATCTTGCCGTCGGCGTTTGCAATCTCGGACATAAGCTCATCTGCGAAGCTTCGAAGCCGAAGCATCGCTAGCTTAAACCTCTATCGGCAGACGCGGATAGAAGCGGAGTCGGGTCGATGTTACTTAAGATTCTTATTACGAAACACCGCGAGTTAGAAGAACCGCAAAGAAAAAGAAAAAGAGAGAAAACAAAGATGCGCGTTGAGCTCGGCGAGAAGACTACGGCCTTCGCTGTATTGTTGCCGACCTCCACGTCGGCTAGCATGGTTGTCAGAGATCGTGAGGGTGATAGAGCCCTCAAAGGGTGGTCATAGGTTAGTGTCAGCGTTGACATTCCGACCTTCACGACCGCCCATTTTTATGTTTTAAAGGATTCTGCCGCCAATTTCTTCAGTTAGGATCTAGTTTTTCTGGCAAGTCAACTCCCGCCTCCAACTTCTGCTCGTTGCTATTACGTGATTGCCATTATCATCGCAGGGGTCAAAGATACTCCCTACTATGGAAGATCAATTCGCCCTGGCAGAAGCCGCCGCGAAATCCGTTCTGCAACGCACCTCGCTACGCCCCCGCATTGGCCTTGTGCTCGGATCAGGCCTGGGCGGGTTCGCCGACTCCTTAGCTAACGCCGCGCGTATCCCGTTTCATGAAATCCCCGCCTTCCCCCCATCGACCGCGATCGGCCACGCCGGACAAATGGTGATTGGCAGTGCCGGCGAAACTCCTGTCGCCGTCATGCAAGGCCGCGTCCATCTCTACGAAGGATACTCGCCGCAGCAAGTCGCCTTCCCCATGCGTGTCTTCGGACGCATGGGCATCCGCTCCGTCATCCTCACCAACGCGGCCGGTGGCATCAATTTAAATTATCAGCAAGGCGCGCTGGTCCT
>DASRWO010000055.1:0-6823 GCA_035654555.1 Candidatus Deferrimicrobiaceae bacterium | reverse complement strand
CAAAGAGGCCGCTGAGATTATCCTGATCGAAAGCTATCTGCCCAAGGCCGCTGGCGAAGATGAAATTGTTGCCGGCGTGAAAGCTGTAATCGCCGAGATGGGCTCTCCGAGCATGAAAGATATGGGAGCGGTGATGAAGAGCGCCATGGCTCGCTTCTCAGGTGCGGGGATGAGAGTGGATGGAAAAGTAGTGAGTGAAACGGTGAAGCGGGAGTTGGCGGGGAAATAGCAGGACTCATGTGGTCGCCTTTGGCTGTCCGTCGGGCGCAACTCGAGTACAGACGTCACTTGCATCTCTGCAACTCCCGGTAAGCCTCGCTCTTCGAAACTCCTCGCTCTTTGGCCACTTTCTTCAGCGCCGCTTTTTCATCGAGCTTCTCTTCGACCATGATCTGCTCAACTCTGTGACGAATTGAAGGACGGGCACCCGTCTCCACGCGAGCGTCTTGTTCTTCCGCTTTTCCGATGAGCAGCGTGATCTCGCCTTTTACTCCATCGCGAGATTTTAAAATCTGCAAAACCTCGCCCGCGCGTCCGCGCAAAAACTCTTCGTGCAGTTTGGTCACTTCGCGCGCGATCACAACATGCCGGTTTGTTCCCAAGACCTCAACTACATCCGCCAGCGCCTCGACGATGCGGTGGGGTGCTTCGTAGAAAACCTGGGTGCGGGGCGAGATCTTCACGGCCTCCAGCGCGGCCCGTCTCTCTCCACGCTTCGACGGAAGAAATCCGCTGAAGCGGAAGGAATCCGTGGGTAGCCCGCTGGCCACCAGCGCCGCCAAGAATGCGGATACTCCCGGGATCGGCACGACCGGCAGGTGATGTCGAATGGCCAGGGAAATCAAGCGAAAGCCGGGGTCGGAAATTCCTGGCATTCCAGCGTCGGTGACGAGCGCGACGCTGGTTCCTTCCTGCAAATCTTTCACCAGTTCCGCGGCGCGCGTCATCTCATTGTGTTCGTGATAGCTGACCGTGCGACTGGTAATGCCGTAGTGGTTGAGCAGTTTCTGTGTCTGCCGCGTGTCTTCACAGGCAATCACATCGGCTTCCTTCAGCACGCGCAGGGCGCGCAGCGTGATGTCTTCCAGATTCCCGATGGGAGTGGCGACCAGATAAAGCGCCGGCCGCGGCGCCAACGCCAATTCATTCTTTGGCGGAAGAATTGAAAGCTCAGCGCTCTCGGATTCTTCCGGTGTTCGGCCCGCACGCTTCATGGCCGAAGTCTAACACCGCGCAGGCCGTAACTTATCGCGCCCCTAGAGCGTTATGCTTGTGAATGTGCTGACTGGCTAAAGGAGAAACTGTTTTGACCGCTAACGATTTTCGTCGCCTCGCGTTATCCCTGCCCGAGACCATAGAAAGCGCACACATGGACCATCCGGATTTTCGCGTGCATGGAAAAGTCTTTGCCACGCTCGGCCATCCGGCGGACGGTTGGGGCATGGTCAAGCTCACCCCCGAGCAGCAGCATTACTACGCCCAGGCCGAGCCGCATATTTTCGTGCCGGTGAAGGGTGCCTGGGGACGGCGCGGAGCAACCAGCGTGAGCCTGAAGGCCGCGGGCAAACGGTCATTGGAGAAAGCGATTCGCGCAGCCTGGCGTAACACTGCTCCCAAGCGTGTCGTAGAACAATTTCCGGAAATTGTGTAACTAAGTAGGCGTTGCCCGAATTGACGCAATCCTACCCGCACCCTAGAATCAAGTTGAAACGAATCGTTCCCCACGATCATCTTAAGAATCCATGCCTCTTTACGAATATCAGTGCGAAAAGTGCGGTCATCGCTTCGAAAAAATTCAGAAGTTTTCCGACCCCATGGTCAAGAAGTGCCCGAAGTGCGGGGGGCGGGTGGAACAAATGATTTCCGCACCCGCCGTGCAGTTCAAAGGATCCGGCTGGTACGTCACTGACTACGCCAATAAATCTCACGCGCCGGCGTCCGAAGGCGGAAACTCGGATTCGAAGAAAGAAGAAAAGTCCGAGAAGTCCAAGTCGGATTCTCCATCCTCGGGTGCCTCATCCTCCGGCGCCCCATCCAAGGAGAGCTCCAGCAAGGACTCTTCCTCGAAGGAAAGTTCGTCCCGGAGCAGCGGCGCGAAAGAAGACTCCAGAAAGACAAGTTTGAACCGAGTAAGTTCGTCCCGGAAACCGGATAAAAAGAGATAGCCATCTCCGGCGAGGTCTCTTGCCCGGTTGCGCTGTTGTTTTCCTGCTTTAAATTCTCCTGCTTCAGCTCTTCCCTATTTCAAGTCTTCCCTTATTTCAACTGCTTCTCGAAGTGATTTTGGATCATGTGGAAGAGGTGATCACGTGACTCACTGCCCGCGATGCTGTGGGTTTTATTGGGATAGATCATCAGCTGGAATTGTTTGCCGACATTGATCAGGGCATTCACCATCTGCATGCTGTTCTGAAAATGTACGTTGTCGTCGCCGGTGCCGTGGGCGATGAGCAACGCGCCGTGCAGGTTCGCCGCCGCAGTGGTGACGTCGGATTCGCGATAACCCTCGGCATCATCCTTGAGCTGACCCATATAGCGTTCCGTATAAATCGAATCGTAATTAATCTGGTTGATCACAGGCGCAACCGCAACTCCGGCACGAAAGCGCTCCGAGTGCGTCATCGCGTAGACTGTCATGGAGCCGCCGTTGGACCATCCCCAGATCGCCATGCGATCTTGATCCAGTTGCGGATATTGCGCGAAGAGCTGATCGAGCGACGTCAGCTGATCCTTCAACTCGATGGCGCCGAACTCATGGCGAATCGCGGTTTGGAATTTGCGATCGCGTCCGGGAGTTCCACGGTTGTCGACGGAAAAAATCGCGAAGCCGTCGCGGGCGAGGATTTCATCGAAGGGATTGGTCGGCTGTTTTAGCACCATCTGAGCCGCTGGACCACCGTAAATATTCACGATCAGAGGAATCTTTCCGTTGGCCGGCGGATCCGGAGGTAGCAATAGACGGCCATACAATGTTGTGCCGTCTTCCGCCTTGAACTCCAGCCACTTCGGAGCGCGCAAGCTATACTCCGCAACATCGTCGCGCGCAGCCCAAATGGGCGAACATGCGCCGCCCACGGTGCAGAACGACATGTGGGTCGACGTCATCGGTCCCGAAAAGCTCAGTTCATAATGTTTGCCATCCTCGGAAAATTTTCCGAAAGACATCCCTTCTTCGTGGGTGAGCGGTTGCATTCCGGTGCCGTCCAGCTTGACGGAAAAAATGTGCCGCTGCCGGGGATCGTCCTTATTGGAAGAGAAGAAAACAGTTCCCGAGCTTTCATCGATTCCCTCGACTCCGAGCATTTCGAAGTCACCCTGCGTGAGTGGCCGTTCCAGCTTCGCCCCGCCAGCCAAAGGGTTTTGCTTATCGAAGCTGTAGAGATACAACTGGGTGTGCCCGTCGCGCCAACTCGACCATAGAAAATGATCGCCGGACTTCAAAATCCGGAAATCGTCAGTCACGTTGATCCATGCATCCGGGCTGGTTTCGGTGAGCACCTTATTCGACTTCCCCGACCGGGCGTCAATAAAGTACAAATCCATTTTGTCCTGGTTGCGATTCAGAACCTCCGCCCAAATGATTCCGTCGCGCACCCAGCCGAAGCGGGGGATGTACTCCGCATCGCCAGTCAGGGAAATCCAATGGACCTTACCCTTGTCAGCTTCCGCGACTCCGAGTTTCACGACAGGATTCGGATCGCCGACATCCGGATATTTTTCGTTATCGACCGTGGGATGCGTCGGGAGCAAGTTGGAGATGGGGTAAGTCGGAACCCGGGTTTCGTCCATGTGCAGGAAGACGATATCTTTGCTGTTCGGCGACCAGAAATAATTGCTGCGCACGGCTAATTCTTCCGCGTATACCCAATCGATATCGCCGTTGAACAGGTCATCGGCCGTATCTCTGGTGAGTTGCTTCTCGTCTGTTCCGCCCACCGGCCTGACGTAAAGGTTGTGCTTCCGGACGTAGGAAACACGGCTGCCATCGGGGGAAAATTTCGGATCGATGCTGGGATCGGGCGCCGAGGTAAACTGCACTGCCGTGCTGGTATTCAAATCAAACAGCCATAGTTGCCCCTGCGAGTCGAACATCAGGTGCTTCGAATCCGGTGCCCACAGGTAATCTGCGACGTGATAGCGCGTGAGCCGCTCTTTTTCCCGTTCATCTTTTACCTTGGTATAGTCAGGCGCGAGCGAAGCCAGCTTGGCGGCGCTGACCAGGACTTTCTTCTCGCCCGTAGACGCGTCCACATACCAGAGTTCGCCATGCTCTCCCTGATCATCCCGTTGCACAAACGAGAGCTTGGTTCCATCGGGACTCCACTCCAGAGTCTCCGGACCGCGCCCGCCGAGGCCGCCGGGCGCGAAGATGGCTTCGATGGTAAGCGGTTTGGCCGGCGAGGACGTCTGTGCGTGAAGCACAGTCGCCAAGCCGGATAAAAGGGTGAGAGCGGCAGCAGTGACAGCGAGAGAGAGAAACTTTTTCACTAGGAAACCCCAGGAGCGAGAAATGAAGTAATGCGGAACGAAAGAGTTTACACCCGAACAGGCCACTTCGTTAGGCCTTGGCCGCAATAGTCCCTCAAGACCCGAGATTCCGCGTGTTAGAATCAAAGCTGAGTTCCCTCAGGATGCTCCCAGAAATAGAAAACCTGCTGCACCTGCAAGAGGCGGATAAAGCAATTCGCCGCCTGCAGGATGAAATCGCCGAACTCCCCAAACGCGTCGCGGCCATCGAACACAAACTGGCTGACACCAAACTGCAATTGGAAAAAGCGCAAGCCACCGTGAAAGCGGATGAAGCCTCCCGTCGCAAATACGAAACCGCGATTACCGACCTGCGCGGCAAGATTTCCAAATATCGCGATCAATCGCTTGCCGTCAAAACGAATGAGCAATACAAAGCGTTGTTGCAGGAAATCCAGTTTGCGGAAAAAGGGATTGCCGAGAACGAGGACAAGATTCTCGAGCTGATGGTCAATGCGGACGCTCGCGATAAGGAAGTAAAAGCCGCTCAGGCTGAGTTGAAAGCAGAAACCGCCGAGATCGAGAAAGAAAAAGAACAGGCCCGCCAGCGCACCGCGGAAGATGAAAAGCAACTCACGGAATGGCGAGCGAAACGCGATCAGATGCGTGCGGGTGTGAATGAAGATCTGTTGCGCCATTATGAGCGGGTTTCAAAGTTTCGCGGCAGCGGCATCTCCGAGGTTCGCGATCACAAATGCATGGCGTGCCAGGTTATGCTTCGTCCGCAAACCTACAACGACGTTCGCACCGGGCAGCAAACCGTGGTCTGCGATTCCTGCCAGCGCATTCTGTATTTCAATCCTGCCAACGAAATGCAGGCGCTCGAGCCCGAACATAAGCGCTCGCGCCGCCATCATCCCAAGATCGACGCACCGCAGGCCTGGTACTATCGCGCCGAGTTCGGCGATGCCGGAGAAGTTTTCCTGTGCTTAGCCAATGCCGGCGGTCAAGCCAGCCGGCGGGTTTTCGATATGGGCACCGGCCGCCTCCTTGGCGATATTCTCATTCGCGAAGGCGACTACCGGCACGCGTTTCCGGAGGACATCACCGGCGCCATCCGCCTGAACGGAAGCTGGTCGGAAAGCGAAATAGAAACCTGGGGCACCGAAATGCCCATGACCGCTCTGGATTCCCTGCACACTGACCTCGACGCCGCGCGCTACGAAATGGACCACCGCGCTCCAGCAAGGACCGACAACTCCTCCACAGTGCCCACGGGACAAGCCGCCAGCTAATGCTCTGAGAGCCACATCCGTTAAGATGGCTGCATGCCCGGAACTTCCGCCCAGCTTGCTCAGGTGAAGGTGTCTCCGCGAGGCGCATCCCGCCTGAAAGAGGGCCACGTATGGATCTATCGCTCCGATGTTGTTTCTGCTGAAGGCGTCCGGCCGGGTGCGCTGGTCGAGATAATGGATCACCGGGGAAAAATTCTCGGCACGGCGCTGTATTCCAGCTCCTCGCAGATCGCCGTGCGTCTGATCTCTCGTGATCCGGTTACGGACTTCCCGGCGCTCCTGCGCCAGCGCGTCGCCGATGCCATCGCCTACCGTCAGGCAATCATCCATGACACCGATGCGTACCGCGTAATTTTCAGCGAAGCGGATTTCCTGCCCGGCCTGATCGTCGATCGCTATAACGACATTCTCTCCCTGCAAATTCTCACCCAGGCAATGGACGCCGAAACCGTGCGCGCCACTTTGATCTCAGAACTGACGGAACGGCTGCATCAGGCCTCAATCGTGGAGCGCGTGGACCCTCGGGTCCGCCAACTCGAAGAACTGCCGCTTCTTTCTTCAGGCTTGCGGCAGGGAGAGAAGACTTCCACCGTCTTTACCATGAACGGTGTCCGGTTTAAGTTCGAGGCTCTGGAAGGCCAGAAGACCGGGGCGTTCCTCGACCAGCGCGAAAACTACGCCGCCGCGGCCCAATATGCCCACGGTGAGGCGCTCGATGTCTTTTGCTATCAAGGCGGATTCGCCCTGCATCTGGCCGCGCGCTGTTCTCGCGTCACAGGCGTAGATAGCTCCCGCCCTGCCTTGGAGATCGCCGATCAGAATGCCTCGATGAACGGTCGCGAGATCGAATGGATCGAGGCCAACGCCTTCGACCTGCTCAAGGACTATTCAACCGCAGGCCAGCGCTACGACACCATCGTGCTCGATCCCCCGGCCTTCGCCAAGTCGAAGCGCGACCTGGATGCGGCCATGCGGGGCTACAAAGAGCTGAATCTGCGCGCGCTGAAGATGCTACGGCCCGGCGGGGTCCTGATCACGTGCTCCTGTTCCTACCACGTGAG
>DASRWO010000054.1:0-24872 GCA_035654555.1 Candidatus Deferrimicrobiaceae bacterium | reverse complement strand
CAATCGCGCCATGATGCCGGACTATCTCGACTCTAAGCGTTTTCCCTGGGTATTCTTCGTCGACTCTTTTATGTGGCCCTTCAATAATGAACGCGAGACCGCACGCAATTCCGATGAAGGCGTCTACATTCCGCTGCAGGAGAAGATGCTGCATCGCTGGATGCAGCAGGAAAACGTCGCGAAGCTACCCCCGGATTTCGATGGTTATTTGAAGTTCATTAGCCGGGTTCTGGAAGACAATCGAAATAAGGGCGGCATCGCTATAAAGTTTGAAGTGGCGTACTTCCGGCCTACAACCTTCGGCGACCCCACGCGCGATCAGGCGGCGGACCTTTACCAGCGCTATGTTAGCGGCGGCATTCCCAGTGAGAAGGATTACCGCACTTTTCAGGATTACATTTTCCGCTATCTCGTTCTTGAAGGTGGCCGCTTGCATCTTCCCGTGCACATTCATTCAGCGATTGGCATCGGCGATTACTTTAATCTGTCAGCCAGCAACATCATGAATTTTGAAAGCGTGCTGCGCGACCCGCGCTATCGGGGCACGACTTTCGTCATGCTCCACGGCGGGTATCCGCTGGAACGCGAGGCGATCTGGCTCACCGCGATGAAGAATGTTTACCTCGATTCTTCGTTCGAGGAACTGGCACAGTATCCCTCCGCTTTCAAAGCCACGCTGAAGATGTGGCTGGAAACTTTCCCCGATAAGATCACTTTCGGCACGGATGCTTTCCCTTACAATGAAGTGCTGGGCGCGGAAGAGAGTTATTGGCTGGGCGCGGAATCAGCGCGTACCGCTTTAGCTGCTGCGCTGGCCGAAATGATTTCGGAAAACGAAATCACCGAAGCCCGGGCTCTTGAAATGGCCCACGCTTATCTCCATGATAATGCGGTAAAGTTGTACCCAGGCAGGGTTCACTAAACATGGCAAAAAAAATCAAGACCAGCCGGTCGACCGGCAAGAAAATTAAAGCAAAAGCACGCAGCGCTAAACCTCATTCCCGCGCGCAACGCGCCGTCAGCAAACATGCCGCCGCTAAGACGCCTGTGCAATACGTTCCGTGGCACACCATCCCTCTGGAAGAATTAAATCCGCTTCTGCAGCGCCAATTCGTGGTGGGCCAGGAGATTATGGTGGCGCGAGTGCTTCTGAAAAAAGGATGCATCGTCCCCGAGCACAGTCATCACAATGAACAGCTCACTTACATATTGGATGGTGTGCTGAAATTCTGGATCGACGGTCGGGAAATCGTCGTCCATGCGGGAGAAGTTCTTTGCATCCCGGCAAACATGCCGCACAAGGCGGAAGCGCTGGAAGACACGGTGGATCTTGACATTTTCAATCCCCCACGCGCGGATTGGATCAACAAAACCGACCAATATCTGCGCGGCGAGAAATAGCCAATCACTTCATGCCGCCCTCCGTCACGCCTGGCCGGAAGTTCGATAAGCAAGGTTCTCCACTGAGCCAGCGCAGGGCCACGTTCATATTCCGCTGCATCGGCTGTGGCGCGCTCACTCCGGACGCCGCTCAGCATTTTCGCTGCTTGGATTGCGATAACTTGCTGGAAGTGACCGATCCATCTTGGAAGTTGCCAGGCCTGAACGCTAACGCTTTAAAATCCACTTGGCGCGAGCGCCGGTGCTCGAACTTACCGCTCGACCTCAGCGGTGTTTGGCGGTTCCGAGAACTTCTGCCGATGCCTGAGTCTGCCGAGCAAGTAATTTCCCTGAGCGAGGGAAATACTCCGCTTTATGAACTCCCACAAGCCTCTCGCCGAACTGGCGTCTCGCGGCTCTACGCTAAACATCAAGGAATGAATCCGACCGGTTCGTTTAAAGATGCGGGCATGACTGTTGCTGCCACGTTCGCCCGCCAAGCGGGCTACCGCTGGGTCGCCTGCGCTTCCACAGGGAACACGTCAGCATCCATGGCGGCCTATGCCGCTCGCGGCGGCATGCGCAGCCTCGTACTCGTGCCTGACGGGAAAATTTCCGGGAGCAAGTTATCACAAGCTCTCGATTACGGGGCTCTTACGTGCCAACTCCGAACTGATTTCGACGGCTGCCTGCGCCTGCTGCAGGAACTTGTGCAGCGCGCCCCCGTGTATCAACTCAACTCGATTAATCCATTTCGATTGGAAGGTCAGAAGACGCTTGCCATCGAACTGCTGGAGCAACTCGACTGGTACCCGCCCGACCACATCATTGTGCCGGGCGGTAATCTCGGTAATAGCTCGGCGATCGGCAAGGCGTTACTGGAAATGCTCGACCTGGGATTAATCCCGCGTCTTCCGAAATTGTCTGTAATTCAAGCTGAAGGGGCGAACGCCCTGGTTCGCACTCTGCGGGAAGCTGGGGGCAAGCAGCTTGTGAGTGTGCTGCCCGAAACCCGCGCCACCGCGATCCGGATTGGCAATCCGGCTTCCTGGGAAAAGGCAGTCAAGGTCATTCAAGCCACCGGCGGCACTTGCGAACAAGTGAGTGAGATCGAGATCGCGCTGGCAAAAGCTGAGATCGGCGCCGAGGGAATCGGCTGTGAACCTGCGTCTGCGGTCACGCTTGCCGGTCTGAAGAAATTCCTGAAGCAGGGTTACGTAAAACCAGAAGAGACTGTCATCCTGGTGCTCACTGGAAACCTGCTCAAAGATCCGGACTTCACCATGGAGTTCCATCGCGGCGAACTTTTTCCCAACACGGCAAACGAGCGGGATAACGCTGCGATGAACTCACTACGGCATCCTCCGGTTGTGCTCGACGCCAATTTGGACGCGATCCTCCGGACCCTGGAAAAAGCGGATAAATCCAATCCCGCGCAGGCCAATGTCTAAGAAGAGAAAGAAATTACCTGCAGCACCGCTGCATCTGGCTCTGCCGGCGACCTCAGCCAATCTAGGCCCAGCTTTCGATGCCGCCGCGCTGGCGATGGATTTATACATCACCATCGATGCGCGGGCCGCCGCCGATTTTGCGATTCGCGCCACAGGCCGCGATCTGGAGATCTGCGAAACTTTAGAAAATCACCTTATCCTCAGCACCTACCGAGAGATTCTTCAGGCGGGAAGCAAAGAGATAATTCCGCTGTCTCTTCGTATTCGAAACGACATTCCAATCGGTAAAGGCTGTGGCTCTTCGGCGGCCGCACGCCTGGCCGGTATCGCATTAGCGAATCACTTCGGACACTTGCGCTGGACCGATGCGCAAATCATCGGCGAAGCCTCCCGCCGCGAACACCATCCAGATAATGCCTCCGCCTGCTGGATGGGCGGTCTCACCGTCGCGCGCATGTCAGGAGAAGCAGAGGCTCAAGTGGTCAGCATCAAGCCGAAAGGGAACTGGCCGCTCTTGCTGGCCCTTCCAGAGCAGGCCCTTTCTACCGAAGAAGCCCGCCGCGTGCTCCCCGCACGATATTCCCGCGCCGATGCAGTCATCAATATTCAGAACTCGATGATGTTGCTCGCCGCTTTTATGCAGGGTCAGCACGCGCTGCTGGCAGCCGCGCTCGATGATCGCATGCACCAGCCTTACCGCGCCGCGCTCTGTCCTTTGCTGCCGTGCTTGCAGGGATTGCGCGGGAATCCCGGAATTCTCGGAGCTGTTCTCAGCGGTGCCGGGCCGTCAGTGGTTGTCTTTCTCGATCCCCGCTCCTCAGTTCAGAAAACTCGAAAAATTATTGCCGCTCATCTTCACAGCAACGGACTGCGCGCCGAGCTGCTTCTCACGTCGATTACGTCAGACAGAATGCACAGATAAAAATCCGCCGAATCATCTGATTTAAGAATGAACTAGTGATTTCCTCAAGCAGAAACTTTCCTCATCCGCACGTGTTAATTTCAACCAGAGGGTCGCCGCTTCAGAAGAGCTTAGTAAGTATTTGGGGTGTGCAGGATGAATCCGAAGATGCATCATCACGTCCAGCCACGTGAGGGCGAGCTGCTGTGCAATGAGAAAGCCTCGGAAGAGATCCAGAAGTTTCTTCGAGCCGTCGACTCCTATCCCGACCGCGTTGCCCACGAACCCAGTGTCAGTTTCCGCCAACACCTGTCCAGCCTGTTCAAGGCGCCTGGCAAAAACGCAGACGAGCCTCGGCGGCACTAATTCGCAGTCTAAGATTTCTATCGGCTAGCCGGAGGCACGATTCCGTTCATGCGCAGATATTCCACCATTTGCCCGTAGTGGTCGAATCCGTGAGCAGTCACGCTGGTTGCCACTCCCAGTCGCGTGATTGATCCCTCGCCGAACGGGCTCTTCAGTGGATCGACCAGATTCTTTTCGTTGATGGTCTGAATCGCCTTGTGAACATAGGCGAACGAATCCTTCAAATAGCTCATGATCTCGGCCTTAGTCTTGATCGACGCCGGCCCCGATTCATCGCCCACATCTACCGGAACTTTTTCACTTAATATTGCCGCCCCAAAAATATAATTCACTGCCGCCACGTGCTTCACTTGCTCGCCGAATGTGCGAACCCCCTTAAATTCGCCATTGCTGGGCGCGTATCCGAATTTATCCTCGGGCATCGCTTCGGCCGCGGGAATAAATTCATGTTCCATATTCGTGACCGCCCGGTCGAGCACTTGAGTGACCGTCCTATGCTCCTCATTTTTCTTGTTGGCTTGCGCTAGAGTCAGCGCCGGAAACATCAGCACGAAAAATGCAACACATCTAAGCTTCCTATTCATTATGATTCCTCCCTTTGAACTATCCTGTGTCCCTCTGGTTAAGAGACTTTGTAATCTTTCTCAAGAATTAACTGACCTGAAGGGCCATTCCGCTCCTCGCCAGGCGCGAATCATATAAATCGCCAGCCCGGCCAATAATATTACTACCGCATACCGTATTTCCTTCTGCCAGTTTGCCCGGTTGAACAGGATGAACAGAAATCCCGCAATCGCGGCCAACGCTGGCACTGGATACAGCCACATGCGAAACGGACGCGGGTACTCCGGACGCGTCACTCGAAACACGATCACTCCAACTGCCTGCACCAGAAATTGCAAAATCAGACGAATCACAACCAGAGCCGCGATCGCGTCCCGCAATCGCAGAAAGCAGAACGCAGCCGCTACCACCCCCAGCGCCAGTAGCGAAACATGCGGGAATCGGTATACGGGATGCACTTTGGCAAATGCCTTGAAATAATTTCCGTCCAAAGCTGCCGCATACGGAACCCGAGAATAACCCAGCATCAATGAGAAGACCGATGCAAATGCGGTCACGATCACCAGTCCCGTTACCAACCGCGCCGCCCACGGCCCGTAAATGCGCTGCATAAATAACGACACAACGTACAACCCGTTGTTGTTATGCCCCGCCTGAAGCATTTCACGCCACGGAACCACCGCCAGAATGCATAAGTTCATCGCTAGATATAGACACGCCACTAGCAAAATAGAAAGCAGCAAAGCTCGCGGAATATTCCGCGTCGGATCTTTTATTTCGTCGCCCAGGTAGCAGACATTGTAGTAGCCCCAGTAATCATAAGTAGCCACCAGCATTGCTCCGCCCAAGCCGGTAAAGAATCCGCGTGAAAGCGTGAACGCCCCGGGAGGAAAATCGAACGCGCGAGCCGCGTTGAAATGCGTCAAACCGGCGAAGATGACCCATCCGATGGTTCCCATCACGCCAATCCAAAGTATGTTCGAAAGTCGCCCGATCACAGTGATCCGTCGATACAGCAGCAAGACGGTCAGAAAGCAGATGATGACCGCGACGGCGGTACCCTGCGTCACAATCCAGCTGACCTGCAAAGGGCCTGCCCATGGGATGTTCAGCGAGGCGGTATGCGCAGCGTAAACCGTCTCCAGGCTGGGCCAGTAATAAGCGGCGTACCCGGCGAGCCCGATACAGCCTGTGGCAATTGAAAGCGGCGCGCTGAAGGAAAGTTGCCAGATGAATAAAAACGAAATCAGCCGTCCCCATTTTTGCGGGCCATAAATCTCGTTCAAGTAACGATATGGCCCACCCGATCCCGGCATTGCGGCGCCCAGTTCCGCCGATCCCAGACCGTCGCAGACGGCCAACAGCGCGCCCGCAACCCATCCGAGCATTGCTTGCGGGCCGCCCATGGCACTCAAAACCAGCGGCATGGTGATGAACGGTCCCACGCCGATCATGTCAATCATGTTGAGCGCAGTCGCGCTGCCCAGGCCCATACCGCGAATCAGGCCGGGTGAACTCGAATTGCTTTGCGGGGGCGCGTGCATTTCTTGAAAGGCGAGTTGCCGGCGTTACGGATGTAGCAAGACTCTTCCGCTTATCTTTCGCTGCTCAAATGCCAAGTGCGCCTGTACAGCTTCCGCAAGAGGATAGGTGCGATCAACACGGATAGAAAGCTTACCCTGCCTCACCCAGTCGACGAAGTATTCGAGGTAACGAGGATATTCTCTGAAATAGGGGCTGCCATTTGTGCGGGTCAAAAACAGCGATCCTTTTTCCTGCAGCTTCATAAGATCGAAGGGTGGCACGTATCCGCTGGACTGGCCGTAGATCACAAGATATCCGCCGGGAGAGAGACTGTCGAGGCTCGCCTCAAAAGTATCCTTACCGACGCCGTCGTAGACAGCGCTGACCCCGCGGCCTCCCGTAATCCGTCTCGCTTCCTTGGCAATATCGGTTTGCTTGGAAACGATAACCTCGTCCGCACCAACTTCCTTTACGAACGCGGACTTCTCCTCACTCGATGTGACCCCAATCACCTTCCCCCCGCGAATTTTCGCCATCTGGCAGAGCAATAGACCAATGCCTCCAGCCGCAGCTTGAATCAAGCACCAGTCTCCGGGTTTTACGGGGTAGGCGAAATGAGTGAACGCGTAAGCCAGGAATCCCTGGTTCATGCCTGCAGCTGCCTGTTCGACGCTGATACCCTCCGGAACGCGGATAAGCCATGCCGCTGGGGCTAGGGCATGTGTAGCATACGAATCTCCGACGAAGACAACGCGATCTCCCACTTGAATGTTGTTAACGCCGGCGCCGAGCGAGTCGACGATTCCCACTCCCTGGCTGCCCAGGGTTGCGGGAAGTTCAGGAGCGCTTGGGTTGGCACGACGGTAGAAACCCTGGCCGACGAGGTCTCCGCGCCGCTTTTGCACGTCGAGAAAGTTAACGCTGGCAGCCTCCACCCGCACCAAGACTTGTCCTTGGCCAGGAACCGGCGTGGGGAGTTCTTCCCACTTCATGACTTCCGGACTGCCATAGGAATGAATGCGAATCGCGCGCATCGATTTTCGCCCGTCTTCTCCCTCTCTCAAAACCGTCTTGGCAACTGCCTATTGCTTTTCACGCCCTGCGCTCAATAAATTCACATATAGCCGCACTGCACCCGGCACTCCCGCCGGCAACTGCCGGAAGAATGCATATCCCGTGTAGATATAAACTCCTTTGCCATACTGTGCCTGCAGCAGGCCGCCCTTTTGTGGTTCTTCCCCCGGATCATGGCATGCCAACAAGGGTTTGAAATGATCATCCCATTTATCCATGAAGTAGAGGCCGCGCTCTTGCACCCATCCATCAAAGTCTGGCGCCGTAATTGTGTTGGGATGGTGAAAAACCTCGTCCTGCGGCGCCAGAATGTCGACCGGAGCTTCCTCTACGGAAACCCGCGCCCGGCTCAGCTCCGCGGGGTACGGAGTGAAATGTCCACCATTAAAATCGGCCACGCCGCTGTTATATTGCACGACCAGCGTTCCTCCCGCGGCGACAAAATCCAGAAGCTTCTTATTATTCTCAACGACTTCTTTCTGAGTATCGTAGGCGCGAATCCCCAGCACAATCGTTCCATAGCCACTCAAATCTTCGCTGCCAAGCTTCTCCGGCGAGAGCAGTGTCACGTTCATCCCGAGTTGCTGCAGCACGGTGGGAATGTCATCTCCCGCACCCATGATGTAGCCAATCTTCAAATCATGCGGCACGTTCACGTCGACCATGCTCACGCGCTGCAGAGCCGGTTGATAGTAATAAAAGCTGCCCAAATCCTCACGCGTCACCAGCGTGTAGCCTTCGCTGAACTTCTTACCTTCTGCATCCAGCGTGGCCCGCACCTGGTCTCGCCCCTCCTGCAGGCCGGCAGGGAAGACCTTGAATTGAAAATCCTGCTTCCCTCCGCGTTGGGTAAACTTTACATCCACCTGTGCGGGCTCCGACCGCCAACCGTGAGGCAACTCGAGTCGCAACACGCCGGACATTTCGCGATTCAGATTGCTGGTCACGCCCACCGTCACCATCGAACTCGCGCCATTGTGAGTCGAGATCACATGCGTTCCCGGTTCCAGCGCAACCGAAAATTCCGGGACCACGGCCAAAGGACGTGCTCGTTCCTTTCCATTATCGCCGACAAATGTCGCTACGACTGTACCTCCGATCGCACTCTTCCCTCGCACTCCGCCCGCTCCTGCAATGGAGTATTGCACTCGCGCCCGCAGCACCGGAGGCGGGAAAGGAAGCGTCGCATATTTCTCTTCGTCAATATGATTGATGCTGTCAGTGAACGGGTTATCTCGATGCCAGTAAGGGCGCGTGTAAGCCGCGTCGTTCGGAACTTCTAATCGAAAGACTGCGCGCACGCTATGTCCTGGCTTTATAGCGACCTGTTTCGTCTTGTCCGAAATCGTGCCCCATCCTTCCGGCGCTTCCAGTTTCAGTCCGTCGACAAGCAGCCGGTCTTTCGATCCATTGTGAAAATCCACCGCAACCATGAAGTCCTGTCCCGGAGAGACAGTTGTTCTAGCATCTGTTTCTTTCGCTAAAAACTTCGACGGTTCCGCTCGCGAGACCACGGTTGCCGCGAGATTTACGTTCAACGCGTCGTTCAGCGCGGCCTGCGCCTGCTCGCTCTTTTCTTCTAGCCTGGCACTCAGATCAGTCTTCGCGGCAGGACTTAGACCGGATTTGCCAACTTCCTCTATAAGCCGCTCAACCCCCGCGATCACTCTCATCAGTGGCGCTGCTGCAGCCGAAGAGTCGTTGCGGCTCGCATCGGCGCCAGCTGCGGAGACATCGCTCCCAATTTTCGTCAATTCTTGCCGCAATTGGGGAACTTTCGACTCTTCTGTCCCCAGCCGCGCTGCCAGCCCTGGCAAACTGGTATCGATCCCGTCGAAGAAATCTTTTCCATGTCCACCTTTGTCTAACTTCGCTGGCTCGATCGAATCCACCAACTTGTAAAATGTAAACCGATCTCCCGGTTCCACCGTCCAGCTTCCGGACCCCTGCGAGAGCTGATGCCGCAATCCCTCCATGGCAAACTGCACGTAAGACATGCCCAAGTCAGCATCTGACTTGCCGGTGTTCAACTTCACCGTCCAGTTCGCATCCGGACAAGTCATCGCGCCGAACCCGCACACATTCCCGATGTAAAGCTTCTTCGCCTGCCACGGCAGCAAACCCTGCGCAATCTGTTCTGGAAAGCGCTTTGGATCCGCCGCCGCCCGGAACGCCTCTTGGGTTAGGATGCTCGAGGCCTGATGATGCCCGTGCCCATCCCGGGGCGTTCCCGAAAATCGAGCGACGAGCACATCGGGATGGAATGTCCGAATCACTCGCACCATATCGCCGAGCGCAATATCGTGACCACCCCACTTGGAAAAAGTCTCCTCGGCGCTTTTCGAAAAGCCGAAATCAGCGACCCGTGAAAATCGTTCCTGTACTCCGTAATACTCATCCGCCGCCAGGAGTTCGAGGGTGCGCAGCACACCCAGCACATCCGACAGATTGCTGCCGACTTTGTTCTGCCCACCCTCGCCGCGATTCAGCGTCATCAACAACACGCTGTCCCCATGGCCGCGTGACTCCAGCGTCAGCATCCCGCCATCTTCATCGTCCGGGTGCGCCACGGTCTGCATCAGACGCGCAGTCGTGCCCAGCCGCCGTAGCATTAACCGCAAACCAAGAGTGCCTCGATCTTGTGGAAGTTCCGGAGGAGATCCCTGATAAGGAAGCTGGGGGAAATCCGTTACCGATAATTGTTGATTGTCGGCCGGTTGCTCGTTCATCGGCGGCACAGTTTCCCCCATCTGCTGTGGCGCGGCCACCAAGAGTAGAGGGCAGGTCAAAAGAAGCAACAAGAATGAGTTCTGGATTGTTACAGCTTTCGAGAAACGCGGGTGGAGCCGCTGCAAGCGGCTGGCGAGTTGGTCAAGTTCCAAATATTTCACCCTACAAGGATGGGGCCTAACCCTGCTTGGACGCAAATTGTTTGACAACAATGCAATCTGACCCTCATAAAATAACCTTACTGCCCTCGCCCTTCCTTCAATGTTTCCTGACAAGTGCTGGCGGCGGTGAGCACTTCATCAAAAGCCGTTTCTTTGCGCAAGCTCTTCAATAGCGGATCTTCCAACAACGCAGAGTAGGCGCAGTAATTCTGCTGCACCGCGGCCTTCAGCAAACGCAATGCGGCATCTTTCTGTCCGCAATAGGCCATCAGCGCTCCCACGTGGTACCAGGCTTCCGGGTCGGGTTCCGTCATCACTGAAGATTCTTCATCCCGTACAATTCGATCCATATCGGGCGGCCGCTGCGCTTGCGTGCACGCCACCAGCAAATCCTTGTGATAGATCGGAGCCTTGGCCACGCTCTTCACGGCTTCGCGCGCTTGCGTAAGATTGCCCGCGGTCAAATAAACGTAGGGCGTTGCCCAGGCCGCCCACTCGGAACCTGCGTCCAAATGGATAAAGTCCATCGCGCGATCCGTTTGGCCCAGTTCCATAAACACCCACGCACAAGATCGGAAAGTGAAGTTTCCGGGATCGAGCGATCGCGCGGCATTGCACTCCTGCGCCGCCTTTTCCTGCATTCCCGCGTAACGCAGCACATAACTCAACGCGAAGTGGGCGTCGGCGCTCTGCGGCCTCCGACGCACGAGGTCCGTGGCCGCGTCATAGGCCCGACCCAACTCGCCGCGCTCCACCCGATTGACGATCAAGCTGCTGGCCGCCGCTACCCGGTTCGGATCGAGAGCTAGCGCCCGTTCAAAAGCGGCGTTCGAGCGCTGGAACATCGCCTCGCCGCCTCCGCCATAGATCGAGTCAAAGTAATAGCGCTGGCCCAACGCCTCCCACGCCGGCGCGTAATTGCGATCTTCACCCACCACATGCTCCAGAACCGCAATCGCATCTTTATTCGGTCCTGGATCGTGGGGCAGGGCAAGACTGTGCAGATAAAGATCGTAAGCTTCCTGGCTTTGCGGGCGCGATGCCGAGCTCAGCGCTCCGGCCGCAACGCCTAAGGCCGGAAGCAGGCCCTGTTGCACCTGAGTGCTCAACTGCGACTGCAAAGAAATCAAATCGTTCACCGACGCAGTCGCGCTGCCCTGCCACAAAAGCCGGTCATTGGGCACATCAATCGCCTCCAGGGTGACGGTTAATTTTTCACCCTGGCGCATGAAATGCCCCGTCAGAAGCCTGCCCACGTGCAACTGGAGCCCCACCTTGTGCGGATCCAGATCCGGCTCAACATACCTCCGCGTGACCGAGGAGGGCCGCACCTCCAGCGAACGAGAATAACTTAATACGCTGGTCAGTTCGTCTGCCAGCGCGAAGCGCAAATAGTCCACGCTGACGTCGCCGTTCATGTTCTGCAGCGGCAATACTGCAATGGCATTCCGTTCCTCAGCGCTGGCCACCTCGCGATGCTTCCACCAATACGCTCCCACCGCCGCCAATACCGTCGCCAACATGGCCAAGCTTCCCAACAACAACCAGACCACCCACCGGCCGCCGGGTCGGCCGAACGTCTTGCTGGCGACCCGCAACCTCGCGGTATGCAATCCACTCCGCACCTGCCCGGATTCATTTTCGCGCTTCAGTTGTTGCAAGTCCGCCTTCATCTGCGTGGCGCTCTGGTAGCGGTCCTTGCGGTCCTTCTCCATGGCCTTGCCGATGATGCCTTCCAGCTCCACCGGCACTTTCGGATTCAATTCTCCCGGCGGAACCGGCTTGTCATGCAAAACCGCATCGAGCGTCATCAGGGAGTTTTTGCCGGTGAAGGGCTTTTTCCCAGTCGACATCTCATACATGACCACGCCAAAGGAAAACAGGTCGCTGCGGAAGTCGATATCTTCGCTGCGTGCCTGCTCGGGCGACATGTAAACGGCCGTTCCCGGAATCACTCCCACGGCCGTCAAGGAATTGTCGGCCGCGCCTCCATCGCTATCGGTGCCGACGTTATGCACCAGCTTGGCCAGTCCGAAATCGAGGACTTTCACCTGCCCGTCAGGAGTTAGAAAAATATTTGCCGGCTTGATGTCGCGGTGCACGATTCCCTTGGCATGAGACGCGGCCAACGCGTCCGCCACTTGGATGCTGATGTCGAGCAGCTTCTCAGTTCCCACCGCATGGCCGGAAATGCATTGCTTTAAGCTCTCGCCCTCCAGTTTCTCCATCACGATGAAGGGATGTCCGTTATTGTCTTCAATGCCGTGGATCGTACAGATGTTGGGATGATTGAGTAAGGATGCCGACTTGGCTTCGCGCTCGAACCGCTCCAGCGATTTGGGGTCGCCGGCAAGATTTTCAGGAATGAATTTCAGGGCAACGTGCCGGCCCAGCTTAAGGTCTTCCGCCTCGTACACCACACCCATGCCACCGCCCCCGAGTTTTCCCAGAATGCGGTAATGGGATACGGTCTGGCCAATCATGAAAGGGCGTTACTCCCAACGGCGGTAATGTTAGGCTTCGCCGATGATTCCGGTCAACTACAGCCTTTGTGCACGATTAGATGCAGGACGCCGCTCTCACAGCGCGAGTTCGACCGCCCCGTTTCCCAAAGTGACAACCGTTATGACCTTTTGTTTGTCGACTGCGTCCCGGGTACCAACGGCGAAGGCTACTATGAATGTAGCAAGGGGATTACCGGATTGTATTTCCATGGCACAGAAAGTTAAGGATTCTCTTGAAGTGCAGACGGCTATCCGCAGACGTGCCGCGGAACTGTACTGGCGTGGCGGAGCCATAGCCGGTCACGACGTCGACAATTGGCGACAGGCCGAAGCAGAAATTCTGCGCGAAACGAGCGCTCACCTGCCTCGTCCCGCCATAGTCATTAACCTCGAAGGAGTGGTTTATACCGGGGAATACGACCTCGCCGCGGCCGATGGTTACTTGCCCGGCGAATGGAAAGCCGGCGATCGAGTCCCTATTCGCCTGGAAGGCGAAAAGCTTTTTCTTCGCCGGCCCAATGGCCGCGAGCTGGAAACAAGCATCATCAAGAGAATCGGCTAGCGACCCCAAAACTTGTCATCCTGAGCGCACTCTTGGCGCGAAGGACCTCCGCAATCCGCCAGGTAGAGCGAGCGCCGTAGCGGCAGATAGCGCTGCCTAACTACTGCCCGGCCACAGCCCCGCCGACGCTCCTACCCACTCCATGTTCTTGTTGTGGTCGACCCCCATCATCAAGCCGCGCCCCATTCGAATAATCGTCAGTACTGCCTGCAACTTCTCGTGCCAAATGTACATTACACGAACCTCCGCCTTGGTTCTGCCAAACGGAGTTTCAATCACCGGTTCAAAATGCAGCCGTTCTTGCAGAATGTAATCTCCCCGCTTCTCCGCAGGAATCGCTTCGATATCTTCTTTCGTAGGCGCAATGACTACGCCCAGCCCCGCGAAAGAATACAAAGGTTTCAACGCGTAATTCTGCAAATTGTCTGGAACTTGCTCCAGTTGATTCAAAAACCACGTCTTCGGCACTGACTCGTGCCGCAAGTAGGGAATCGAAAACTTGCTGATCCGAAAATACCAGTTCGGATGCCCCGCCCATTCCACCTCCAAATCGTCTCTCCAATCAAATCCCAATTTCACGTTCCTGCGTTGCACTTCGTCTACAATCGCGCGGTTATAGATCCGCCGGATCGGAACCTGCCGGCCGTTGCGCTCGTAATAAAGTTGAGTTCCGCTCTGCTTAATCGAGGCTATGTCGACTGTCCTGATTCCCAGCATCTTCTCCGTCATCAGAAAATCTGGTAGAGTTTTCTGCCCTTCGGGATCAATTTCCATCAGGATCACGTTTTCGGGGTCGTGATTGCCGACAATCGCAGTCCGCAACAGCTCTCGGTAGGAGCCTTCGTCTAGCCCACTCAGAAGATACTTCAACTCGGAAGCGGGTGGCCGAAGGCCGGAAGCCGACATATCCTGGAGCCGATAAACATCGACGTAGCTTTGCGCCAGCGTAACTTGGTAGGCATACAGAGAGGGGAAGGCCTGCAGTTCTACTAATTTCGGCTGCAACTCACCGCTGGCATCACGTACTAATCCGAAATCCACCTGCACAAACATGGGATGCGTCGGTTCATTCGGAACCCGAAACTCCCCCGGAATCGACGAGTCCGATCGCGCCAGATACTCCGGACTCTCCACCAGTTGCCGGATCAGAACCTTGCCGTCGTCGGCCATCCGTTGCAAAAGTTGCGACGGGAAGAAACAAGGCGTTTCCGACAGACGGAACTTCACATGCGTTCCGCAAGCATCGTCAATCCGTCGTAAAAACTGCTGATAATTTTCGGAAGTGAAACCGGCGTTGAACTGTTTTCGAAGGGAAGGGATCATAGCCAGGAATGGCGATACAGAAAAATCACTCGCTGATTTCCATATTCCGAATCAACCCACCCTCGATCGAATACACATGCTGCACCGTTCGATTGAGCAGCTCTTTTCCCGTTAGATCGCGAATAACTTGATGAACTTCGACCACCACGCGCCCCGTCGCTCGCGAAGGTTTTTGGCTCAACCTGCGGGTCGAGTATTTTCCACTGCCGGGTCCAGTATTCACGGACCTCGTTTCTCCCGTGCACGGGATTCTTCTACCGTCACAGTACACCCCTACTCTTCCACCAAAAATTTTCCATCCCGCATGATCTGCTCATCATCCACCCAGATGTTGAACTTCCGTCCTACAACATCAATGTGTGTAGACGAATCCCACTCCGCTCCTGTGTGCGCCCCATAAGGATTGCCAAACGCAATGTGCACTCCGGGATATTTCTCGTCCTGCAGAATCTGCCCAATCACATCCTTGAGATCGATATTTGTGCCGATGGCAAATTCCCCCACACGATCGCTGTTCTCGTCGGTGTGCGTATACTTCCAGAAATCGTCTTCCAGTTCACGGTTCTCCGAATGCGCCTCGATTAGCCGGTTTCCCTTCATGCGGACAGTGAGCGGGGTCTCCTGCAGATTGCCAAATTTTGTGCATAAGTAATCGCCCACAACTCCGTCGATTACAAAGGTCCCATTTACTTCCCCCGGCGTCGTAAAGATTTCACCGCCCGGTAGATTACCCCACTTTTCGGCGGAGATAATCCCACTCGTCTTTAACCAGCGGTAACCAGGATTCAGATCCGCGATCAGGTCCGTTCCGGCTGCGGTTTTCGCCCGCACTTGCGCCGCCTTGCGCACCAGCGAAACCACCTTCGCGCTCAGCCGATCGACTTTCTGAAAATCCGCTCTCATCCCTTCCAGCATGATCTGCCGGTTGATATTTACCATGTGCGCGTGCCGGATCTTTTTCCGATTCACCACATCCGTCATTTGCATGCGCGAGCGCAATTCATTTCGCTGCGCCCACACGGCAAAAATAGAAACCTTGCTGGTCTCGAGATCAGCGGCGATCTCTGGCGGCAGGTCTTTCAGGGGCCGTTCCGCCAGATCCTCTAAAACCCACACGCGATGCGCAGAGCCAAGCTTCCCCAATTCGGCCACTATCGCCGCCGCGATCTCTAGCGTGGCCTCGTCCGTAATAACGCAAACCTTTTCTTCCGGTTGTACGCGCAAGCACACATGGATCGCATTTCGCGCGCCGATTGAGTATTCAGGATCAAATTTGCCCAATCCTTCTCGCGTTTTTTGCGAGGGGGTCGAGATTTTGACTTGCTCTACGGGAGTGCTCATTAACCTACTTTTCTCGCCGAGGTCGTCTCAACTTCCGCCAAGCCTACCTCGGTCTCTTCAATAATGTAATCGACAACTTTCTTCAAATCTCCGGTTTCGTGGTACACCCGCAACTGGCGGTCCGCGCCGCTGCCCTCATCCAGCATCGTATGGATGTAATTCAACTCCTCGCGTGAATCCAGTTCATCCACCACATCGTCGACAAAATCCAGATATTCGCGAATCAAGTCCCGGGCCGGCACTTCCGTCTGCTTGCCAAAATCGATCAACTTGCCATCCATGCCGTAGCGCGAGGCACGCCACTTGTTCTCCATGATCAGCGCCCGCCGGTAAAGCCGGAATCCCTGATTCGCCGTATGCAGCTTGTAGAGCTTGGCCACGGTGGCCTGAATCAGCGCGGCCAGTGCGATGGTCTCATCGGCGCGCATGGGAATATCGCAAACCCGGAACTCGATCGTATTGAAAAACGGATGCGGCCGGATATCCCACCAGATTTTCTTCGCATTATCGATACAGTTCGTCTTAATCAGCAGTTTGATGAAATTTTCATACTCGCCCCAACTGGGAAAGTAATCGGGAATATTCGTTCGAGGAAATTTATCGAACACCTTGCAGCGATAGGATTTCAACCCCGTATTCATTCCCAGCCAGAACGGCGAATTCGTGGAGAGCGCGAGCAAATGCGGCAGAAAATACCGCGCATGATTCATCATGTGAATCGCGGTTTCGCGATCCTCAATGCCAATATGAACGTGCAACCCGAAGATCAAATTTGCGCGCGCCACCAACTGCATATCCTCAACAATATTCTTGTACCGGTCGTCGGGATTAATATCCTGCGTCCGCCAATCCGAAAACGGATGTGTCGCCACTGACGCCAGCCGCAATCCATTTTCCTTAGCCAGGCGGATAATGTCGCGCCGCAGCATCTTCACTTCCACCTTGGCTTCCTTAATGTTTTTACAAACGCCCGTGCCCACTTCGACGACCGACTGATGCATCTCCGCTTTCACGCGCTCCTGCAGCAGCAACTGTCCCTTCTCCAGAATTTCTGCATGAATATGCGAACGCAGATCCCGCGTCTCCGGATCTATCGTCTGATATTCCTCTTCGATCCCGATGGTGAAAGTAGGTTTCATTGCAAAAGTCTTGCCATTCCCGGTGAAACGAGGAGCCCGCTGTTGGCGCGTCGTTCACCCCTTCTCGGCCGCAGCTCCGTTTCCAACCAGTATAACAACGACCCGATCAGAACCTATGGTGCGCCTGGAACCAGGATAACCACAGGAAAAGACCTATGAGGATGAGCATCAATGCGCTCAAACAAATGGAAAGTACAGAAAATAGGCTGCGAATCCAGTGTCCTGGCGCGAATGCAAGGAATAACAGGATGATGGCGATCACTTGACCGATCAGGATCGCGCCGATTCCCCACACAATGAATATTTCATCGAGACCCCCGGCCACTGCGCCAAGGCCCGTTGCCTTCTGTCTTGAGATGTCCAGGATCGTGTGACTGAGCCCAACCAGGATCGGAACCCAGGGTGCCCATGCCAGCACCATGCCCCACAGAAAACGCTTTTTCTTTAGCTCATCCACTCAGTTCTCATGATATATAGCCCTGCTTTCCGAGATCTCGCGAAGCGGTACGTCTCGGTCAATTCTTCGCCTTCCCCCGCTTACGCTCCGCCACCCACTTCGGCTCACCCTTGCGCTCTTGCTTGGGCGGCTTTCCCGCCAGAAACGCCGCCCAACGCATCTCCCGCGCCGGATCTTCCCCCGTCACCGCCATCTTCACCGCCATTTCGGCCACGGCATTCACAATCCAATCAAAATTCTCCTGCCCCACGGAAGTAATTTCCGCATCCGGAGCGGGGTTCAGAAAATCAATCGCATACGGCACACCGCCCTCAACCGCAAACTCGACCGTATTCAAGTCATACCCCAGCACGCGGCACAATGTCAGCGCATCTTTTTCAATCCTGGACCGCAGAGCCTCCGACGATGGAGGGGGATTTCCCTTCACATACCGCTCATGAAACGGCGCCCGCGGATCGTATTTCATGATGTGAACTTTTTCCTGCCCGACCGCATAACAGCGGTAATACTCTTCGAATACGACTCCGTGCTGCAGAGTCATGCACAGATCGCCTGTCTGGTTGTAATGCTGAAAAAACTCTTCGGGCGAGTGCACGTGGTAAACATGCTTCCAGCCCCCTCCGGAATAGGGCTTCAAAAAAGCAGGGAAGCCCACATAGTCAAATAATTCCTGCCAGTTCAGCGGATAGATCAGGTTGCGCATCGAACGATCCGTCGTTCCCTCGGGATGCTTGTTATGCGGCAAAATCACCGTGGGCGGAATGGCCACGCCCAACTTGTGCGCCAGCGCATAGTTGAAGAACTTGTCGTCCGCCGTCCACCAGAAAGGATTGTTCACCACGATGGTCCCATGCAGCGCCGCGTTCTTCAGGTACGCGCGATAGAACGGAATATCCTGAGAAATTCGGTCAATGATGACCGCATACTTGTGCGGCTCGTCCATGCGCACTCCCCCCACCTGCACAAACTCCGCCGTCACATCGTCAACCTGCATCCGATTAATCTTTTCCACCAGCGCCGGCGGAAAGGTATTTTCCATTCCAAATAAAATTCCAATCTTCTTCACGATTTCATCTCCAAATAAAACGTCTCATCCTGGGAGTCGCCCAACCTAAAAATACTTCTCCGCCATCCTCAACCATAACGGCCAGTCATGCTTCGAATTGTCCCCATAGATATCCAGCCAGTGCGGAACCGCCTTGCCATTCAGCATCGCCGAAAACTTCACGTTCTGGTCCAGACAAATGTCCCAATCCGCCGAGCCCAGCACAACTTTCATCTGCCGGTAGCGGCTCAAAAACCAGTCGTCATTCTGGTTCGGCAGATAATCGGTCGGACAATTGAAATAACAATCGTCATCGTAATATCCGTCCAGAAACTGGTGGATATCGAACGCTCCGCTCATGCTGACGCAGTGTGTCACCACATCGGGATGTTTCAAAGCGAAATTAACCGCGTGATAGGCGCCAAAACTGCAGCCGGTTAATGCCAGCCGTGGCGTTTGATTCTTCCACCGGATAAAGGGCAGCAATTCATGCAGCACATAGCGCTCGTATTGCAGATGCCGCATCACGCGCACCTTGGGATGCACGCTCTTGTTGTACCAACTCTCGGTATCGACGGCGTCCGTGCAGAAAAGCTGCAACTCGCCGCGGTCAATTTGTGGCGCGAGCACGCCGATCATTCCACGATCTTCATACTCGAAGAACTTACCCATGGAAGTGGGAAACACGAGCAGCGGCGTGCCCGCGTGCCCGAACACCAGCATTTCCATATCCCGATTCAATTCCTGGCTGTATCTCTTGAGATATTCGCGATTCATTTTTCGGCAGTCCGGCAGCGGACGAAGTATATTACCTGAACTGCAAGGCGCAGGTATCCACTTTGCTGCCGGTCGCTCACTCGCCTCTCTCAAAATGGTATCGTGATACGAGATATGTCGTGGAAGATCCCCAAGCTGATTCCGCGTTCGGCCCCCATGATCCTGCTTGTCCTTACACTCGCAGCCGCCAGCGGATTCGCCGCGGTGAGCCATCTGGTTACGCGTTACACCCTTAACCAGCAGGCGCGCGGCCGCAAGCTTTATGCGTTGGGCCTGACCTATGCGAACGCCGGCAACTACAACGAGGCCATCAATGTATTCCGGGCCGCGCTCACCTGCGATCCCGCCAACTCGCAATATCAGCTCAGCCTAGCTCGCGCTCTGCGCGACAGCAACGATCCTCAGCGTCTCGACGAGTCTGAATCCTATCTGCTTGCCCTCTGGCAGCGGTCTCCGCAGGATGCCTCAGTCAACCTCGCACTCGCCCGCGTGGCCGCCCACCGTGGTTCTATTGAAGATGCGATCCGTTACTACCACAATGCCATGTACGGCGTCTGGGGTTCTGATCCCGATGGCAACCGCAATCGCGCGCGCATCGAGTTGATCCAATTTCTGTTGAAGGAAAACGCGGTCGCACAGGCCGATTCCGAACTGATCGCCCTGGCTGCGGCCTTGCCTCGCGATCCCGCAGCCCATCTCCAAGCAGCTCGACTCTTTGAGCAGGCTCATGATTACAACGGAGCGCTCGCCCAGTACGAAGAAGTATTGCGCATGGAGCCTGGAAACGCCGCCGCGTTGGCAGGAGCAGGCGAAACCGCGTACCGCGCCGGCAATTACATTCTCGCGCAGCATTATCTGCACAGTGCGGTGAGCGCGAATCCGAACGACGCTCAATGCCGCGAACTTCTTGCATCCACCGACTTCGTTCTCCGTTCGAATCCGTTTCACAGTCATATCTCTGACGCCGAGCGCAACCGCCGTATCATTGCCGCGTTCGATCAAGCCGAAGATCGCCTCACCTCCTGCGCCCAGCAGGCCGGCATTGATCTCAAAGCTACGGATAATCCATCCGCGTCATCTCTGATCGGGCTGCAGGCGCGCTGGCTGCTCGCCAAGCCGGATCTCGCGCTCCTCCGCTCCCCTGCCGAGACGGATCTTCCCGACGCGATCATGGATGTGGTTTTTCAAATCGAACAGCAGACGTCTACAACCTGTGGGTCGCCGCAGGGATTTGATCTCGCTCTTTTGCTGATCTCTCATAAACGGGAGGCCATCAGCCAATGAGCGATCGGCCCCCTATTGCGGATCAACCCACGCCTGCGCCCACGCGAGTTAAGGTTCCGCGCCGTTTGTTCTCCACTCTGGAAGGCGTCTTCAACGAAGAAGTATTTTTCTTAATACTCTGTGTCTTTATCGGAATCTTCTCTGGCTTGGCGGTTGTGTGCTTTCGTCTGGCCATCGATTGGACGCACCTCGCCCTGCTTGGTCCATTGCCGCAAAGTCATAGTTGGCGTTTGTTCGTAGTTCCCGCCGTGGCCGGATTAGTGGTCGCCGTGCTCGTGATACACATTTTCCCCGGTATCCGCGGCAGCGGCGTGAATCAAACCAAGTCCGCGCTCTACATCTTCAACGGGTTCATTCCATTTCGCACTGCTGTGGGAAAATTTATCTGCGCCGGCCTCGCCATCGGATCGGGGCAGTCGCTCGGTCCCGAAGATCCTTCTCTGCAGATCGGAGCCGGAATTGCTTCGGCTCTCGGACGCCAAGTCCAAATCTCGCGCGAGAAACTGCGTCTGATGGCTCCAGTTGGCGCAGCTGCCGGCCTCGCGGCTGCTTTCAACGCTCCTATCTCCGCCGTGCTTTTCGTTATCGAAGAGGTCATCGGACGCTGGAGCGCTGGCATCCTTGGTTCGGTCGTCCTCGCCGCGGTCGCCAGCGTGGTGGTGGTGCGCTCATTCCTCGGCAGTGAACCGTTGTTCAGAATTCCTCTCACCACCTTCAGGCGTCCCAGCGAGCTCCTGGCTTATGCTGTGCTCGGTCTGGTTGGTGGACTGGCGTCGGTCGCTTTCGCCAAATCGGTTGGTTATCTGCGTCCACGGCTCAAAGCCTTGCCGCGATGGACTCATTACTTTCAGCCTTCTGTTGCCGGGCTTCTTGTTGGCTTCATCGGCTTTCTCGGATTTCCGCAGGTCATGGGCGCCGGCTACGACTCCATGGATCAGGCGATGCACGGGCAATATGCATGGAAAATGCTGGCAATCCTTGCCCTTTTGAAGATCATTGCGACTACGATCTCTTTTGTGAGCGGTACTCCCGGTGGAATGTTTGCTCCCACACTTTTCGTCGGAGCCATGCTCGGCGGCGCCGTCGGAGATCTCGAACGTTTCTATTTTCCGCATCTCACCGGCTCGACGGGAACCTACGTTCTCGTCGGTATGGGAGTTTTGTTTGCCGGTTTCCTCCGTGTACCCATGACCTCGGTCTTCATGGTTCTGGAAGTCAGTGGCAATTACGAGATTATTGTTCCCGTAATCGTGGCTAATACCTTTGCATACGTGGTCTCGCGTTGGCTCCAACCCGTCCCCATTTTCGACCTGCTCACTCGTCAGGACGGCCTCATTCTGCCCTCGCTCGAGGAGGAACGCGAAGAAACGATTCTGCGCGTCGAAGACGCCATGCTTCCAGTCCCTAGCGTTATTCTCAGCGCGCAGGACTATGTCGATGCCAACTTCCATCGAGTGCAGAATTCCGCCGAAGCCGTTTTTCTGGTGCGTATGCATCCCAGTGGCTGGGGCACTATTACGCGGGAGCAACTCCAGCGCTTTTACCGCGAGGGTAAGGGTGAACTCACTTTGGCGTCCGTTCTTCCCGCTCAATCTCTACCGAGTCTGTATCCCGATCTCCCGCTGGATTCCGCGCTGCGCTATGTGAACGATTGCCCTCTTATCCCCGTCGTCAATCGCGCGGATTCCAAACGCCTGGAAGGCGTCGTCTCTCGCGAATCCGTATTCAAGAAATACGGCAGCAGAACCGAGATCGAGGTCACCAGTTAGAAACTGAGCGGGGTTAAGTCGGTTGTTCTTGTCCGCCAACCTACCTTCCAACAAAAGACCCGCCCCTCGCGGGGCGGGTCTTTAGGTGCGAGACGGTGCTACTTGCCGAACAATCCCTTGTCCACACCTACTCCAGTACACAGGTCATAACCGGTGGTTGCGCTGTGGGTGCCGCAACTCCCGGAAGTGATGTCGGTAAAATCGGAGGTGTCACTCTTGTTTGTGTAGATCTCCGTATTTTCCGCATTACTACTGGCATGGAAGGTGCCGGCGTTGTTAATGATTCCCGCCAGCGAAGGAGATGCAACACTCGTGCCGTAAACTTCCAGCCAGCCGCCATAGCAGCTCGAGTTGTAAACGGCCACGGGAGATCCGCCGCTGGAATCAAACGACAGATCAGGCGTGCCGCGGTGGGTGCCAACTACACCGGAAACCGAACTCTGAAATGACGGCCGGGATTCGTATGCGCTGGTGCCGCCTCCGCCATCACTCCATGCAGTCTGGTTGGTGTAATTTCCTCCGCTGCGATTCACCTGCGTGCCGCCGGCGGAGACTACGTTCACCGAGGAGCTGGGATAAATGACGCCGGGTGAATCTCCAGCCGAAGCGAAGTAAACCACTCCCGACTGGGTAAAGTAGTGATCCGAACTGGTCTCGCTGCTCGTCTCACTTCCTCCCCAACTCATCGACACGTCGCCCTTTCCACCGTGTGAGTCAATATACGAATTGGCTGCCGTGACGGCGGCATACAGAGCGCTATTCGAAGCCGAAGAGGCCTCCATCAGCACGATCTGCGCATTCGGCGCCATGGCGTGTGCCCACTCGATGTCCAGCGATTCCTCACCTTCCCATCCGGAACTGCAGGCATTGGATGGCTTCTTCCCGCTGGCATACTGCACCGAGAAATTCGGCGCGGGCAAGCCAAACTCGCTGGAGAACGTCGCCAGATCAGCAGCGGCGCTCGGATAGTCATAAGCGTCCACGATCACAATCACGCCACTGCCTCCAGTGGGAACCTCTGTCGTCGTGGCAATCGGGCAGCCACTTTTCGGGGCGGAGACAACGTCGTACACACAACCCAGCGACGCCGGCGTTTCGCCGCCTGGGTTAGCGAGCGGTCTGATGGCGCCTTCGGGAGCGTAGACGATGTAGTTGGTGTGCATCTTCACGCCAATATCCTCTGGCCGCTCGATGCTCGATTCGGGAACTATCCCGTTGCCTCGTCTAACCTGTGCGGAAACCATGCTGGCGGCGGCAAGCACGGCGATGCTCACAATGATTGTTTTTCGCATTTCATCCTCCTGATTTATTTAGCGAACTACTGGGTCTAACCGTGCTCACGCAAATCCTGAGCGACCGCACGCCGCGGATCAGTGAACCCCAGAAGTCTGGACGCGCTCTAACTTCAAAGTCAATGCGCAAATGTCCTTCTGACTTTTGTGTTCGTTTTTCGTAAATTCGTTTTGGGAATAGCGCTATCGAGGCGAACCGACTTCACTGTGCTCCGTGGTGTCGGTTCGTTTGTAGGCGGTGTACTTGATAATTTCTCGCAGATGGGCAGACCGCGATGGAAAGCGAAGCGTATCGTCTGACCGCGTATACGCTGGAAACCAGTAACGTCCATCCACTTGCTGCCGATAGGTCACGAACGTCGGCTGTAGATGCGCCTGTTCATGTTTTTTCACCTGAATTTTCTCAGGACCGCTTTTGCCGCACACTTTCACGATTTGAAAATCCTGCGCGTCCACCCAGATCCGGCCAGTAAAGTATCGTTTCCCATTCTCTTCTTTTTTCGGTTCCACGTGGAATAAGAACGTGTCCAGATCGTCCACGTGCTGCTGTCCGGCATATGTCAGGTTGTACCGTGGCAGGTCATCGCTGGTCATCATGAGCGGCATGAAAACTCGAATGTCTTCCATGTCGTTCTGTTCAAGCTGAATGCCTCGCAACGAAGGTTGCGCTGCATAAGTCACCGACTCGAGTCGCCTGCCTTTCGCATCGTACGAGACATTTGTGACTTCGTGGAACTCGCCGGTCACGCTCCTGCCGCTCAGGGTCTGCATGAGCACATCCTGTTTGTAGGAGTAGTGCAATCGCGCTGCTTTAGTTTCCGCTTCTGCGGCGCCAAACTTCCGGATGACTTCTTCCACGCTCATCATTTTCGGGGAAGAGAAGTTGAGGAGTCCATTGCCATCTTCGCAATTGGTCTGTGCCTGCGAAGCCATAGGCAGCATCGACAGAAGCGTAGGGAGCGCAAGAAGAAGCAAGAAAATCGTAGGGCGCATCCTAAGTCTGAAAGCAATTTCTGCTTTCATTCTCCATCACCTCCTGGCGCCCGAACAATATACCCGTCCGATGAGGCTTGCAAGTCTTGCAGAATTCAGCTTTTCCCTGCTTTTCCATATGTGTGCAAAATCTTTCTTAGCGGCCGCTGGAGGGCCGCCTAAGTCGAAGCCTGGGCCCTCGACTTTGGTATCTGGATTGCCCTTTTATATGTGCAAGCGTCGATACTTAGGAATT
>DASRWO010000053.1:0-2588 GCA_035654555.1 Candidatus Deferrimicrobiaceae bacterium | reverse complement strand
AAAGGCCCGGCATCGACTGGGTCAGGTGTCAGGCAAGAAGAGGACTGCAAAGAAACCACTGCTGAAGTGTCGAAACCTATTAGACGATGTCAAAACCGCGGCGTTGTCATTACTGCGGGACAAAGCTCCGACGAATTTGCCCGTGTCATTGCTGCTGGGGCAACAGAAACAATGCCGGTCGCAGACCGGTTCGATGGCGATTCGCCGGGGAACACTGACAGACCCATTTGGACACGTCTGGCTGCTCGCAACCAGGAAGGAGAACATTTCACTGGAAGAAATGCGACAACGCTTCGAGACGATGATGAAGCAGGGAGAATCGCATTGAGTCCGTCTGCAAATCCTTCGGCATACTGCGATGCGATGGATTCCGATGTAGCATCGATCAGCAACGCCGCATCTACCAAGGTGCGAGTGGCGCCCATTCTCGACGATGACATGGCGCGAATATCACGAATTTACCAAGCTCAGCGTTGAATCACTGAGACGCAACCCGCATGTGCTCGACTGGGCGAACATGCCTGATCCGTTCCGTCACTATGAGGGCCCGCCGGTGCTCGACCTGCCGGCAGATCCACCTATTCCTAGAACACCCGCGCTCGAAGTGCTTCAAGGAGTCTGCGGCACCACACCTGCCGTTGACGGCTCAACATTTCTTTCGCAACTGTTGTTCTATTCCGCTGCCATTAGCGCGTCCAAGCGCGTTCCATCTAGCGGAGACCGCTACGCGCTGCGTGTGAATCCATCGTCCGGGAATCTGCACCCGACCGAATTCCACTTCCTCACCCGGGGCCTGAAGCAGTGGCCCGATGGGCTGTATCACTACCGTCCCTCTGCGCACATGGCCGAGCAGCGCGCACTGGGGAAGTGTGAGTTGAACGTGACCGGTAGCTCTGCGTCCATCATCTTTGTCTTGACCAGTATCGCGTGGCGCGAGGCGTGGAAGTACCATGACCGCGCCTACCGATACTGCCTGCACGACATTGGGCACGCTTGGCAAGCACTCGTGCTCGCAGCCCGAGCGATCGGATGTGACGGCTTTGCGGTCGGCCATTTCCCGGACGATGAAGTCGCGGGGTTGTGCCGTCTGAACGAGGATGAGTGGCCGATGCTCATTGTCGAACTTCGGGGCGGATTCATTCCATCGCGAGAACCAGACGCCTCCGGAACCGTTTGGTATGGCGGGCGCGCGAACCAACTCTCGCCACAAAGGACGGCCTACGCGCAGATTGACGAGATTCACGGCGCAACGAAACTCAGCGACCTCGCGTCCCGCGTTTCCGCCGCCGAGTCGGCACCCACTGGCTCCGGCGAGATCAAGTTGCCTCCGCCAGCTTCATCGAAGCTCGCCTTCGGTGAGGTCGTCCGGGCGCGGCGTTCGGCACTCGACTTCCTGGGCGGGACCCGGTCGATGTCGTTGAGCCAGCTCTCGGGGATCCTCGCTGCGGCGAGCCAGCCCTTTTCCGCTGACTTTGCCGGTGCTCGTTTTATCCAGCTATATCTGTACGCTCACCGTGTCGATGGGCTCGAACCCGGCGTTTATCGGTTCTGTCCTGAACCTGCCGAGTTGGAGCAGATCAGGAAGGGCGACCAGCGCGTCGCGGCCGCTGGGCTAAGCCTCGGGCAGGACCTCGCCGGCAATGCGTGTATAGCCTTCTCGATGATCGGCGATCTCGAGCGCGCCGTCCGCGCTCACGGTGACCGCGGCTATCGTTATGTACACTTCGAAGCAGGCGCTATCGGCCACCGCCTGTATCTCGCTGCGGAAGCGCTCGGACTAGGGGCGACCGGCATTGGCGCCTTCTACGATGAGGAGGTACACCGTTACCTCAGCCTGGCACCCGGGCAGGGACAGGTGGTCTACCATTTTGCGATCGGTTATCCGATTCCCGATCCGCGCCTCGAGGCGTGAACTCGCTATGGTGGGTATTCTCGTGCATGGCGACAACCATTTCATCGTGCGCGGACCATTGCCAGACCAAGAGGTCGCACTCGCACTTATCCGGCACTGGTCCCTTATCCAGATCGGAGCGACAACGCCGCCTCCGCTCAATCGATGGCACATCAGTCACCAAGAGTTCCGGGAGAACTTAGAATGGGCCGTTGTGGTACCGGGAGATAGTGAGATATCTCAGGCAGTGACCATCTTGCTGAACGAGCTGTCGGCACGCGGAATCACCATCCACGAGGTCCGTCTTGGACCTTGGTAAGCACTGCTTGATCCTGCTCTGAGTTGGGTCGCAATTTCTGCAATTAATTCTGCCGTTCATTCGATGGCTCAACTTTCGAGACAATACCAAAACTGGGGTTTTATTCGAGATCTCTGCCGACAGACCCTTGGCTTGTTGATAAAGTCTGCGCGTAAATAATGTTTAGTCCCTATAAAACTCGCTTGTCGTCACCTTTCGGTTTAGCGTGGGCGGTCAGCCCCTTGATCTCGTCGAAGGTGTCGGATGAGCAAGAGTCCTTGCTGATATACATTTCGAAGGAAGTCTTAGAGGCGTCGCCAATATGGCTCCTCGTCGCTGATCCCTACGACTCTTTTGCCAATGCTTCATGGCTTAGGCGGTAGCTCTGCTTGAACACCG
>DASRWO010000052.1:0-11180 GCA_035654555.1 Candidatus Deferrimicrobiaceae bacterium | reverse complement strand
ACTGTAGCCGTGGAGAAGGTAGAGAACGGGATACTTGCGTTTGCGCGCTGTGTCGTAACCCGGCGGGGTATAAACGTAATAATCGCGCTCGTCATCAGCTACTGACGACTTGTAGAAATGATGATGGATTTCGCCGTGCGGAATGTCATTCACTTCCCAGGGAAGCGATGGCGGTCCGGGAACGTGAACGGCGCTCGCAGTGGAGAGCAGATTTGGGGTAATCAGCGGGTTTGAGGGATCGATCAGTCGCACGCCGTCGGCCACGAAGGAATAGCTGTAATAGTCGGGCGCGAGGGGAGCTGTGGTGATGCTCCAGACGCCTTGATCATCTTGAACCATCGCTTGCGGTTCGGCACCCTCGCGTTCAAGCTTCACTTCCTTTGCGTTGGGCGCGCGAAAGCGGAAGGTCACACTGCCATCTGCGTGCACATCCGGAGAAATTAGCGAAGCCGGAGGAGACGCAGGCGATGAAGATTTATTTTGTTGAGCGGCGCAGAACGCTGCGGGGAACAACAAGAGAGAAAAAAGGAAAGTTGGAGAAGGTCGCATTCCAGCTCCGCGAGCGCGAATCAGAGTTCTATTAAGTTTTGCCAGCTACTTCGAGTCGTGTCTCGGCTTTGTGCAGAGCATTCAGCGAGCGCTCTACATCGACGTTGGTGTCGCCACCGGTCAGCCGCTGCTCGGCCCGTTCTTTGGCTTTGCGGGCACGCTCCACGTCGATCTCGGAAGGACGTTCGGCGGTTTCGGCAAGTATGGTCACTTTGTCGGGCAGCACTTCCGCGAATCCCCAGGCCACAGCGAGTTTTTGCTCCTCCGCTCCGGCGTGATATGTGATTTCGCCGACGGCGAGTTCAGTGATCAGCGGAGCGTGTCCCGGCAGTACGCCCAGATAGCCGTTCTTGCCGGGAATCTGAACTTCAGTCGCCGCGGTATCGACTACTTTCTTCTCCGGCGTGACGATCTCGAGTTGAAAAGTTTCTGCCATAAGAACGGCTTCAGGCCGCAGCCCGAAGCCTGCCTTTACGCTGCTGCCTTCATCTTCTCCGCGGCTTCCAGCACTTCTTCGATCGGGCCCTTCATATAAAACGCCTGCTCGGGGATGTCGTCGTATTTACCTTCGACAATCGCCTTAAAGCCTTTCACCGTGTCGGCAATTTTGACATACCGCCCCGCTGCGCCAGTGAACTGTTCCGCCACGTGGAAGGGCTGCGAAAGGAAACGCTGGATTTTTCGAGCGCGCGCTACAGTGAGCTTTTGATCTTCGCTGAGTTCGTCGATGCCGAGAATGGCGATGATATCCTGCAGATCTTTGTAGGTCTGCAGCGTTTTCTTGACCGACTGGGCTATGTCGTAATGTTCCTGGCCCACGATGCGCGGGTCGAGAATGCGCGACGTAGAAGCCAGCGGATCGACTGCGGGATAAATTCCAATCTCGGTCAAGGCGCGGGAAAGCACGGTAGTGGCATCGAGGTGAGCGAACGTCGTGGCGGGCGCAGGATCGGTCAAGTCGTCGGCGGGAACATAGATGGCCTGCACCGAAGTGACCGAACCTTTCTTGGTTGAGGTAATACGCTCCTGCAGTTCGCCCATTTCCGTAGCCAGATTTGGCTGGTAACCAACGGCGCTGGGCATGCGGCCTAGCAGGGCCGACACTTCCGATCCAGCTTGGGTGAAGCGGAAAATATTATCGATGAACAACAACGTGTCCGCGCCCTCGGCATCGCGGAAATATTCCGCGACTGTGAGTCCGGTTAGCGCCACGCGCAAGCGCGCGCCGGGCGGCTCGGTCATCTGGCCATAAATAAGCGCAGCTTTCGAGTGCGCCGGATCGCCCGGCTTAATCACGCCGGATTCCGTCATCTCCAGCCAGAGATCGTTGCCTTCGCGCGTTCGCTCGCCTACGCCAGCAAACACGGAGTAACCGCCATGCTGCTTGGCGACGTTATTAATCAATTCCATGATGACGACGGTTTTGCCCACGCCCGCGCCACCGAACAAACCGATTTTGCCGCCTTTCAAAAATGGCTGAATCAGATCGATCACCTTCACGCCCGTCTCGAACATTTCCGCCGTCGTGGCCTGCTCGTCGAACGCAGGCGCAAGACGATGAATGGGCATTCTCTCCTTGTACTCGATGGGCCCCAACTGATCCACGGGCTCGCCGATTACATTCATCACGCGCCCCAGAGTGCCGCGGCCGACGGGAACGGAGATCGGCCCGCCTGTGTCGATGGCCTTCATGCCGCGCACCATACCTTCGGTGGCTTCCATCGCGATGCAGCGCACGCGTCCTTCGCCCAAGTGTTGCTGAACTTCGAGAATTACGTTGACGGGATTGGGTACAGTGAAGCCGTCGCTTACCACGCGCACCGCTTCGAAAATAGGCGGAAGGTGGCCTTCGTGAAATTGCACATCGACCGCCGGCCCCGCAATTTGGATTACATGTCCTACATTCTCTGGCATAAACCCTCAGCTCTTAGCTCTCTCCAACGCTCTACGCGGCAAATCCCGCAACTATTCCGTTTCCCTTACACGCCCACCGAACAATTTCCATTCTTTCGAAAAGCTAAGAGCGAAAGACCAGCGGCTAATAGCTTCTTCCTACATTGCCGCCGCGCCGCTGACAATTTCGATGATCTCTTTCGTGATTTTCGCCTGGCGAGCGCGGTTCATGGCCAGTGTGAGCGAATCGATCATGTCGGTGGCGTTGCTGGTGGCGGAATCCATGGCGGTCATCCGCGCGGCGTGCTCGGCGGCCACTGACTCCAGCAGCGCGCGGAAAATCTGAATGCCGACATACTTGGGCAGCAGTGACCGGAATAACTCCTCCGGCGGCTGCTCGTAAATGTAATCGACATCGGCGGTGCCAAACTTCTCCGCGACTTTGTCGGCAGGACTCTCGCCGCGCATGCCCACTCCCGCGCTGATTGCGGCTTCCTTGGCTTTTTTCTTCTCTTCTTCCGTCAGTTCCTCGGCCTGGCGCACAACCTGCTCGCCCACCTGCTCGATGGGAAGAATTTGTTCCACGACGAGGCGCTGCGCGATCACCGACTTGAATTCGTTGAAAACCAGATAGACCGAGTCGATCTCTTCGCGCTCATAACGTTCGATCACACTCTCGGCCAAAGTTCGCGCCTGGGAAAAATCGAGCTTGCCGAGAACGCCGACATGCTCGCCCGTAATCTCTATCGGGCCAGCACGCTCGCCAGCTGCTGCGCGAGTTTCAGTGGATTCCTGGTCGTTGGCCAGGCTGCGGGTCTGCACCGGAGCGGCGGGATAGCGTCTGCGCAAAAAGTCGCGGCCTTTGCGCCCGATTGCCTCGATGTCAATATTCTTCCCGGCTTTCGACTCAATGAACCGGCTGGCTGCCTTGGTGATATTGGCGCTGAAGGCACCAGCCAATCCTTTGTCGCCAGTAACAACAATCAGGAGAATGGTTTTTTCTGGACGGTGCGCCAGCAAAGGATGTTTGGGCTCACCCGTCTCTGGATCATAAATTTCAGCCCGGGCTACGAGCGATTTCAAAACATTGGTCAACATCTGCGCATAGGGACGCGCGGCCAGAGTGCGCTCTTGCGCCCGGCGCAGCTTTGCGGCCGAGACCACTTTCATGGCCTTAGTGATCTGCCGCGTATTTACCACGCTGCGGATCCGGCGGCGGATGTCGAGAATGTTTGCCATTGAAATCAGCTACTAGCTTCTAGCTCTTAGCTTGAACCCTGCGTCTTCTTCTTTGCGCCAATTCTCGCTTGAGGCCACGAGCTACGTGATAAAAGGTAAGAATTCACTTCGCCACAGCTTCCCGCGAACCTACAAACTGCTGCTTCGCCTGTTTGACCACCTCGGCCAGTTGCGCCTTCAGACTGTCATCGAGAACTTTTTTCTCCATGATTGCGCGCAGCAGGCCGGCGTTGGTTGCATCCACATATTCGTAAAGCACTTTTTCGAAGTCGCGAACCTGATCAACTGGGAGGTCATCGAGGAATCCTCCAGTGCCCGCGAAGATGATCAGAATTTGTTTGGAGAACGGGAGCGGAGAAAATTGATTTTGCTTTAGAAGTTCAACCAGGCGCTGGCCCCGGTTGAGTTGTGCCTGCGTGGCTTTGTCGAGGTCGCTGCCAAACTGCGAAAAGGCTGCCAGTTCACGGTATTGGGCGAGTTCCAGCTTAAGCGTTCCGGCAACCTGCCTCATGGCCTTGATCTGCGCGCTGCCGCCAACGCGGCTTACCGACAGTCCCACGTTCACCGCGGGACGCACACCCTGATTGAAGAGATCCGTTTCCAGGTAGATTTGGCCATCTGTAATCGAAATCACGTTGGTTGGAATGTAGGCGGAAACGTCGCCAGCCTGGGTTTCGATGATGGGCAAGGCGGTCAGCGATCCGGCGCCATTCTTGTCGCTCAGCTTGGCCGAGCGTTCCAGCAAGCGCGAGTGAAGATAGAAGACGTCTCCAGGGTATGCCTCGCGGCCGGGCGGCCGCCGCAGTAGTAGGGAAATTTCCCGATACGACGCGGCATGCTTCGAAAGATCGTCGTAGATAACCAGCGCGTGGCGTTTGGAGTCGCGGAAGTATTCGCCGATTGCAGTTGCCGCATACGGGGAAATATATTGCATGGGCGCGGGTTCGGAAGCGGATGCCGCGACGACGATGGTATATTCCATCGCGCCATAGTCTTCCAGAATCTTGACGACCTGTGCGATCGACGAGCGCTTCTGGCCGATTGCGTTGTAAATGCAGACTAGATCATTGCCCTTGCTGTTGATGATGGTGTCGAGCGCGACGGCGGTTTTACCGGTCTGGCGATCGCCGATGATCAACTCGCGCTGGCCGCGGCCAATCGGAATCATGCTGTCGATGGCCTTGAGCCCAGTAGCCATGGGCTCGCGCACGGGTTGACGATCGATAACGCCGGGAGCCAGGCGCTCGAGAGCGATAAACTGGTCGGTGGCAATGGGACCTTTGTCGTCGATGGGCCGGCCCAGCGAATCCACGACACGGCCGATCATGGCGTCACCTACCGGCACGCTCATGATTCGCCCGGTACGCTTCACTTCGTCGCCTTCTTTGAGCTCAGTGTATTCGCCGAGGATCACGACGCCGACCTGGTCTTCTTCCAGGTTCATGGCGATGCCGGCGACGCCGTGAGGGAAAGAAAGTAGTTCGCCGGCCATCACTTTGTCGAGTCCATAGACGCGCGCGATACCGTCGCCGAGAGTGATGATGGTGCCGGTTTCGTCCACGGAGATCTTGGATTCGTAGTTCTCGATCTGCTCGCGGAGTAGTTTAGTGATTTCGTCTGCCTTGATCTGCGCCATAGAATCAGCTCTTAGCCTTTAGCTGTCAGCTCTTAACTTTCTGCGCGTCCTCGGCGGATTCTCCGAGGTCCGCGTTTCACACCCCTCAGACTCACTTCCCAACCTGAACCCGATCGGGCTCAAGCTAAGAGCTAAAGGCTAAGAGCTAATCGCTTCCTTCATTCTTTCTAATTGCCCTTTTACCGAACCGTCGTAAATCGTGCTGCCGACGCGAACCACCGCGCCGCCCAGCAGGGAAGCATCGCGGCCGTAATGCGCGCGGATTTTCTTGCCGGTCAACTTTGCTACCTGCTGCTCGAACTCGCGCTTTTCCATGTCGGCCAATTCGCGGACGCTGGTGATTTCAGCTTCGGCGAAACCCATGCGCGCGTCGAGTTCCTTCTCCACTTGCCGGATGACCGCATCCAGAAAATGCGTTCGCCGATGATCGATCAGGACGGCGACCAGATTTCGCACTTGCTTTGAAATTCCATCGCGCTGCACAATCACATCCAGCACGCGCCGCTTCTGCTCGACGGGAATTGCAGGATTCTCCCAAACCTGACGCAAATCCGAGCTTTCGTTTAACAAGCTCGCAATCGCGCGGAGCTCCGCGATGGCGCGGTCCGCGTCAAGATGCGCATCGAAAACTACATCCGCGAAGGCGCGAGCGTATGTGCTGGCAACGGAAGCCATTCTCTATTGTGTGCCCTTCCCCTGGTTCTCTGCTGAGCTTTCAGAAGACGCGCCTAACTGTCCGGCAAAATTGCGCAGCAGCGCCTGGTCGGTGGCGGCGTCCACGCGAATCTGCTTTTGCGCCAGGCCGACGGCCAACTCGGCGGCGTATGCCGTGAGTTCGCGCCGAGCTGCCTTTGCCGCAGCTGCGATTTCCTGCCGCGCCGAGTCCAGCATCTTGCGCGCATCTTCCTGAGCCGCATTATGGATGCGCGCTTCCTCCGCAGCAGCTTCTTGTTCTGCGGCGTTGCGCATCATGCCAATTTCGCCATCAAGCCTCATCAGTCGCGCTTCGACCTCCGCCAGCTTTCGCCGGGCTTCATCACTGGCCTTCTGCGCCTCCTGCATCGCTTTTTGGATCGCGGCGGTGCGGGCGCGGAACAGGCCCGGCAAATGTTTGCCCGCTGCCCAGATGAAAATTCCAACGATAACCCCGAAGTTAAAAAGAAAGGACAAAAGCGACGCAGTCTCAGTGCTGATTCCCAATTTCCTGGCAATGAATCGCACCGAGGCTGACTCCATGAACGCGGTTTTGTCTTTTTCTTCCGTCTCCTCTCCCGCAGCTTCCCTGGTTTCGCGCGTCAGTTGCTGCGCCAAGCCGGGTTGCCTGCCAGAATTCGGGCGCTGGCGGTTCGCGGGCGCCGGCTGGTCTTGCGCGCGCGCCGATCCTGTGGCACACACAAAGTTTGCTGCGAGCAGCGTCAGCATAATTGCGTGGGCGATTTTTCTTGTGAAAGTCATCTGCAAAATCATCAGCGGCTCGCTCCGGCCGGCTGCAGAACGCGCCGTATGATCTCTGCCGCCAAGGTCTGCACCTGGGCCTGTAACCCCTCTTGCGCGGTTTCGCGATCTTTCTCGATGTCCGCCTTGGCTGCCTGAACCTGCGTCTGAGCCTTGGCACGAGCATCGTTCATTGCTGCGGCACGCGCATCCAGCGCCGCCTTTCGCCGCGCTTCTTGCGCGAGGAACAAGGTGGCACGCGCCTCCCGCAACCGCAGTTCGTATTCGGATGTACGCGCCGCGGCGGCGGCAATGTCAGCCTTTGCCTTTTCTACCGCGCCCTCCGTTTTACTACGCCGCTCATCCAGCACGCGCCCCAGGGGCTTGTGCACGATAGTTGTATAGAGCACATAAAGCAACGCCAACAGGATTACTGTCGGCACCGCTCCGAGCAGTAATTCGCCTAATTGTCGTAACGTTTGATCCATAGCTAGCGGCTGTACAGGAAAATGAGGGCTCTGAAAACTGTTAAGTCTAACGTCCGAAGGAGTTTATGTCAATGCAAACAGGGGGAAACTCAGGCGATTTGAGGGCCCGGGGAAGGGATGGAAAATGAAGAGAATTGGTTATCCGACCGCTTATTCATAGCTTGCAAAAACTTGCAACTAACCCTTGACTTCCCAATCAGGAGGACTAGCATAGAACTATCACCTCCGATCCAATTCAGGATCGAATGGGCCGATAGCCAAGGAATGTCACCGCTTCTTGGTTGCCGGCCCATTTAAATTTGCGGCGCTTACCATCCAATCGCGTACTCGCCGCACTACCGATTGAGGCGCGTCGATATCCAGTTCGACAGCGCCATCTTTATACGTCCGCGAATAAATTCGCGCCTTGGCTTCCAGCATAGCCAGCATCTTTCCTTCTTTTTGCGGAACCCGCAGATGCACGCGGCTGACGCGGTCTTCATCGACTAGTTCGTCGATGCGGGCCAGCAGGCGATCCAGTCCTTTGCCTTCCGCTGCTGAAACGTAAACTGTTTTCGTATCATCCTGTAAATTGTCCGCGACTTCCACATCCAGCAGATCGACTTTATTCATCACGCGCAGCCGCGGTTTCTTTTCTGCTTCCAGTTCTTTCAGAACAATTTCCACTTGCGCGTCCTGCTCGGCCGAAAGCCGGCTGCTGGCATCGGACACATGCAATATTAATGATGCGCGCTGCACTTCCTCGAGCGTGGCGCGAAAGGAGGAGACCAGAGTATGGGGCAGGCTGCGAATAAATCCTACGGTGTCAGAGAGCAGCACTTTGCGCTTCGAAGGCAACACCACGGCACGAATTGTGGGGTCGAGTGTAGCGAACATGCGCGGTGAGGCCAGCACGGCGGCGCGCGTGAGAGCGTTGAACAATGTCGACTTGCCGGCGTTGGTGTACCCCACCAGTGCGACCGTCGCCACCGGCGCGGATTCCCGCCTTTGGCGCTGTTGGGCGCGGATGCGGCGCACGTTTTCCAGTTGCTGCTCGACGTGACGGACGCGGCGGTAGATTTTTCGGCGGTCGGTTTCAAGCTGGGTTTCGCCGGGCCCGCGGGTGCCGATGCCGCCCCCGAGTTGCGACATCTCGATGCCGCGTCCCGCTAGCCGCGGCAGCATGTACTGCAATTGCGCCAACTCAACTTGCAGTTGACCTTCGCGAGTGCGGGCGTGGCGGGCAAAAATATCGAGGATGAGTTGAGTGCGGTCGATCACGCGGCGCTGGACGATTCTTTCGATGTTGCGCTGCTGAGAAGCGGTGAGATCGTGATCGAAGAGAAGCAGGTCGGCATTCACCGACGCGGCTGCGCCGGCAATTTCTTCCAGTTTGCCCGCGCCGATCAAAGTGGCCGGATCAGGCCGGTCGCGGCGCTGCAGGATTTCGCCGACCACGTTCGCGCCAGCGCTGCCCGCCAGAGTCCGCAACTCGGCCAGCGATTCATCCGCGTCAAATTCGGGAATGCCGAGCTTGTTGCTGGCGGACTTGGCAGAGGCATGCGCCGGCACGCCAACTTTTTCGTTAGCCGTAACGGATGCCGCGTCGCGCGCAGCTTGCGCCTGGGCCGTGACTTTCGCGCCGCTGCGCCCGCGGGTGCGGACGTCGAGCCCCACCAAAAAAGCACGCTCCCGCGAGTCTGCAGCGGCGGGCGGATGCGCTCCGAGCGGAACACGTCCGGCTAGGGATGCACGGTCGCGAGTCTTCTTGGGATGAGAACTGCGCAATAACTAAACGCCTTACCCTTCAGTACCGGAAGCGCTGGCCGCCTGAGCCGTCGTTCCGCTTGCAGACGCGGGCTTCCCTTCGGAGTGCGTTGGGTGTGCGCCATGCGGCACGGTCCGGCCCATCACTACGGTTGAGATGGCGTGTTTGAAAATCAATTGCTCCTGCCCATTGGCCTCCAGAACCACGGAATACTTGTCGAAGGAGCGAATCCGGCCCGTCAACTTCACGCCACTGAGCAAATAAATCGTGATGCTCAATCTTTCCTTACGGGCCGTGTTGAGGAAGGAATCCTGAATGTTCTGTGCCGGCTTGCTGCTCTCCATAGCCGATCTCCTTAGGTTCGTTGAACTGCGCCTATCCACTTGTGCCTTCGGCAATTGCCTCGGGACAGCCAAAACGACAGCGTTTTCCTCGCGACCTTCCGCACAAGGAACACGGGGGGGAACCCTGCCTCCTCACAGCCCGGTCTTTCAAGGCGGTGCGCCCGGCAGGTAGCTGCGAGTACCATACGGCGTCCCTGAACGCTTTTCAACCGGGAACTTTGCAAACTTGTTTTTTTGTACCGAAGGGGAAAACGTTCCGCTGTGCAGTCCTGGCCAAAATCCCAAAGCCTCGTGCGGTTGTGTACAATCCCCGGCGTGGGCATTCCGCGCCCGTGTAATCCGTAAATTTTAGGAGGCATCATGGAAAGCGCCGCTCTAGCAACTTTCTTCGGTCCGCAAATCAATCTTCCGCGGGACTTCAATACCAACTTCCTGATGCTGACCCGCTGGATTCATTTCCTCGCGGGCATTACCTGGATTGGCCTGCTGTACTTTTTCAATCTGGTGAACGTTCCGTTAATGAAAGAGCTGGATCCCGCGACGAGGGGCAAAGTGATACCCGCGCTGATGACGCGGGCGCTGTGGTGGTTCCGAATATCCGCGGTTGTGACCGTGCTGGCTGGCCTTGCTTATTGGGGAAACATTGTCGCTGCCGATGCACAAAATGCACTGGCACAAGGATTCCATGCCAGCAGCGGCACAGCCATGGGCAGTTTCTTTTTGATCTGGACGATTGTTTGGGGGATTCTATACGCCTGCCTGATTCCGGGCAAAGGAATCTTCGATAGTGGCGCATTTATCGGGGTGGTTTACGCCGTTGTCGTTGTGGCAGCAGCGTGGCTTTTCCTTAGCTTGAATAGCCACGGTTGGGAGAGTAATCGCCTGCTGGCAATCGGCATAGGTGGCGGCATTGGCTGGGTGATGATGCTCAACGTCTGGGGAGTGATCTGGCGCATCCAGAAACGGCTGATTCAATGGACGCGAGACAATGCGGCGAACGGCACGCCCATGCCCGACAAAGCGAAATATATGGCCCGGCAAGCTTTTCTGTGCTCCCGAGCGAACGCCTACCTGTCGATCCCGCTGTTGTTTTTCATGGGCGCAGCCAGCCACTATCCCATGTTCGGGAAATAAGTTTCACAAAAGAGTCAAGCACAAGAAATCAGGAGGCTCGAAAGAGCCTCCTGAAAGTGCTTGTGCGAACTCCCGCGAGAGGCTGAATTTCAGTGCCAGTTGCATGGTGCGCGGGCTGTTGCTGAAGTTCCTGCCGAGGATTGTCGAAACCCGCGTCTCCGGGGATGAAGTAGTTCCTGGCGGGGAGTGACTCCATGGGTTACAACGTCGTTGATGTAGCCCGTTGCAATAAGAAAGGCCGACCGTGCGGTCGGCCTGGACTCAGGACGAGTGTGGTTAGAAGATTAACTTCAAACCAAAAAACAGGCGCCGTTGTCCGATGCCATCCGTGATGATGTTTCCGGCAAAGGTGGAACCGCCGTTGAAGTTGAAGTTGTTATTCTGGAACGAGCCGCTAGCGGCGTCGTCCAGAATTGGGTCAGGAACGCCACGAAACTGCGTATTCATGACGTTATACGCAGTGGCCTGAAATTGAGCCGTGAGCCGTTCCGTTACACTGATGTTCTTGAATACAGAAAGGTTCGCAGTACTGATGGGCGTTCCCCGCAGCGTATTGCGGCCCACTCCGGCGAACGGTGTTCCATAATAAATCGCTGCATTCGGATCATTGTGAACCCAGTGCACGGCATTGAGAGTTGTAGGCGCCCCGGTCACAAAATCAGAAAGGGCACAGGTCGAAGCGCTCGTTCCGGAGCAAGTAAACTGACCCACCGAAG
>DASRWO010000051.1:0-8903 GCA_035654555.1 Candidatus Deferrimicrobiaceae bacterium | reverse complement strand
CCTGCCACGCAATCGAGTTGTTGGAATTCACCGCGAGAGTAACGCCACCCACCGCCGTGGACCAGGGAGAGTCCGCTGGAGCGCTGACCGTGGGGAGAAAAACATCATCAGAGAGTGCGAAGTTGCCGTCATCTCCCGTCGCGAAGTTGAAGGAAATCCCCGTGGCGGCGCCAATTTCTGAAATCAAACTCTCCGTGTCAACCTCCGTCGCCGCGAGCAACCCCTCCGGCGAACCGTAGCTGCCCGAGAGCACATTTCCCAGACCAAGGTTCGCGACATCAAACTCAGCCTCGTCTACATCCTGGAAACTTGCCGACGGTGGAACCACCAGTTTGATATTGGCCCCCGGCGCAATTGCGTGCGCCCACTCCACATCCAGGTTGATTTCGACCTGGTCGGAAGCAATGCATCCGCTTGGCGACGTGTAGATGGTGTTGAAGTTCGACGAAGTGAGTTGCGGCAGCCCGAACTTCGTCGAAAACGCGTTGGCATCCGCTTGAATCGTCAACGAACCGCACCAGTCTACGATGGCAATGGTTTGACCCTTGCCATCGTATCCGTTGTCATACAAACCCGTCAGATGGTAGGCACTTTGGATTTCGGCGGGCGTGTAGCCGCAGCCTGGGCCGCTCTGGCTCTGCAGATTCAGTTTGTTACCCGAAAAAGTGACGATCGGCAACGCGCCGTCACCGTTCGTGGAAAACGACTCCTTCTCCGTGCCCGTGAAGCAATGCGAAGAAAAGAAATCTGAATTGCTCACAGCCGCCGTTTGCGTGACGGCCGCCGCAGTCGACTTAGAACCAGGGATGCTGGTCGGCCGCACTATCAGAGTATGCTCGAACTCCCCGCTATCCAGCCCTGACACGGCTCTTACCAAGGGACCGGCCGCTCCCTCGACATAAGGGTCGCTGGTATTGGCACGGATGGTTTTGTCGCCGACCTGATAGTTGTTGAGCTGTACGTGGAACGCATTCTGCACATCACCGACCGTGCCTCGCGCTCTGATGTAGAAGTTGCTGGGCCCCATCTTCACCAGCGTGAGATTGTGCGCAACGATAAACTCCTGAACTATCTTCGCTTCTTGGGCCGTTGGCGCAAAGCGGGCGGCAATGTCATTCGCTTTCAACCAGTGATGGTAGTTCGGGGAAGTGCGATCGTAGAGCGACTGGGTCAGCGCGTCGAATTCACTCCGGTTGTGTAGCTGAAGCCAGATGGTCACTTCCATAAGCGTTGCTGGGCTTTCCGCTCCCAGATTCTTCGCGGTCGATACGTAGCTCGGTGTGTTGTTCGTGACCAGTCCGCCGTCCACTGCACTCGCTGACAGCTGTGTAAAATTCATCGCGACCACAACAGTGATGTACAAGAGCCATCGAAGAATGACATTTGCATCTGCTGCCTTACTCTTTCCTTTCATTACCACCCTCCCTGGGGAAAACGTCGCTCCTAAAGGTTAGCGAGCCGCACGCATGCTACTCCAAAGAGACAAAAATATTGTCAAAAAATATTTCACAATTCGATTCCTGGCATTGACTATCGGCTGGGAGGCATTTTTTCCTTCCGGGAAAGAAACTCCCAGCGGAGAAACTTGAACTGGTTGGAATTTGAGCAACTCCAAGTGATTGAAAGATTTGGTGGAGCTAGTCGGGATCGAACCGACGGCCTCGTCGTTGCGAACGACGCGCTCTCCCAGCTGAGCTATAGCCCCACATCGGAGGGATTACTCGATTACCACGTTATTTTACCAGCGTTACAGAATCAGTACCAACGGAGCTTGACCAACCCCCGGGTGCCGCGTCTAACCTAGGTAGTTAACTATCGCTGCGGGAGTTTTCCGAAATGTTTGCACAACTGAATTCCAGACGATCAACCGGCGATCGGAAGATCCTGGCAAGTTCACTCGTGCTGCACGGACTTTTATTCGCCTGGCTGCTGCATACACCCGAGCCCCAGTTGTTGAATCCTACGTCCGTTGCGCTGGGGCATAACGGAAAATTAGTCACCCGAATCTACTTTCCCACACCAACACCCGATGACAGCACGACCAGTTCACCGGCTCACGCAACTGAGGTTTATCGTCATCAGCGGCTAGGTCACGAGAAACTCATTCTGAAGCAGAATACTGCGCTGGCAAAACTGCCGCCGCCACAAGTTCCGCTCACCCCATCTTCCGCCGAGGACAAATCGAAGACTCCTACGGTTTCAAATCTCGGTCATGGTGCGCCTGCGGGATTGCCTTATGGAAGTTTGCCCGGCGGCCCCGTGTACGGAGACGAAGTTCGTCCGGCTCTACCGGTTGCGACTGCCGATCCCGCCATCTACCCGTGGCAACGGCCAGACTCGGAAGGCAAAGTCGTTATCGAAATTACGATCGACGAACGAGGAGAAATCATCCGCAAAACCGTGCTGCAGAGCCTTGGTCCCATGATTGACGAAAAATGTCTTGCGGCGCTCGAAAGCTGGCATTTTCGCCCAGCTACCCGCAACGGAGTTCCTATCCCCTCGAAGCAGGATGCCATTTTCCCTTTTAAAGCGCGTGGCTAGATCAGTTCTGGGCAGTCTGCGCATCCTTGCTTAGCCGCTATAATTGAAATGTGACTACCCAGGCCGTTCAACAAATTGCGTCGGCGGACTTTCCCACTCGCTGGGGAAAGTTTCGCATCTACGGTTTTCGGGCGGACTTCGGTTCCGACGGAAACCGGCGCGTCGAGGAAGCTGTAGCCCTGGTGATGGGAGATGTCCAGTCCTCGCCGCCGCTCGTGCGCATTCATTCGCAGTGTCTCACGGGAGATGTTTTTCATTCTTTACGATGCGATTGCCGCCAGCAACTCGAGATGGCGCTCGCCATGATTCGCGACCTCGGTGCCGGGATTCTGATTTACGAACAGCAGGAAGGCCGAGGTATTGGTCTCATGGCGAAGTTGCAGGCCTACGAGTTGCAGGATGCCGGCCTTGATACCGTGGAAGCGAATGAAAAATTAGGCTTCAAAGCCGACCAGCGCAACTTTGCGCTGCCCGGACAGATGCTCAAGACTCTCGGCATAAACCGCGTGCGTCTGCTTTCCAATAATCCTGACAAGGTGGAGGCTCTGGAGCGCGCCGGCATCGAGGTGGTTGAGCGCGTGCCTTGCGAAGTAACAGCGAGTCCCCACGCCGAAGAATACCTCAAGACCAAGAAGGAAAAGCTTGGTCATCTTTTCTCGTCGCGCTAAAACAATCCCGGTCCTCCATCCGAAATCTTCCCGTGTTGGGGAAGTTTTTGCCTTCCTCCGTCGCCGCGTGCTTAAATCGTGCACGGCAGTTTTTCATGTCTAACTCTGCGGTGGTGTGGCGATCTGGCGGCGTTCTCGGCATCGTGATTCTCTGCGCCGCATGCATGGTCTATTACCATCTCGTACTGTTTGTTCCCCGAGTTTCGCAGGTACGTACAAGCGAAGGGTTTGGTAATGGATATTCTTTCGGCGCGGATTTTTATCCTATCTGGCTGACCGCTCGAGAAGGCCTGCTTCATCATCGCGATCCCTACAGCCCCCAGACAACCCGTCAAGTTCAGATCGATCTCTTCGGACGAACCGTAGACGCGCGGGTCTTCGGCGCCCCTCCAGAATATTGGACATTCGCCTATCCCGCTATCGCCGACGTTCTGTTCTGGCCGATCGCACTGCTGCCATTTTCCCTGGCTCGCATCGGGTTTGGATTATTTCTCGGCATCCTAACTGCGTTTAGCGTCGTCCTTTGGATCCGCGTTGTTCATCCTCGCGCGGGACCTTTAACAGTGGCCTCATCGGTAATCCTAACCCTGTCTAGCTATGCTGTACTCGAAGGCTTTTTCGCGGAACAAATGGGATTGCTGGTTGGATTTCTTCTGGCTGCCTCGCTCGCGGCAATCGTCCGGCAAAAGTTTTTCTTCGCCGGAAGTCTGTTGGCGCTGGCTCTGATCAAGCCGCAAGTAATGTTCTTGATTGCAACATACCTTTTACTCTGGAGCACCGCTCGATGGCGTTCCCGGCGGCGGTTCGCCGGCGGTTTTTTCCTGATGGGTTCGCTGCTCGGTGCCTCTTCCCTGCTGATTTGGCCGCACTGGATTTCGGAATGGCTCCGCGTAGTATCTTCTTACCGCCGGTATTCCGACCCACCACTCGTAGGTCATCTACTGGGCAATCAAATGCTAGGCAATCAAGCGGGTCGGCTGCTGGGTCCGATTTTTATCACAGCCATTCTCGTGAGTGCGTGCGCTCTTTCCTGGCAAATGCGCTTCGCTCCCGCGGACTCTCGCGACTTTCGATTGACCATCAGTCTTCTGCTCGCGCTTACGACCATCGCGGTGGTACCGGCGCATGCGGTATACGACCACGTCGTTCTCTTACCCGGAATAATCCTGATCGCGTCGTGCTGGCGGGATTTCGCCCCAAGCAAACCCTTTCGCGTAACTCTGGCCGCGGCCGCATTGGCTTTGTTCTGGCAATGGATTTGCGCTCCGGTTGTAGTCGTGTTGTGGCCGATGATTTCCCGGGGATTTGCTTCGACCTTCTTATTGACGCTTCCCATCCGCTTCGCCGCTTCTACACCCTTCGGCGTATGTGCGCTTCTAGGACTCATGCTGTGGCGGGGGCACAAAAGAAAACTCACGCTGACAGAAAAAGCGCCGATTCCGAAACCGGAACCGATTACTTTTTGAGGATCTTTTCCATCGCCGTGCGATTCTTCCCGACGGGCAAGTCGCGTAGTGCTGTCCGCGCCAGAGCCATGTAGATGTTCCGCGCTTCAGGAATTACGCGTAACACGCTCAAGTGTTTTTCTATGGTCTCGACATCTCCCCGGGCGATGGGGCCACTGAAGGAGTGGGATGCGCCCAAAGCCGCGTAATTGGCGAGCGTCTGCCGGAGAATCGGAAGCATTCGCCGTTTGGCGGCGCTTCGCTGGACCCCGGCGGCTTTCGCCACCCTCTCGCTTGCCGCCAGCAGCGCAGTCAATAGCGGCGAAACAAACATCCCCCAGGCGTGGTAGGCCTGCTTGTACCGCTTCTCGATTGGGAACGGCCGGCCTCCTAAATTCAGAACGATCGTACGCGCGGCGCGGGCCGCCTTTTGCCCGCCTTCGATGGCAAAAGGGACTCTCGCAAGCGGAGGTTGCGATCCCGGGACAAACGTCATCAGCGGATGAACCGAAGCGACGGATGCGCCCCGACTGCGCAGCTTAACGAGTTCGTCGCTAGTGAGAGCTCCACTGGCATGTAGCGCCACTTTGCCGTGCCAGTCGGTCGCGTTGCTCAGCGAAGCGGCAGCGCTGGCGATGGCTCCATCCGGGACGCAAAACCAGACTACGTCGGCGCGAATTTGCGCTCGTGGCATTGGAGCCGTGGAAGCGCCTACTTCCGCCGCCAGTCGTCGGGCTTTACGTAAAGATGAAGCGCGCCCGCGGGAGATGATCTCGTCGATCACGTATCCCGCATCGCGCAAGGCCGAGGCAAGCGCAGTACCCAGGCTCCCAGTTCCGACTATTGCAATGTGCGGCTTGATCACTCGCCTCGCGGCTGGCCTTTCGCGCATCCCCGGCAGAATAGCAGAATCGAGAGTGACGATTGATGAGTGGGGCTGACTTCCAACGAGCAGGCCTCTCCCGCACAGGTGCTTTATATTGTTCTGATGTCAAAAATATCTGCTACCCGATCAAAGTCAAAGCAATCGCGCCGCAGCCCGCGAGCAAAGGCAAAGATTATTTCCTCCCGTGTCGTTTATCGCGGTCCGGTTTTTTGGGTGACGACGGATGACGTGCTGGAACCAAACGGAGTCCGCGCACGTCGCGACATCGTTCACCACACCGGATCCGTCGTGATCCTGGCGGTGGACGAGTCTGGATCGACGTTACGCGTACTTTTGGAGCGCCAATACCGGCATGCCGCGAATGACTATCTGTGGGAACTCCCTGCCGGACGCATCGATAGTGGAGAAAAGGCCTTGCCAGCGGCTAAGCGCGAACTGCTGGAAGAAACGGGATATACTGCAGCCCGCTGGCGGCGCATTTTCAAGTTCTTCGCCAGCCCCGGCTTCGTCGCTGAAACCATGTCCGTATATCTCGCTACTGGCCTGCGGTCGGGAAAAGCCCAGCCCGAGGCGGATGAAGTGATTCAACAGCGGATGGTTCCATTATCGACGGCGGTTCGAATGGCACTGGAGGGGACGATTCGTGACGCAAAGACCATTTCCTCGGTGCTGTGGCTGGATCACCATGTGACGCACCACCGTCCACTATATTCTTCCCGCTGACTCTCTCGGCGCGGCATTCGCTCCAATGCGACAGCGCGGATCCTCTCGGGTAATTCCCTCAGACTTCGTAGTATGTACGGTATCTGACATACAGTAGTCACCCGCCGCACATATTTAGCTTGCTACTCCATCCTAATTATTCCAGAATGCATCCTACGGTTCGAGTCACGTCTGTGAGCCCCCGCTTTGTAGACGTGGGGAAAAAGGGGGTAAGAGGAAAGTGAAAGGCACGGTCAAGTGGTTCAATAACGCAAAGGGCTACGGGTTCATCGGACGTGAGGATGGTCCCGATGTATTTGTGCATTACAGCGCTATCACATCCGAAGGTTACAAAAGCCTTCAGGAAGGTGATGAAGTGGAGTTTGAAATCACCGAGGGACAGAAAGGACCGCAGGCGGCCAATGTAAGTAAGAGCGCCTAAGGCCTGTATCTGACCCCAAATCCTTGACTGCGGCTCCCGCTGCCCGCAAGACTTTGGGAAGTTCTGTTTTCGAGGTGCCTTCTTCGAGACCTCTAGCGCGGTATATCATTCTTGTTTATCTTTAACCGGTGGACAATAAATCCATCGCCACGGTTCTGTATGAAACCGCCGACCTGCTGGAGATCGACGGGCAAGATTCCTTTCGCATTCGTTCCTACCGCAACGCCGCGCAAGCCATCGAAAATCTGACTGACCAGATTCGTGACATTATCGCCGAGCCAAAAAAGGTTCTGGCGATCCCCGGCATCGGCAAGGGAATGCTGCTCAATCTGCAGGAACTATTCCGCGACGGCGCCCTCGGCATGCAAACCGAATTGCTGAAGAAATATCACCCTTCGATGCTTCAGCTGTTGAAGATCCAGGGTTTGGGACCAAAGACAATTGCGTTGATCTGGAGCGCCTACCAGGTGAGTGACGTCGATGGGGTGGAAAAACTGGCGCGCGAAGGCAAGATTCGCGAATTGCCGCGCATGGGTGAAAAGCACGAACAGAAGCTCCTGAAAGCAATCGAAGACTATCGCCGGATTTCAGGGCGGTTTCTTATCGACGCGGCTGAGACCGAGGCACAGAAGCTCAGCAACTATCTGGCGAAGTTTCCCGGCTTCGAGCGAATCACCACCGCAGGTTCTTTGCGTCGCGGCCGCGAGACAGTGGGCGATCTCGACATTTTGGTTACCGGCGCGGCTTGCTGCAGTGCGGAAGAGCGCGAAAAGGCGGTGAGGTATATCGCGCAGTATCCGCCGCTGATGAGCATCATCGCACAAGGTGATAACAAGATCAGCTTTCGGCTGCGCACCGACATGCAAGTGGACGTTCGCCTGCTTCCTCCGGATTCGTTCGGGGCAGCCATGCAGTACTTCACGGGGTCCAAAGCGCACAATGTTGCTTTGCGGCAACGCGCTCTCAGGATGGGTTTCACCCTTAACGAATATAGCCTGGCCGATCTCAAGACAGAGAAGCCTGTCGCGGGCGCGACAGAGGAAGAGATCTACGCGAAGCTCAACCTCGACTACATTCCTCCCGAGCTGCGTGAAAATCTCGGCGAGATCGATGCTGCAGAAAAACATACGTTACCCCCTTTGATCGCTCTGGAGGATCTTCAGGGCGACGTGCACATGCACACGGTCGAGACCGACGGCCGCAACACCATTGAAGAAATGGCTGAGGCGGCGAAGGCACGCGGATACAACTACATGGCGATCACGGATCACTCCAAGAACCTGGCGTTCGCGAACGGACTCGATGACACGCGCGCCGTGGCACATATTCAAAAGATTCGCCAAGTCAATGAAAAGATCGACGGGATCACTATCTTCGCCGGAATCGAAGTGGATATACTCGCCGATGGCGACCTCGATCTTTCCGACGACGTGCTGGCCCAGATGGATGTGGTTATCGCAAGTGTGCATTCGGTTTTCAATCAGGATCCGGCGAAGATGACCGAGCGCCTGCTGAAAGCCATCGGAAATCCCAACACTTCAATCATCGGACATCCCACGGGCCGCTTGCAGCTTCGCCGGGACGCTTACCAGTTCGATATGGAAGCAATCCTGATAGCAGCGGCCAAGCACAAAGTCGCCATGGAGTTGAACTCCTATCCGGATCGTCTCGACCTCAACGACGTGCATCTGCGCCAGGCTAAACAAAGGGGCGTGAGAGTCGTCATCAATACCGATTCCCATCACACATCCCATTTGGATAAGATTCGCTTCGGTATTCTGCAGGCGCGGCGCGCCTGGCTTACGAAGCCCGATGTCCTCAATACTTTGTCAGCAGAGCAATTCGCGAAGGCGATGAAGCATGAATGGAAATGACATTTTTTATTCGATCGCGGAGTAAAATCGGAAAGTACGATTAATCATGCCTGATCAAACGCCAGAACCGAAGCCCGTCCCCCGCGAGATTGTCGGAACACCTGCGAGCAGTCCGACTCCGGCCACAAAACGCGGACCGACAATTCACATTGCCGACGAATTCGGTACAGCTAAACGTAACCTCCCGCCCGTTAAGGTATTGCTGTCTGCGCTTGCGGGGGTGCTCGTTGTCACCGGCATCTTCGCCTTTTTCCAGCGCGCCAAGCCGCAGGGGGCCGGATCCCTCGACAACGTAACCGCGGTACAAATCCCAGGACAGACCACATCCTTAGTGGCGCTGACATT
>DASRWO010000050.1:0-2605 GCA_035654555.1 Candidatus Deferrimicrobiaceae bacterium | reverse complement strand
GATGGCAACGAGTATATCGATCACAATCTGACTTTTGGCGCGCTCATGGCAGGGCACTGTCATCCCGCCGTCATGAAGGCTGTAGAAAAACGTCTCTCCACCGGAACCATGTTTGGCATGCCGCATGACATGGAATGGGAGCTTGCCGAAGAAATCTGCAATCGCTTTCCGGTTGAGATGGTTCGCTTCGGCAACAGCGGTACGGAAGCGACCATGCACGCGATTCGTCTTGCCCGCGCCGCCACCGGCCGCGACAAGATTATTAAGTTTGAAGGCGCGTATCACGGCCTGCATGATTCCGCACTGGTCAGCGTCAAGCCTCATGCACCGGAGTTCGGCGACATCGATAACCCCACCGCCGTTCCCGGCGGCTTGGGTGTGCCGAAATCCGCAATCGCGAACGTAAAGATCGCTACCTTCAACGATCTCGGCACGGTCGAGCGCCGCTTCAAAGAAAATCCCGGCGAAATTGCCGCGATCATTCTCGAACCCATTCTGATGAACGTTGGACTGTGCATTCCGCAGCCCGGCTTCCTGAAGGGCCTTCGCGACCTCGCCACCAAATACGACGCCCTGCTGATTTTCGACGAAGTGAAAACGGGCGCCAAACTCGGCTGGGGCGGCGCCAGCGAATACTTCAACGTTCATCCTGACATGATCTGTCTGGCGAAGTCGATCGGCGGAGGCTTGCCGCTGGCCGCGTTCGGCGCCAGCAAGTCCGTGATGGATTTGATCTCACAACACAAAGTCTTCCACGGTGGCACCTACAATACCAATCCTGTTTCGATGGCCGCGGGCCTCGCGACATTCCGCGAAGTCCTCACGCGTGACAACTACGCTCACGTCGACAAACTCGGAAAGAAACTTGCCGACGGATATCGGAAGACCATCGCGAAAGTCGGACTGCAAGCCTACATCGCCCAAGCCGGCGCCAACGGGGCGCTGATGTTTTATCCGAAGGAGATTCGCAACTACCGCGATTGGACCGCGATCGATATCGACCTCTGGCGCCATTACTGGTTCGCCATGGTCAATCGCGGTGTCATGGCGCAGCCCTACTGGTGGGACGAGCAGTGGACGATTTCCGTCCAGCACACCGAGGCAGATATAGACAAGCACCTGTCTGCCTTCGATGACATCGCGTCCTCGCTCGCCAAAGCGCAGCAGGAACGCATAGGCCAACCAGTGCTGGCCGCACACTAGATCGCGTAGGGGCGGACGCCTTCGTCCGCCCCCTGGCCGCGCCAATGAAACAGACAATGTGTCCTCTTGTGTTTGCTTTGAAAGAGCGCGGCTTCAGCCGCGCCGCAAAAGGATCACATTTGAAAAGCGGCCTTAGCCGCTGAGGTTCTCGAACTCGGTCAATCTTTGTCCACCACCACCCAACCCGCCACTCAGACCCACCTGATCCGCGCCCTCGGACGCCGCGACCTCGTCCTCCTCTTCGTTGTCGCCGTCTTCAACCTGAACGTCGTCCCCTCCATCGCGGCCAACGGCGGCGTCACGATTTGGCTCTGGATCATCTCTCTTCTTCTGTTCTTCTGGCCGCAAGGCATCGCCGTCATAGAACTCGCCCACCGCTATCCCGGCGAAGGTGGCGTCTATCTCTGGGCCAAAGAAGTCTTCGGCGACTTCCACGGATTTCTCTCCGGTTGGTGTTATTGGACCAACAACATGCTTTATGTGCCGACGGTCATGCTTTATTTCGTCGGTGTCTCCGTCTATGTGCTCGGGCCTACTCATCTCGGTCTCGCGGACAACAAAGTCTTCGCTTCCACCACATCGTTAATCTTGCTCGCTCTTCTCACTCTTCTGAATATTGTCGGCCTCGGCGTTGGAAAATGGATTAACAATCTCGGCGCCATCGGAACATTCATCGCCGCTGCAGTACTGATTGGGCTCGGCATCGTGATCTGGTCACGCTTCGGCACCACCATTACCGCCGCGGATTTCAAAATCCCCGCCGACCCGCGCTTCGTTCTCAATTCCTTCGGCGTAATCTGCTTCGGTCTGGTCGGCTTGGAGCTCGCCTCCGTCATGGGCGATGAAATTAAAGATCCCCGCCGCACACTTCCCGGCGCTGTTGCGTGGGGTGGAATTATCTCCGGCGTTCTTTACGTCGGTGCGACGCTCACTCTGCTCATCGCCGTAGGGAAAAACGTTAACGTGCTGCAGGGCATCGTACAAGCCGTCAGTCACATGGCCGTCAGCATCGGCCTCGGCTGGATCATCATTCCTTTCGCGCTGATGCTCAGTCTCTCCATTGCCGGCATCGGTTCCGCATGGATGGGCGGCTCCGCCCGCATTCCCTTCGTCGCCGGCCTCGATTCCTACATGCCCTCCTGGCTCGGCAAAATCCATCCTCGCTATGCCACACCTTACGCCGCGTTAATCGTGCAGGGAATTGTCTCTGCAGCTTTAGTCCTCGGCAATTTTTATGGCTGGTGGTTCTGGGACCAATTCATGGGAGCCATCGGATTGCTGCCGCGGTTGTATCTCAGCCCCGCAGGAGCAGGCGAAGTATTTCAGAAACTTCTTTCCTTAGCTGTCGTTCTTCAGCTGGTTCCGTTCCTTTATATGTTCGGTGCGCTCATTCGATTTGCCC
>DASRWO010000049.1:0-7142 GCA_035654555.1 Candidatus Deferrimicrobiaceae bacterium | reverse complement strand
GTCACCCCCTCCGCATTCAGCCGCTTGAGCTGCTCTCGCAGTTCGAGCCGCGCAATCGGATCAAGTCCGGTTGCTGGTTCATCCAGCAACAAAACCTTGGGGTCATGCAATAAAGTTTTGGCCAGAACCAGCCTCTGTTTCATTCCAAATGACAGTTGCTCCACAGAGTCGTGGCTGCGCTCGCTGAGCCCGGAACGCTCTAGCGCACGCTCTACTGCCGCCCGGTTTCGGCTGCCCGTCAGCTGGAAAGCGTCGGCGAAGAACTCCAGAAACTCGCGCACGCTCATATCCTGGTACACTCCCGGTTGGTCGGGCAGGTACCCAATCAGGCGTTTTACCTCGCGCGGCTGCTGCTTCACGTCCAGCCCGCCAATCTGAGCGGTACCACTCTCCGTCGGCAGCAAGGTCGAAAGAACTTTCATCAGCGTAGTCTTACCGGCCCCGTTCGGCCCCACCAATCCGAACAGCTCTCCCGCGCCAACATGCAACGTGAAGCCATCGAGGGCCCGCGTACCGTCAAAGTTCTTACGAATTTGTTCGACATCAATCATGGCTATTTCAGGTTCAGGGCTCCAAGGCCACAACCACAAGAGAGTGGACTCTTTCCTGATGAGGAATATTCAGCTCAACTGCAAGGGCTGGCCCGTCGCTTAGACCCACAAACATGCGTCCCTCCCACGCCAACGGCAAAGCGCCACGAAGTGCTAACTCCTGTAGCGTTTGCGCGCTGTACTCAAAATTTGCGTCGATCACCGCCGGTGGCCCATCCTTCTTACGAATCGGCGTTGGCGTAATCCCATCCAGTTGGATCTCCTCTCCTGGCGCCATCGCCGGTAACACGTAAAGCGCATTCGCAGGATTGTCGAGATATACCGCTTCGCCAAACCTCTGGCCGGTATCGTTGCGCAGTCGTTTAGGTCCCGCCCAGTGAACGGTCCCAGAGAATTCGCGCAGACCCTCCAGATTCAGGTCGCGGAACGACCACTTCAGCAATGACAACTCAATCTCGCGTGGTGGGCCAAGACGGATTTCTGTTTCGCGACCCTCTTGTATTCCCTGCTGATTCATTTCGGCCCAGATTTGGCCGTTCACTTCTGCTCCCGCGGAACTGAGCGAGTTGAATACTGCTGGATCGGCAATAGATACTTGGACGTCCCTCCGCTCCGGAGCCGAGACCCGAACGCTGTACTCAGCAACCGCCAGTGAACTTCTGGAATCGAGGTAATAAACGGCCAGATTATCGAGATCAAACTGTTTCGGACGACGACTGGCGCTGAAGAAATAGAACCCAGCCGCAAACAGGAGCGCCAGTGCGCACGTGCTTATCCATCCAAATTCCAAACGATGCAAGCGCCGCAGCACCGCGAAGTTTACGACTCCGATAATCATCGTATACGCCGCCAACCAGATCAGCAGCCAGCCCAACCGCGGAAACTCAAACGAAGAGGCAAACCGGCGCTTGAGCCAGTTCGTATCGTTCAAGTTCCATTCATAACGTGGCACGAGCAGCGTCTGAAGATTTAGACCTGCAAAAACGTTGCCCAGTGTGTTCGAGTCCAGGTCGGAAACCCGAAAGAGAGCGCCCTTGCCCACCCGCTCGCCGTTGGCTGGCGCTGGTCCGGTTCGATAGGCAGAAAGAAAGCTTGGATCTGCAATTTCGCGTTCCAGCAGAACCATGCGGCCGCCGCGGCGAAGAAATCCTTCCAGCGCCTCCCGCTCCGCACTCGTAAATTGTGCCATGGGCGCAGCCAGCACGATAGCCTTGGCGGCCGAATAGGCCCACCAGTGATCCCGCGGATCTCTCACGATTTCAAACGCAATCTGACGATTTTTATCGACTCGTTCCTCAATGCTTCCACTGAACTGTATCTGCGACTGGGCCGTCTTGCAGAGGTTCTCAGTGCCGCACATCAGCACGATCAAATTCGTCTGGCGCAACGATCCTTCATAAGAGTCGTGACCGAAGACCGCGCCGCTGGCGCTCGCCTCGGCTGTAATCTCCAATTTTCCGCCACTCATCGCTACCGGCAACTCTACTTCCCGCTGCTCGCCTCCGTTCAGCAAAATGTCGGCAGTAACCGCGTTTGTCGCACCCCACTGAACGCTGACACTTACCCGAAGATGAACCGGCTGCGCTTGCGAGGAAGGATTGCGAACAATAAGCCGAATCGCGGAAGGATTTCCATAATAACCATGCAGCCCGACGTCAGCGATGCGCAGGTTGGAATCGGCTCTCAAGGATGCCGCGAGTAACAATTCAAAGCCAATCCACAAAAGTATGCGTCTCATCTTTAGCCGCTTTGTACGCGGAAATGGAAGAAATATCAAGCGCGATATCCTACACGCGTCCACTACAGTAACCGCCGATGGCGCCTGATTCTTGCTGGGCTGGGAAAGACAAACAAAGACAAATGGGCCTGCGAAGTAAGTGGCCGACGTCAGCGATAGAAAGTCTCGAACATCCACCTGGGAGCATCTAATTCATGAGAGAACAGCATCACGATTGCAACCGATGTTGCTTTTCGAGGCGACCTGCGAAAACGATGAAGTAGTCATTAACCGGTGAGCTTTATGAAACACATACTATGGATCTGTTTACTCATGCTAGGCACTCAATTACTGGGTCAGAGTGCAATTCCCGCTGGCACAATCCTTCCAGTCCGGCTGAAGTCGCCTCTAAATTCGCGAAAGGCCAGGCCGGGGCAAATAATCCGCGCGCGACTCATGCAGGACGTTCCCCTTTCCTCAGGATCGAAAATTCGTGCCGGTGCCACGCTGATTGGTCGCGTCACGAATGTTGAGCACTCCAAGACGGCCGGTGCGCGTCTCTCGATCCGATTTGATACGCTGGAAGTTTCCGGGCGGAGAATACCCATCACCACAAATATAAGAGCATTGGCATCGATGATGGACATAGAGGGCGCTCAAATCCCGGAGTTTGGTCCCGACCGGGGTACGCCCGAAAATGCCTGGACCACAGATCAGATCGGCGGCGAAGTCGTCTACCACGGCGGCGGTCCGGTTGCCAACGGCTTGCGATCCGTGGGCCAGCCAACATCCGATGGCGTCCTGGCACGGGTTTCTGCCGATCCGGGGACGAAGTGCCGCGCCGACGTCGCGGGCACTGAGATGACGGGCAATGACATCGCGAGCAATGACCGGCCGCAAGCGCTTTGGTTGTTTTCTTCCGATGCCTGCGGAACGTACGGCTTTTCCGATTTAACGATAGTTCATGCTGGTCGAACCAATCCAGTGGGAGAGATCACGCTCGCGTCGAAACACGGCGACGTGAATGTAAGGACCGGCAGCGGAATGCTTTTGCGCGTGGTCGGCAAACCACCTGAATAAAAATGCGCGGAGCCAACCCCACGCCGTTCAAGAATCATCTCTCCTGAACGATATAATCAACCACGCTCATGTACTGGCTTGCCTCCGCAACCCGCTGGTTGTTTGACGCGGAGCAGGGCCCTCGCGATCGCATGGTTCCGCGATGGCTTTTTCTGCGCGCCTTGGGCTGCATTTATTTTTCCGCGTTTTTCTCTCTGGTCTTTCAGATCCGCGGGCTTATTGGCCCCGAAGGAATCCTACCGGCAAACGAATATCTTCAGGCTGTAGCTCGTTCGTTTGGTTACAGTCGCGGCTTTTGGTTCGCTCCAACCCTACTTTGGTTTTCCAGCAGCCCGCATATGCTCACCGCCCTGTGCTGGGTAGGCATGGTTGCATCGGTACTGTTAGTAGTGAACCTATGGCCGCGCGGAATGCTCGCGATCTGTTTCCTCTGTTTCCTTTCCTTTGTAAGCGGCGCCCAGGATTTCTCCAATTATCAGTCCGACGGAATGCTGCTCGAAGCAGGATTCATCGCGCTCTTTTTTGCTCCGCGCGGATTCCGCCCCGGCTGGGGGCTGAGATCATCACCATCGCGCGCCAGTCTATTTCTGCTGCAATGGGAATGGTTCCGCATTTACTTCGAGTCCGGTGTCGCCAAGATTATCGGTGGAGATCCCGAATGGCGCCACTTCACCGCAATGGATGAGTACTATCAGAATGGTCCGCTGCCCACATGGGTCGGTTGGTATGTGCAACACCTGCCGCACTGGTTTCACGCTGCGTCGGTCTTCGCAACTCTCGCACTGGAGTTAGTCCTGGTTTGGATGCTATTTCTGCCGCGGCGCTGGCGCATCATCTGTTTCCTGATTGTCACTCCCTGGGAATTGGGAATTATTCTCACCGCCAACTATACGTTTCTCAACTACCTGGTTCTGTCGTTAGGATTTCTTTTGCTGGATGATCGCTTTCTCCAGCGCTTCTTGCCGCAACAATGGAAGAAATCTCTCACCCCGGATTCGACACCCAAGCAAAGCCAAGCGCCAAGTTCCGCAGGCTTGGTTCACCTCTTCAAATCGCTAAAACTATCTCTCACCGGCATTGTCCTCACTTGGATTTTCTACGCCACAACCGCGGAGTTGATCTGGATGTTCGCCGCCTTGCCCCTGCCGATGGCGCCAGTGGCGGCCCTGGAGCCCTTGCGCATCGCCAATCGTTACGGGCTCTTCGGCATCATGACTCGTGGCCGTTACGAGATAGAGTTCCAAGGTTCCGAGGATGGAAAAAACTGGATTGCATATCCCTTCCGCTATAAGCCGCAGGATCCGGCAAAGGCGCCTGGCATTTACGCCCCCTATCAGCCACGGTTCGATTGGAATCTCTGGTTTGCTTCGTTGGGTTCGTGGCAAGACTATCCCATCGTGCCCAGAACCGAAGTGCGTCTACTCTCTAACGACAAAGATGTCCTCGCTTTGTTCGCGAAGAATCCTTTTCCCAACGGGCCCCCGCGCGAGGTACGCGCAGTGCTATGGCAATATTGGTTTACGTCAGCGTCAGAAAAACACATGACGGGACTTTGGTGGCGCCGTCAATATCTAGGACTTTACGCCCCGGCGCTCACCCGCGAACCAGGCGGTGAAATTCGTGCCGTCGAATGGCCCACGGTTGGTCCACGCGAATGAATGCTTGGAAGATGCTTTTGTTCGGGTTGACGTAAGAGTCGATTAGCCAAACTCATCGCCACCGGCTCATGCTCTCCTACTGCGAAATCGAGACAGCGGTAACCGTGAAGGGATTTTGACCATCCTCAACATCACTTGTCACGGACAATGCTCCGGTAGACGGGTCTATGCTCATGGCGACAAGTTTGCCGGGACTTGTACAGGGTGGAGAACCAACACAATATGAGTGTATGGCGAGCAAGAAGTGGCCGGTGGGGTCCAGCGTAGCCCCCACAAGGTAGTACTCTCCGGTAAGGAAGGGCGACCCCGTCACTTCAGTGAGATCGCCGGAAGAAGGATCGATGCGGAAGACGCGTATGCGGGGTGATTCGGCTGCATCGGACACCGGGGCGAAGAGCAAAGAGCCATCGCTACTAACGATAAGCTGCACAAAACCGTCCTTCAGCGCCTGACCGTTGGAGAGAACATTCGTCGCATAGGAACCGTTTCCGCCCATGGCATATCTGAAGACACGGTTGCTGGCTAGGTCCAACGCATAAACAAAGTTGCCGTCTGGCGTAGGTGCGAAGATGCTCGTACTCACCGTGTTTCCCGCGAAGTATTGCTCGCCGGTCAATTGCCCCTCGGATCGAACGAAGCTGCTTAATTCATACAGCGGCGGGCCCGACTGTCCCGTGGAGGTCTGCAGAAGGAAGGCGCTCGCGTTGGCTAGCTCCAAGACCTGAGTGTTGCGACATTCACCCGCATTCTCTTGGGCTGCAGTACACGGAACCGGAGGAGGTATAGTCTGCTGGATTGGCGGCAACGGGCTCAAGCCGGTGCTTTCATCCACAAAACCAAATAAACCCAAATCCGTCGCGGCATAAATGAAAGTTTGATCGCTGATCAGATTGACGGACTGATTCATTGCGACGCTCACGGGAAGTCCTGTCGGTCTTAACGATCCGTTCGCTTTTACGGCATAGGACTGCAGAGTCGACGTCGCCTCTCCAACCGCCCCAGGCAAGTCCATAACCAGGCCGTGAACGGTTCCGGTCATCACGAGCGGCTGGAAAGTGCGCCCTGTCGCCTGAAGCTCTCCGTCTGCAAGTAGGCCGAACTCCAAGGATTTCAACGCAAACGTATCGGGAGTAAAGACGTATGCCACCACATTCGTCCCGCTGCTAGCTGGTGTGAAGATCGCGGTAACATTCTCTGCCGAAACCACGTTAAGGCTGCAGGTGCTCATGCCTGAACAACTTCCCCTCCAGCCTCCGAAGAAATAGCTGTCCCCCGGGGCTGCGCTTAACTCGACTTGTGTGTTCAGTGGGAACTTCGCGCTGCACGTGGGCGGACAGTTGATGCCTGCCGGACTGCTGGTAACAATTCCCGCTGTCGCCGCCGGCGCGGTAACGGTCACCCCAATAGACGCAGCGCTGGTTTGCGGCTGCGACATCGATGCGCCATCCCCTCCGCAACCAGTCAGGAGAACGGCGAAGAGCGCAGACAACGCGACAACAAATAAGAGGCGCAACTTCAGGGGATCCACATACCACCCTACATCAAACTATCGAAATCGATCCTTAGATGCCGTATGCCTTATAAGGGTAGTCCTATATAGCCAAGCAAGCGGCGTCCCATAAACTCGTTGGCGCTTAATCCGCAAAACTAGCGCTATTCGCCTTGCACCGCAACTACTTTCCGCGCCTAATTAAACAATTAAAGTAACTCCCCATCCTTTATCAGAACACCTGCTCTAACTGGTAGGTACTGCTCTAATAGATCAGTGCCGACTGGTAGCGGTTTAAGCAGGCATCCCTGGGGCCCGCTTTAGCCCTCACCCAATTTCGGCAACGCCATATTCGCCGCGTTATATCCACACATGCCATGCACCCCTCCACCCGGCGGAGTAGATGCCGAGCAAATGTAAATATTCCGAGCCGACGTAGCATAATGCCTCCATGTCGGTCGAAATAGAAACTGATGAATGTCCATCACACCGCCTCCAACATCGCCTCCCACCAGGTTGGCATCCATGCTCTCAAGATCGGCGGGAGAAAACACACGGCGCGCCAAAATGCATTCGCGAAAGCCGGGAGCGAAACGCTCAATCTGATTCTCCAGCTTCTCCAGCATGTTCACCTTAGATCCATTCGG
>DASRWO010000048.1:0-3556 GCA_035654555.1 Candidatus Deferrimicrobiaceae bacterium | reverse complement strand
TTGGCCATTGCGATCTGTCATTTGCATACTGCCGGAACGCTGGAGCGGCAGAGGGCTGCGGCGCGGTGATGCGTGCTGTTTCTATGCGAACGATAAGTGGTTGCCGCGTGGTTTGCGCGGCTCTGTCCCTGGTTTTTCTGTCTGGCTTCGCGCTGGGGCAAACTCCGGCGAGCGGTGACCCAGCTCCGGCTACAACCGTCACCTTTACTCTGGACTTTCCTCTTTCTGATCCCACGCACTATTCGATCGCAGTCGATGCCAACGGTCACGCGAGCTATGAATGCACGGTGAAAGATCAGGAAAACTCCGAAGAGCAGCCCTACCGGGCAGAATTCAATTTATCTGCGGCCAACCGGCAGCGGATTTTCGAGTGGGCGAAACAAGCGAAATATTTTTCCGGAAAAGTTGATTCGGGAAACCGGAAGCTCGCTTTTACCGGAGACAAGATCCTAACCTATCAGGATGGGGAGCGATCCTACACGGCGCGCTATAACTATTCGAATCTCGAGCCGGTTCGGCAGTTGACGACTTTATTCCAGAGCATGGAGTCAACCCTGGACTATGGACGGCGGCTGGCTTATTACCACCGCTATCAAAAGCTGGCGCTCGATGATGAGTTAAAGCGCATGGAAGCCGATGCGAGGAATAATGAGCTGAGCGAAATCCAAAGCGTCGAACCCGTGCTGCAGGAGATTGTTGAGGACAATTCGGTAATAAATATGGTGCGGGCACGAGCTAAGACCTTGATCCAAATGCAGAGCAATGCGGCCGAACGTTGACAGGAAGGCGCTTGCACGAAGGAGTAGAATTGACTTCAGCGCCAGGAGAAGTGGAAGGAGCAGTCAAAATTGACAACTGCTTGACAACTACTTCGAGGGCAAGTGATAGCAAAAGAGAAGATTTTCGGCAGCGAACTTAGGGGATGCGGGAACGAGCCACAGGTTGGATGAGGAGGTTCTATGTGCAAGCTCCGATTTTACTGGATGATCTTGACGGCTTTGGTCTGCGCGCTTTCGGCGCTGCCGGCCGCAGCCAATTCGCAAGCCCGCATTGTTCGCCTGAGCGAGGTCCATGGCGGGGTGCAGATCGATAAGAACGCGGGACTGGGCTTTGAGAACGCATTTCTCAATCTTCCCATCACCCAAGGAACCCAACTGCGCACGCGGGGGAATGGACAAGCAGAAATCGAATTCGAAGATGGCAGCACGCTGCGAGTTGCTCCTAACACTACAGTTCTGTTCAGCACGCTGGGCTTGAGCGACGCCGGGCAGCGATTCTCCGCGGTGAATCTGTTAGAAGGCAGGACCTACGTGAACTGGCTGGGGAAGAGTGGAGATAAGTTCACGCTTCGGTTTTCACAGGAGAGAGTGGACTTGAGCCAGCCAGCCCACTTCCGCGCGGCGGCCTCGTCCAAATCCGCGGAGATAGCGAGTTTCAAGAATGAAGTGGAGGTAATCGGTCCGTCCGGAACGGTGAAGGTCGAGAAGAGGAAGATGGTTGCATTCGATGTCAATGACGGCGACCACTCCACGGCGGCAAAGAGCTTTAAGGAAGATTCCTACGACGATTGGGACAAGCAAGCGGTCAACTATCACGACCAGTACGCGAAGAATAATCCTACGCCATTGGGCTACGGGGCTAGCGACCTCAGCTATTACGGGGGCTATACGAACTTTCCCGGCTACGGCATGTTGTGGCAGCCGTACTTCGCGGGCGTCGGCTGGAATCCGTTTATGGACGGCGCATGGTCGTACTATCCCGGCATGGGTTATATGTGGGCCTCGGCGTATCCATGGGGTTGGATGCCTTACTACTATGGCAACTGGCTGTATTCCCCGGGCCTGGGCTGGGGCTGGCAGCCGGGTGGATTCAATGGATGGCGCGGCGGAGTTAACTATGTGGGGGCGGCGGCCGGATTTAAGGCTCCGGTCGAACCTAGGGGCACGATGGCGACGGTTGTCGTAGGAAGGGGTGGACCAAACCTGACGAGCACTTCCGCAACCAGCTTGGTCGTCAACCGAGGGTCCGCGGGGATGGGAATTCCGCGAGGATCCGTAGACGGCCTGCGTTCCCTGAACACGCAAGTGGCCAAGACGGGCTTCGTGGAACTACGTGCGGCGCCGCAGTTTGCCGCGAGTTCTTTCCATTCAGGTGGATTCGCCGCCAGCGAGCAGCATGGAGCGATGAGCCCAGGTACGGGACACGTCGGTTCTTCGTCCGCAGGACACGCCTCCGCAGCGAGTGCCGGTGGACATAAGTGAAGTAGGCGACGGCTCAGTTTTTAAAAGGCGGCCAAAATGGCCGCCTCTTTTTTATGGTGCTTCCCGAGTGGTTTAAGTCTTTCAAATACAGTATCCACTCGATACGAGCTTTTTTCGGAGCTCGCTAAGTTTGACTTGCGACATAATTTTCGCAGGAGAATCCGATGCCATGGCAAGCTGAAGATATCGTGGCCGTTCGGCGGGAGATGCTGGACTTGCTTTGCCAGCAAATGGAATGCCTTGATTCGCCCGGCGGGCTGACGGATAGCCAGTTGATCGAGTGCTACAACCGCCAAGGCCGGGTGCAGGAACTGCGCGAGAAACTGCAAGCTCTTTTGGGCGAACAGGAGACCTTCGCAACGCCTCCTCAAGTTTCTGCGATGCCACTGGCGGCATAATTTCAGGCGGGCGAGTTCGAAAAATCACCCGGGATTCAGTGGACGATCGTACATTCCGCTAGCCGACTACGATACCTGCGTAACCCACCACTGCATTTCGATCACCAGAAATATCGCCGGAGGTCGCATACTTCACCAGTTCGGCCGAAGTTGCGCCGAGCCTTTTTACAGCGGTCAGCATGGTTACTGCGGGGCCAAAACCGCACATGCTGACCTGCTGTTGTGTGACTACTTCGTGAAGGCTGCGGACGTCGAGGCGGAGAATTGCTTCGATTGCGCTCTGATCTTTAACGCGAGTGATGGCATCGGACTCGTAATGGTTCATGTCGCTGGAGGCGACGATGAGGACCGGTTTGCCGTGCGCCACGATGGCTTCCGCCAACGCGATGCCCAGTTGCTCGAGCGCTTCGAACTGTCCGGTTCCAAGTGCAATTGGAACGAATTTCACCCAAGGTTGGCGGATTTGCAGGAACGGTAACTCGACTTCGATGGCATGCTCCGAGCGGTGTGCAGCCGAATCCTCGTGGAGAAGCTGGGATCGACGCTTCAGTTCGGCTGCGAAGTCGCTGTCGATGGGCACAGAGCCTAGGGGAGTTTCCCAGGCTCCGTCGCTCACGATGGCGAAAGGGCGTCCCATACCAGTATGGTTGGGGCACATCACGACGCAAAGTTCCGGAACTTCCAATCCTGCAAACACCGCGCCAGCCACATGACCGGAATACGTGTAACCCGCATGCGGGGCGATGCAGCCCAGCGCGCCAATGACTTTGCGTAATGGAGGTTGACTCAGATAAGTATCGACTTCCTGGCGAAGAGCTTCTGGATCGCTGGGATAGAAGCGACCGGCGACAGCAGGATGGCGAACGAGAGCCGTAGCCATGAGGAACCTCCGCGAAC
>DASRWO010000047.1:0-17277 GCA_035654555.1 Candidatus Deferrimicrobiaceae bacterium | reverse complement strand
CGCGAGCGCGTTGCGGCCTGCCGGTTGAAGATGCCTGACGCACGGGAGAACATTCTGGCGGTTACGTCGGCCACGCCGGTTGCGATTTGGACTGGCCTGTCGCTGGAGATTTCCGATGAGCGGATCATGCGGCTCGCCGGCGCCGTGTATAACGCATCCTACACAATCCTGCGTTTGCGAAAAGAGCAGCTACGGTTATTTACCTTCAATGCGGCGCCGCACCTCGCCGCTCCCGGGCTCTGCACGCACCGCTAAGAGGATTCTGCGCATCTGCCTAGAACGGACCCTACCTTCTATATATAGTAGCGAACCACCCACTCAGCTACGCAGCACGGCTTGTCTCTACCCTGGACTTCCACTCTCGCGTCAAAGACTGCTTCCAGCGCATCAGCCAAGTCTTTTAGCGATTGAAGAGTAAAGCGAGCGCGAATCTTAGAGTCGGCGCGGACGGGAGAAGGAAATCGAACCCGATTCAAGCCGTAATTGACGCTCATGCGGACGCCGCCTCGGATCTGAATTGCCTCCTTCATAAATCGGCTCAGCAGCGACAAAGTTAAGAACCCGTGAGCGATTGTGGTTCCATAGGGAGACTCACGCTCTGCACGTTCGCGCTCCACATGGATCCACTGACGATCCTCGGTAACTTCAGCAAACTGCTCGATGCGGTCCTGAGTGATGGGGAACCATTGCGTCACGGTGAGTTCGCGACCTACCCAGTCTCTTAAGGAATGCGGTGTTTCCAGGACAAGCACGGGTGTCTCCTCTCAACCTTGCCGCATCTCTATATTTTTGCAAATCGCTACTCTCGCAAATCACCGCAAGAAGATTACACACAAGAGCCGCGGCAGGAACTACTACTTCCTGCGTGAGGGACGCGGAGCACGAGGAGCATTCGGCACGCGGGCTGAACTCTGACGTCTGAGGTCCGAGGCCTGAACGGCAGGCGCATCAAGGATCATATAAGTAACGATAGCCGTTCCAATCGCGCGCCCGTTTTCATTGCTGAGATCCACGCTACCCACACACAGCGTTGAGCCGACGCGAAGAAGGTGCGACCGGGCAAAGATTCGGCCTTCCGTCACCGGTAGAAAGTAGTTGATCTTTAACTCGACGGTGGTGATCCGGCGCCCGCCACCGAAGTGATGCTGGATTGCACCACCTACGGCGGCGTCGGCCATGGTCGCAGCCACACCGCCGTGGGCAACTCCAGCGCTGTTTTGCAAGTCGTCGCGAAGGGTGCAGGCTACGGTAATGCCGTCGCGGTGCACCCGGTGCAGTCGCATCCCGAGCAAGGCATTGAACGGCACCTTGGTTAAGGAATCACGGGTCAAGGAATCACGGGTTGAGGAATCGCTGATCTGTCGAAGGGTCATCTTCTGTCAGTAAAACTCAGTTGATTGATTTGCTGTAGGTGGACAAGATTGAGGCGCTCAAAGAGACCGTAGAGCCATCAATGCCGCGCCTGCGGCACGCTCCATTTCCGGAGTTCCATTTTCGCAACAGCTTCGGTGTGCACTTCGTCCGGGCCGTCGGCCAAACGCAGCGTGCGCACATTCGCCCATGCGCCGGCCAGAAAAGTATCCTGAGAAACTCCAGCGCCTCCGTGCGCCTGGATCGCACGGTCCAGCACTCGCAGACAGACATGCGGCGCCACCACTTTGATCATCGCGATCTCGGCGCGTGCTTCCTTGTTGCCGGCCGTGTCCATCATGTACGCCGCTTTGAGAGTTAGAAGACGTGCCTGCTCGATCTCCATGCGTGACCGGGCGATGTCGGCGCGTATGGTGCCCTGCTCGGCCAGTGGCTTGCCAAAGGCCACGCGTGCCCGCACTCGCTTGCACATGATTTCTAGGGCCCGTTCGGCCACGCCGACGCAGCGCATGCAGTGGTGAATGCGTCCCGGCCCCAGGCGACCTTGGGCAATTTCAAAGCCGCGTCCTTCGCCGAGCAACATGTTCGAGACCGGCACACGAACATTTTCAAAAGCGATTTCGCCATGCCCGTGCGGCGCATGGTCATAGCCAAATACGGTCAGCATCCGTTCAATCTTGAGTCCGGCGCTATCCATTGGCACCAGCACCATCGACTGCTGTTGATGAAGCGCGGCCGAGCGATCTGTTTTTTCTTTCTCAGTTCGGCCCATAAAGATCGCGACCTTGCAGCGCGGATCGCCCGCTCCGGAGGACCACCACTTGCGCCCATTGATGACATACTCGTCACCCTGTCGAACAATACTCGCCTCAATGTTGGTTGCATCCGATGAGGCGACCGCGGGTTCCGTCATAGAGAAGCACGATCGAATCTCGCCCGCAAGCAGAGGCTTGAGCCAGCGTTCTTTTTGCTCCGCGGTGCCGTAACGAGCGAGCACCTCCATGTTGCCGGTGTCCGGCGCCGAGCAATTGAACACTTCAGGAGCGATGAAGCTGCGCCCCATAATCTCGGCCAAGGGCGCATATTCGACATTGGTTAATCCCGCGCCATGCTCCTCGTCCGGCAGGAACAGATTCCACAAGCCGGCGGCGCGAGCTTTGGGTTTGAGTTCCTCAATTACGCGAGGCGGCGACCATCGGTTGCTCTCAATCTCATCGTGGTAGCGCTGCTCGTTCGGATAAATGTACTCATCCATGAAAGCCTGCAGGCGCCGTTGCAGGTCCTTCACTTTTCCGCTGAACGAGAAATCCATGTCCTGCCGCCTGTCTCCTATTTACCCGTCTACTATCTACCGGTGAAAGTAGCGGGCCGCTTCTCCACAAAGTGCGCGACGCCCTCTTTGAAATCCTCGGTGCGGAAACACGCCATCATCTCGCGCACGGAAATGTCGAAAGCTTCCGAGAGCGGTTGCGACATGGCCTCGTATACCTGGCGCTTGATGATGCGCAACGAGCGCGGGCTCACGGCGGAAGCCAGTTCGTGGGCATACTCCCGGACTTTTTCGAGAAAGGTGTCCTGGGGAAAAACTCGATTCACCAACCCCATGCGCTGCGCTTCAGCGGCATCGATGACCCGGGCAGAAAGCAGCAGATCAAGGGCATTTGCTATTCCAATGATCCGAGGCAACATCCAGGCCATTCCATATTCTGCAATCAGCCCGCGCCGCGCGAATGTGGTGCTGAAGCGGCCTGCGTCCGAGGCCAGCCGCAGATCGCAATAGAGAGTGATAACCAAACCCAAGCCAACCACCGGACCGTTGATGGCGGCAATCACCGGCTTCCCGATCGCCGGGAAATAAGAGTATTTCTTCTGAAAATCCGGCGGCACGCCTTCGCGGCGGTTCGCGCCATCGCGCAATACCTGCTCGCGGCGTTGGTCATCCAAATCCCGGTCATCCAAATTCCGGGCATCCCGGCCGCGCTCCGCCACCGCGCTCAGAAGCGACATGTCGGCACCTGCACAAAAGCCCCGCCCAGCGCCGGTCAATACGATCACGCGGACCTCGTCGTCCTGCTCGGCGTTCTCCATGTGGGAACGCACTTCGCTTTCCATCACCGCCGTCCAGGCGTTGAGTTTGTCCGGCCGATTCAAAGTGATCGTAGCCACTCGATCGGCTACGTTGTAGAGCGTCTCTTTAGTTGAAACTGCAGTTGGCATGACGCGCGATTATATAGAATCTGCTTGCGATAGTCACTATCATGTCATAGCGACTATCGAGATACGGATGAGACCCAATAGAAGCGCTCCACGGTGCCGCTCTCTCCAGCTTTCACAAAGACATGGAGTTTCCGCATCCGCGCCGCCGGAGTTAGCGCATTTTTCACGCAACGGTTGGACGCCCCGGGTTCTGCTCGGTGAGCGCGAGACCGCCTATTGCCATTCCCGCTAAGCTCCTGCATAATAAATGTTTGTTTTGACCTCGCCGGACTCTTCCGGAACAAGGATATATCTCTGTGTTAATGATTCGACTGGCGCGCATGGGTGCGCGCAAACAACCGTATTACCGCATTGTCGTGATCGAGAAGGCGCGCGCGCGCAATGGGCGTCCGGTGGAAGTGGTGGGGACTTATAATCCTCGAACCAATCCCACCAGCATCGAGTTCAAGCGCGAGCGGGTGGATTATTGGGTTTCGAAGGGCGCGCAAATGTCAGAGCGCGTGGAGAAACTCTATTCCAAGCCTGCGGCTGCTCCAGCGGCTTCCGTAGCTTAGGCATCGCACAGACTGATCCCCATGACTGAAACTAGCGGAAATGTTGGCGCTCTCGTCGAGAAGATTGCGAAGTGGATCGTCGATGCTCCCGATGAGGTTTACGTCGATCATCTGGATGGCGATGTGATCGAACTGGAAGTGGCCGAAGCGGACGTGGGAAAAATCATTGGCCGGCAAGGACGCAACGTACGCGCTTTGCGAACGTTGTTGAGCGCTGCCGGAGTGCGGACACGGAAGCGATACACGCTGGATGTCATCGACTAACGGACGGACCGCCGAGGCCTGGGAATTGGAACATTCACGATCCTGAAACAAGTGGCGGGTTTATTACGCTGGCCCGGGTGGTGAAAACGCAGGGCAGGCGCGGCGAAGTTGCGGCCGAGGTTTTCAGCCATGCTCCCGAGAGGTTCACTGCCGGGATGAAGTTGCTGGCACTGCCGCGAGAAACGGATCTTCAACGCCGCGAACTGGAAGTGCAAGAGCTTTGGCCGCACAAGGGACTGCTGGTTTTCAAGTTCGTGGGAGTGGATTCGATTTCCCAAGCGGAAACGCTGGTGGGATGCGAATTGCAGGTACCGCAGAGCCAGCGCTCGAAACTGCAGACGGGCTGGAATTATGTGAGCGATCTTGTCGGCTGTTCGGTGATTGATGGTGGCCGCGAGATCGGTCGGATCGAAGACGTTCAGTTTGGCGCAGGCGAAGCGCCGCTGTTGATTGTGCGCACGGCGAGCCGGTTGGTTGAGATTCCTTTCGCTGAGGCTTATCTCGATAGCGTCGAGGTTGAGCGCAAGCTGGTGCGCATGAATTTGCCTGATGGTCTGCTCGACGTGAACTCGCCGTTAACGGCTGAGGAGAAACGGGAGCAGGCTGTGGGAAGGAAAAGGCATTAAACACGGAGGATCAGAGGGTAAAGGCTTCTGGGTTGCTCTGCGCCCCTGGGTTGAAGATTTTGGTTAAAGATTTTTGGTTTCCGCGATGAAGGCCGACATTGTAACTATCTTTCCGGACTTCTTTCGTGGACCGTTGGATTACGGCATCACTCGCCGGGCTCAGGAAATGGCGCTGGCGAAGATTCAGGTGCACGATCTGCGGGAGTTTACGCATGATCGTCATCGCACCGTGGATGACCGTCCGTTTGGCGGCGGCGAAGGGATGGTGCTGAAGCCGGAACCGCTTTTTGAATGTTTGGAGTCGCTGGGTCTGGCTCCCAGGGAAGAACGGATTGCAGGGCGTGTGCGGCAGTCCGTAGTTCTGCTGTCAGCGCAGGGGCAACGGTTTAGTCAGAAGGTCGCGACGGAGTTGGCCTTGCTCGACCGGATTGTTTTAGTCTGCGGGCGGTACGAGGGCGTAGATGAGCGTGTAGCGGATCATCTGGCCGACCGGGAGATCTCGATCGGCGACTATGTGTTGAGCGGTGGCGAAATCGCTGCTGCCGTGATTGTGGAAGCGGTGATGCGGCTGCTTCCGGGCGCGGTGGGGAACGAAGCGTCAACCCAGCAGGAATCGTTTACGGTTGACGTGAAGAAAAATTTGAGCGGTGCGGATTCGACTTGCGGGTCGAATGGATTGTTGGATTATCCGCATTACACGCGGCCAGCTGAGTTTCGCGGGATGGTGGTGCCGGAGGCTTTGATGTCCGGCAACCACGAAGAAATTCGACGTTGGCGCCGGCAACGGGCCCTGGAGAAGACGTTTCGGAACCGTCCAGACTTGCTGGAAGGCGCGACGCTCAGTGTGGAAGATCAAGAGTATCTCGCGAGAATTAAGCCGGATGAATGCGAGAAGCAGAAGACCTAGATTTCGAATTTGAGAATCAGAATTCAGAGGGACGAAATATCATGTCGAATTTAATCATCGAAAAGCTGCTGGCGAAAACGCAACGCACCGATATTCCTGCGTTTCATCCGGGCGACACAGTCCGGGTGCATGTGAAGATCAAAGAAGGCGACAAGGAGCGCTTGCAGGCGTTCGAGGGCGTCGTCATCAAGCGCGACAACGGACCGCAGGCCAGCTTCACCGTGCGCAAGATCAGCTTCGGCCAGGGAGTGGAGCGCATTTTTCCCATCCACTCCAAGGTGATCGATAAAGTGGATTTGCTGCGTTCCTCTAAAGTTCGCCGCGCGAAACTGTATTATTTGCGCGGCCTCAGAGGAAAAGCGGCGCGGCTGCGCGACGTCGAATAAAAGCGCAGGCAAATGTCTCTCGGGCTGGCCGCCGATAAGACTTGTGTGGCGCGTGACTCTTATCTTGCGGCCGCCGCGGCCAAGGGCACGGTGACCACTTCGAGATCGGCAAAATCTTTGTTGCGGCGTCCTTTGACTTGTTTCAGGACATAATCCAGCAGGGGACGATCGCCCTGGCGGATCTCGTGAAACTCCACACCCATGGCGCGATTTCCCGCGGTATATCGCACATTGCCTTTCAGCGCGACGCTGACGTCGTAAATGTTCAGTGCCAGCCTTAGGCCGGTGCCGGGAACGAGAAGATTGGTGGCGCTGACCAGGCAACCATATTCTGAAATCTGTTCCAGGTGGCCCTCTACGCAGGATTGACCGCCGATCTCCAATAGATCGGCTCCGCCTTCGACGTGGAAGCGCGGATGACGGCGCCGGTTCTGGTCGGTTCTGCCGAAGGTATTCATCGACGTTTTTTTCTTCGGGGCGTCAGGATTGATGGGCAGATACTGCTCCTGCATTTGCCGCAGTTCGTCCTCCCAGGGAGTTTTTGCACCTTCCACGCATTCCACCGTGAACTGGCCGCGCAGCGCGGAGTGCGGGTCCGCCGTCCACACCACCTGACAGATGGATTTGTTCCGGCCACGCTCAACCGTGATCAAGTCCCCGACTTTTACACCGCGAAAGCTGAGCAAGCGCGCGCCGCGAGGATGAATATCGTAAGTGCATGCCATCTCTGGACCGCCACGCTCGCCGTGCTGCATGTGCGTAAGACGCACCGGCAGAGCCAGGTGGACCAGCTTATCCATTGGCGTAATCCCAGGCTGCGGTTCGATTGGTTTTGCGCTCAAAACTATTCCTCGCGGACTCGCGATCTAGAGTGAACATAGCAGTACATGTCCTACCGGACAATGTACGGTCGTAATCGAAGTAATGGTTACCAGGCGGTGACCAGACTTGATGGAAGTGGCATTTACTACAGAGCGCGACTTATTCACAGGATAATTTTCACTTCCACTTGCGGGATGTCTGGAGGCGCGGGAAGATAGTGGAAAGTTTCTTTCATGCCTCGAACTGCGAAGATCGCACCTGAGAAGATCGCGTCTGAATTTTCTCTTTCTCCATCAGCCGCGAAATTGCGTCTGCTGAAAAAACTGCGCTGCACGTTGCGTTACGAAAAAAGCGCGTGGGAGGCGGGCGCGATCATGGTGGCAGGAGTGGATGAGGTAGGGCGGGGATCGCTGTTTGGGCCAGTGGTGGCGGCGGCGGTAATTCTCGAGCGTGGCTACCGCGTTCGCGGGCTGCGCGATTCCAAGCTGCTACTGCCGGAACGCCGCGAACAGCTGGCGCCGCGTATTCGGGAACATGCGGTGGCCTGGGCCGTGGCGGCGGTGGACGCGGCCCGCATCGACCAGATTAATATTTACCACGCGTCGCGGCTGGCCATGCGCGAGGCTGTGCTGCGATTGCAACCGGCGGCGGATCATTTGCTGATTGATGCGCTGCGGCTGGATTGCGAGCTGCCGCAAAAAGCCATTATCCACGGGGATGCGCTTTCCGTTTCGATTGCGGCGGCGTCGATTCTCGCCAAGGTAGAGCGCGATCGCATGATGTGCGAGTGGGACGCGGTGTTCCCGGAGTATGGTCTAGCTTCGCACAAGGGCTACAGCACTCCGCAGCACTTGGCTGCGTTGCTCGAGCACGGTCCGACGCCCCTGCATCGGCAGTCGTTCGCTCCGGTGTGGAGTAATCCGGTGGAGCAGGAGGTCTTGGAATTTGAGTGACGGAATGCTATTTGGGTTTGTAAATCTCCGTCAGCAAGTCAGGCTTCGAATCATCGCGTACCAGATGCGGATAGCGTTCGCCACCGTGGTAATCAAGTTTGTAAGTTTTGTAGTAGTCGGTGTTCTCGACCAGAAGTTCGAGGGGCGCGCTACCACTCTTGCCGGCTTTCAACGCGTCGCGCAGGACTTCGGGCGTGTATTGGCGTCCATTCACGGCAACAAGCTTCATGCCGGGACCGATTCCGGCAATCGCAGCTGGCATGCCTTCGATGGTATCGACGATGACGCCGTCTTCGCGAAGGTCGAGGCCGATTGAAAACGCTCCGCTTGCGATGCGGCCATCGGTTTCCGCGCCGTGCAACAGCTCCGATTGCGTGTCATCGTAGACCACCTTCCATCCGCTGCCTTCGATTCCACCAAGCGGCGCGCCGGGACCGTGATTGGTGAGACGCTCCATCCAGAAGCCGCGCCAGTCATAAGGCACAACCTGATTCAGTGCGTTTACCACGTCGTCGAAGGTATAAGTCTTCACCATCGGCCCCGTGCTCGGTGGACCGTGGAAGAGATGGCAGAAATCGTCCAGCGACTTCGAACCCTTACTCTGCTGGCGGATGATGACATCAGCCCAGAGCCAGTCCAGAGTGCCTTCGTCGTAGAAATCGACTCCGCGGCGCCAGGAGTGCCAGGCCTCGGGAGCGAAATAAAGTTGCGGAGCCGCATCGGCGGTATCTTGCAGATTACGCCAGGTGCGGCCGGGCGTGTGATCCATTCCGGCTGCGGTGAGAGACAGGTCGTCGCGCGCCTGCTCGGGGGCGAGCAAGCCGCTGCGCGCGGTGAGCACGGTGCCGAGATAATTCGTTAATCCCTCGTATACCCAGAGTAGATCATCCTGCATCGGCTGTTCGTAATCCGGGGTCGTCAGGTCGGCGGGGCGACGATATTTTCCGTTCCAAGAATGAACATATTCGTGAGGGAGCAGGCTGGCTTCCAGTTTGCGGGCGGTTTCGTCTACGAGTCCGCGCTCGCCCACGCGGCTGTCGTCGGACTCGTGATGCTCCAGGCCAAAGTGAGCCACGTGATCGCTGAGGCTGAAAAGAAAGTGGTAGTCGCGATAATGATGGGCGCCGAAAAGTTTGTTGGCCTGCTCGACGAGATTTTTGTAATGGTCCCAGACTTCTTGCGGGGGCTCGAGAGCAGCGGCGCTATCGGCGGCAACGTCCATCTCGGTGGGAGGATCGTCCGCGAGTTTGACTACTTTGAGAAATTCGCCGGTGATTACGGGCGAGTCAACCAGAGTGTTCAGAGGCGCCGGCTTGAACGAGATTTGCGTTTCACCGTTGTCGGCGGTGGTGGATGCGATGGGCAGGGCAGTTCCGTACTTCCAGTTGGCGGGGAGTTTCAGACTGGCAATGTAAGTAAGCTCATCGGACTTCCAGCCTTTCGGATAAAGCAGCACCTGATTCCAGCTGATTACCGCCATCTTGTCGGTGGCGGAAGAACCAGCTGAGAAACCGCTCTCGAAAGTTGCAGGCGAAAGGAAATCCAGTTCGGCATTCACTTCGCTTTCCCCGGCAGGAACTTCAACGTGGATAGTGAAGCCATCGAGCAGATCGCGGCGCCACTTCAGCGTTTTGCCCCCGGCAAAAAATTTGAGTCCAGCCAGATCGATGACCGGTCCATCGGGTGCGTGCTCTCCCGGAATCCATTTCGGATAATAGAGAGTCAGGTCTCCGGGGCTTGCCGGGATCTTTAGTTTAGCGTGGAAGATTTTGCGCGGCGCGGATCTGGCGTCGACGAAAATGGTTACGGTGGGCGGGGTGGCGGAAAAAGCGGAAAGACAAGAGAAAAGAAGACAGGTTGCTCCCAGGATTCTAAAAACTTTCATTTAAAGGGTCCCCACGTTTTGACGAACCAAATCTCACACTCTGTGCAGAATTTAGATTTTAGCAGTCGAAGAGAGCTCCGGTACAGGGATGCACCAGCGCTGCTATCATTCGACGATGTCACGGCACGGGACATTTATTACCTTCGAAGGGCTCGACGGAACAGGGAAGAGCACGCAGATGCGCAAACTGGCGGAGACGCTGCGCGCGGCCGGACACAAAGTTATAGAAACGCGGGAGCCGGGAGGAACGGCGACCGGCGAGAAAATCCGGCGTGTGTTGCTCGACTCGAAAACCGAGGGATTGTCACCGATGGCTGAAATGGCGCTAATGTTTGGCTCGCGGGCGCAGCATATTGCGGAAGTAATCCAGCCCGCGCTCGAGCGCGGACAGATTGTTTTGTGCGACCGTTTCACCGATTCCACGGAGGCCTACCAGGGCGGCGGCCGCAAGCTGGGGAGTGAAGCGGTGCTCGAGTTGCATCGAATACTCTGTGGAGGTTTGCGGCCTGATCTTACGATCCTGCTGGACTCCGATCCGGCGAAGAGCGTTGGCCGCGCCCGCAATCGCAACCGGATTGTTGCCGGCCGCGCGAATAAGAGCTTCAGCAAAGACGCCGATGAGAACCGGTTTGAGCAGGAGAATCGCGCATTTTTTGCGAGCGTGCGGGAGGGGTATATGGCAATTGCGGCGAGGGAACCCGAACGCGTACTGGCAGTGGATGCGAGCGGGACGCCAGAACAGACGCATACGAAAATCGTAGACACGGTGAGGAAGAAGCTGGGGATTGGCTGATTAATAGTAACTTCGTATTTAATTCTGACTTGGCTTGATAAATGAGCTTCGCTGATTTTCACGGCAACTCCGAAACCGTCCACCGCTTGCGGGATATGCTGGCGCGGAATCGTTTTCCGCATGCGGTGATTCTTTCCGGGCCGCGTGGATCGGGTAAGTACACGCTGGCGTTGATGCTGGCGCAGGCTTTGAACTGTCTGGCGCCGACCGAGACGAACGGTCTACCTGATTTCTGCGGACAATGCGCGAACTGCCGGCGCATCGCGCAAGCCGCCGACCTCGATGCGTGTTTTGCCGAGGCGGTGGAGACCCGCGAAGGTTTGCGCGAGGGCGATAAGAAAGATACACGGCTCTTCGTGCAGACTCACCCCGACGTTCTGATCATTCCTCCCGATCCGCCGCAGATGATGATCAAAGTAGACCAGGTGCGGCGGGTGATCGAAACCATCTATTACCGGCCGTCGGAAGCGCGGGAGCGAGTGTATATTTTCACGGATTCGGCGTTCATGAAAGAGGCGGCGAATTCGCTGCTGAAAGTTCTGGAAGAGCCGCCGGAGTTCGCGACAATTTTTCTGTTATCGGAGAATCCCGGCGAACTGCTGCCGACGATCCGCTCGCGATCAATGGTCTTTCCACTGGCTGCCTTGCCGGTAGAAGAAGTGGAGCGCTATTTGGAAAAACATCGTCCGGAGTGGAAGCCCCAACAGCGGGCTCTGGTAGCGAGGCTGTGCGAAGGTGCAGTGGGGCGGGCACGCAGCTTCGATCTCGAGACCTACGTGGCTGCACGGGCCGACGCGCTGACGATTCTTAATTCCGCGCTGCTCGGAGGCGAACACAGCGCGCTGTTCAAGATCACGGAAACTTATCGAGCTGGCGCGGAAGGGCGGGAGAAAACGGAAAATCTTCTGCGCACGCTGTATTCGCTCCTGCGCGATTTGATGTTTCTGAGTTCCCGGACGCCTGAACTGGTTCACAACACTGACATTCTGAGCCAGCTTAGGAAGCTCTCGGAGGCGGCGGATTTTGAATGGATTGCCACCGCCTCTGACCGGCTGGCCGATGTGGAACGCGGGATGCGGCGCAATCTACTGCGATCGTTGTCGCTCGATGCCCTAGAGCTGGCTTTGGAGAAGAGTGCCTGAGCCATTTCTAATTACCGATTCTAAAACTTCAGCCTTTTCAGTCGCTTAGCGAGATTACTTCAGTGGTTCTACTCCCTTCGGATTGATTGCCCGGCGTTTCCAGCTCGCCTATAATCGTCTTACTCTGGTTGAAGAATTTCTCCGTCAGGTTCCGGGTGGGAATATGCGAGGCAGAAGTCTGTCTTCGCCAAAGAGGAGCATAGAAGCCCGGTAATGCGAAAGCGCCTGCAAATCGCACTGATGGCTAGCACTGTAGCCGCGACCTCTTTTTCTCTTATGCCACAACTCCGCGCCGAGGATGGCGATGGAACCTCCCAACAAATCACCGCAACCGATGATCACGGCCGGACAATTTATGTGAACGACTCGGCGCCCACAAGCCGGGTCGGGCGCACGCCGGAAGCGGAACCGCCGCGGCGGTCGCTGATGTATTGGAGTTCCAAGGAAAATCGCTGGAAGCGCGTGCCCCCGCCGAATGCCGCAGCCATGCGCGCGGCGCGATCGGCGGCAGCGGAAGTGAGCCAATATGTTGGAAGGGAATCGAGTCAATCGGCGAACGCCAAAATTGTCGCTGCCAATTTCCGCGGCACGCTGCCCACTGCGGCTGATATTGATAGCGCCATTGAGCAGGCTGCCGCCCGGCATAATGTGGATCCGAATCTTGTGCGCGCGGTGGTAAAAGTGGAATCGAATTTCAATCCTAATGCGGTGTCGCGCAAAGGCGCGATGGGACTGATGCAGCTGATGCCTTCGACAGCGCGGCAATTGAAGGTAAATAATCCATTTGACCCGGAACAAAATGTGGACGCCGGGGTTCGTCATTTAAAGCAACTGCTGGAAAGTTATGGCGGCGACATCAAACTGACCCTGGCCGCCTACAACGCGGGTGCGGGAGCGGTGGCGCGCAGCTCAGGCGTGCCGCGCTACGCGGAAACCCAGAACTATGTCCGGCGGATTACCAACCTTTATTATGGCAATTCCGCCTCTAACCCGAATGAAGTTCCGCACGATCCCGTTCGAGTTCAACGAGATGCGCGCGGCGTGCTTTACATCAGCAACACTGAATAAGTTTGCGGCATCTGTTACTTATCTTTTTATCTCTCATTTTCTCTCAGGCACCCGGGGAATTGGTTCAACCAAGCGGTTCATCGAGCAGAAACGAAAGCGCGGGCTGGTGATTTTGAAAAGCTCATCGCGGGAGCGTGGTCTGTGGGGGGCATTGCTGGTGTTGGCCTTATTGGCCGCGCAGCCGGCCAACGCTCGCGCGCACCATTCCGATGCCTGGGCGCGGGAGCACTTTGCCGCCGCCGAGCGTATGCGCGAAGCGCTAAACGGCCGGCCTCCGCTTGAGCGCACTCGCCGGGATTATCAGCGTGTGGTCAATGCTTACCAGCTGGTTTATCTTGGCGCTCCTAGCTCCTCGAAGGCCGATCCCAGCGTAGTTGCCGTGGCCGAAACCCTGGTGGAAATGGGACGGCGCTTCGAAAATGACGACATCCTGAATAAGGCCATTGTGGAGTACAAGTTCTTGCGCCGGGAGTATCCCGGGAGCAAGTATCGCGCCGACGGATTGTTCACGGTTGCGGAAATCTATAAGGACGATCTCAACGATTCCAAAGCGGCGCGCGCTTCCTTCCAGGAGTTTCTACACCACTATCCTCACAGCCGGCTGGCGGACGACGCCCGTCAGGCCATTTTGGAGATTGATCAGCAAGCGCTGGGCGAGAAGGAACAACCACAACCGACCGAAGATACGGCGCGGCCTCTGAAGGACGCGAAGAACCACGATAAGGAAGGGCTGTCGGGCGTCGGCAAGAATGCGGTTTCGCGCGTAGCCTCGACAAAGGACGAGCCGGTGCAACCGCATTCTGGCCGTCTACCCAGAGTCACCGGCATCAGGCATTGGTCCACGCCCGACTACACTCGCATCGCCATCGACGTGGAAGGAGACGTGAAGTTTTCCTCGCAAAGAATCGCGACTCCGGCGCGCATTTTCTTCGATCTGAACGGTACCAAACTTGCTTCTACGATGGTGGGCAAGAGCTTCGATGTGGACGACGGCTTTCTGAGAAAGGTTCGAGTGGCGCAGTTTGCTCCGGGCCGCACGCGGGTGGTGCTCGAGGTCGACAACCTTTCCGATTACGACGCCTTCCTGTTGCCAAATCCTTATCGTCTGATTATCGATATTCATGGCAAGAACTGGCATAGCAGACAGCGTAGAGAGTCTGGCGAAACTTTGATGGCGGAGAATCCGCGTGGGCTCGCGGCGGCGCCTGGCGAACTCGATTCGAGTTCCGCGGAACCGAAAACTACGGCTCTGACAACATCTGCCTCGTCGGAAACTGCACCGCTGCCAGCTACGGACGCTGAAGTGAGGAACCCGCAGATTGCTACCAGGCAGGAAGTCGCCGCTATCAGTAAGAACCAGTTCGCAGTGGTGAAAAAAGTGGTCGATGCCGATGACGATGACGGGAGCGCCGAAGAGTCACAACCGGAACCGGCAAAGCGAAGCGTTTCCTCGGGCAGGAAAGATTTGCCGGCCATGGGAAATGCTGGTGTCACCAAGAAGATTGTGGATAACGACCTTTCCGACGAAACAGAAGCTTTGGAGTCCGGTCTCTCTCAGGCTGAGAGAGCCGATCCGATCGAGCCGCAACATAAAAGCGCTACACGCACGCTGGCATCGAATCGAGCGCGACGCTCACGGCCGGATATTCGCGAAGCGCAACCCACGGCCAGCGGCGACCGTTCTCTGATTCGTGCGCTTGGGCTGAAAATCGGCAAGATCGTGATCGATCCGGGTCATGGTGGGCACGATACCGGGACGATTGGTCCCAATGGCCTGGAAGAAAAAGATCTTGTCCTCGAAGTGAGCCGGCGTCTGGGGAAGTTGCTGGAGACGCGCTTGGGCGCCGAGGTAGTTTATACGCGCAAGGACGATACGTTCATTCCGCTGGAAACTCGCACGGCAATTGCCAATCAGGCGCGGGCCGATTTGTTCGTGTCCATCCACGCGAACTCGAGTCATGATGCCGCCGCCCGTGGAGTTGAAACCTATTATCTGAACTTCACCTCTTCACCAGAAGCGCTGGAGGTGGCGGCGCGCGAGAATGCGGTTTCGGAGAAATCTATTTACGAACTGCAGGACCTGGTAAAGAAAATTGCGCTGAAGGAAAAGATCGAGGAGTCGCGGGAGTTTGCCGGAGACGTGCAGTCGTCGCTGCACAGTGGCCTGGCGGTGAAAAGTCCGGCGATCCGCGACCGCGGGGTGAAGAAGGCTCCATTTATTGTATTGATCGGCGCCAACATGCCATCAATTCTGGCCGAGATCTCTTTTGTCAGCAATCCCACCGACGAGCATCGCCTTGCCACCAGCGAATACCGCGAGCGCATCGCCGAGTCGCTCTACCGCGGCATTGCCAAATATGTGAACGGGCTCAGCGGGGTGAAAGTGGCCAGCAAGATGGATAAGGCTGCCGGGCAATAGATTCGTCCGGCGTTTCCGGCATTTGTCGACGACGCCGATCGCACCAACCCGCCAATAGTCGGTCCTGAGGGATAGTATCCGGAAACTTTTTCCCGTCCTGTGTGGTCTAATTGAAGAAGGAATTCTGTGTCTCGCGGTGTCTTCATGCGTCTTTCCAAGTCCCTAGCAACATTCGCGGTGGTCGTTCTTTTCGAGAGCGTGGTCTTCGCCGCAGCCGGCGATTCGACTGTGCCGCCGATTCTTCCCAAGCAGTTTGCCGGCTGGCAAATGCAGGGCGCGGCTCAACCGTCCAATGACGCCGCTTTGGCCGATCCGACAAACGCGGCTCTACTCAAGGAATATGGGTTCAAGGACTTCGAATCCGCCACTTACAAAAGTGACGACGGCCGCACGCTCAAGGTACGAGCCGCGCGCTTTGCCGACGCGAGCGGTGCCTTCGGCGCATACACGCTCTACCTGCAGCCGGGCATGGCGCGGGAGGAGATTGGAGATCAGGGCGCATCCGCTGATCGGCGGGTGCTGTTTTATCGCGGGCACATCGTCGTCGATGCGGTGTTCAACGAACTGTCGGTAATGTCGGCGGCGAGTCTGCGAGAGTTGGCAGGCGCCTTGCCGCGACCCGGGGGCAATGCCGGAAACTTGCCGCCGATTCTCGCCTTCATGCCGCATCACGGATACCAGGCGAATACGGAAAAGTATGCTGAGGGACCTTTGGGCCTGAGTGCGATCACGTCTCCAATTCCCGCCAATCTCATCGATTTCAGCGCGAACCCCGAAGTAGTGCTCGGGCATTACTCAGTTGGGGGTGGCGAGGCTACATTGATGCTCATCGAGTATCCGACGCCGGCATTGGCCGCCGAACATTTGCGCCGCATCGACGCCGCGAATCACGCCGCGCCGCCACAGGCGGGAGTGGAATCTGTGGAAAACATCGGCCCATTTTTTGACAAGCGCACGGGACCGATCGTGGCGATCGCCGCTGGACCGCTTTCGCAGAGCGAAGCGCAGACGCTTTTGGGCGCCGTGAATTACGACGCCAGCGTCACCTGGAATGAGAACACCTACTTTGATAAGAAAAATAACATTGCCAACCTGCTGGTCAATATCATTCTTCTGTGCATCATCGTGGGCGCGATCTCTTTAGCGGCGGGAGTCGCCTTCGGTGGCGCTCGGGTATTGCTGGTATTGCTGCGACGCTATTTTCCAGGTCGAGTATTCGGTCGCGCCGACCAAACCGAGTTCATCTCGTTAGACCTGAATGAGCCAGCGGCGCAAGCGTCTTCTGCGCGCCCCAATAACCCGTCGGACGCGCTGAAGGGTTCTTAAGTCTCTCAGGATTATCGAGTTAAGGCGTTTCCGAAGGTTTAAAGTCTCAAATTGAAACATTTGAGCGTCGTATTGATCGGTTGTGTAAGTTATTGAAAGTAAAGACATTTATTTGCTAAAAATTGCTTGACACCCTGCTTTTTCGGCCCATAAGATTTTGGCAGAAAGTTTCGACGGAATTTTCAAGCCTCTGTTGGAACTATTCTCCCTTGAAAAAGAAGAGGTCGCCCTGTTGCCGGGCGGCCTTTTTATTTTTGCCGCGACCAAATTTCGCAAAATCTTCTTCTGCAACGCAGAGGGCAGAGGATTGACGAGTAGTTTTCCGCATAATGGGAGCGGAAAATGAAAATAGCGGAGGAGGTTTTCACTGTTGATAGGATTCTGCCACTACGTAGGTTCCGACTCGCCCGTTTGGATAGAACAGACCCATAGTGCCGTCTGGGCCGATAAAGAGGATTTTCGCGGTGTCTCCTGCGAGTGGCATAACGCATGTCGGTTGATTGCTGGAACATTGCAGCAACGTTCGTTTTGCCAGACCGCGGAT
>DASRWO010000046.1:0-5310 GCA_035654555.1 Candidatus Deferrimicrobiaceae bacterium | reverse complement strand
GGACGAAGAGCCCGGAAGAGTCCCCAGCTTTAGAAGTTGGAATCTAGCGCTTAACGGCGAGTGGCGCGGCTGCAGATGTTGCAACGAAGAATCACTTCTTACTGGCCTTGCCTTCCATTACGGTAGACCATTTCGTTCCATCTTGTGACATATCGAAGATGAAGTTGTAGGACGTTGCTGAAGTCATTTTCATGACGAAGCGCCCCTTCATGGTCGTGTCGTCCATTTTTTCATCGCTGGTCCAGGTCCATGTATCACCATCGAGCGAGCCTCGGGAATCGTCGAATTCACCGAAGCTGTTGAACTCGCGATAGGTATAGGCCTTGTCGTCGACGGAGTATCCCATCACAGACAAGCCCACGCCATTGCCCATCGAACTTTTATAGTCCGAGTGACACACGAGGTAGAAGCCGCCCTCCATCCACTCGCACTTTTCGTTCTCGGTCATAGTTCCACCCGGCCCCATCGCCCCAGGTTTCATCGTGCCGTCGAGAGTCCAAGAACCCACGAACATATCCAGTTTCTTCAGTTCCGGGGCAGGCTTCGGAGGTTGCATCTGGGCCGTGGCGGCCGCTGCCATCAGGACCCAAGCCATCAAAACTGTTCCGCGTAGTTTCATATAAGTCTCCTTGAGGAGGCTGGCGACGGTAAATTCCCGAGGAAGAGTTTCCCGATACGCATTTTACACGTGCAGTGCAATTCCACGGCGAACCTACCAATCTCCCCAATGCGCGGCCGTTGCCTGATGAAACTTCAGCTTCCACACATCCCCCTGCTTCACCCATACCGAACTGAAATGCTGATATCGCGGGGGAGGTCCCTGATCTTCCTCTGGCTTTTCACGCACGATAGCGTCGTAGGTAACGACGACGGCATCGTCGGCCAGCGCGACGACTTTCATGTCATACGGCGTAAGTTCCACCAGGTCCGAGTCGCCTAAATTCTGCGCGGCCTCCTGTCCTTCAAGTAGACTGCCGTCGACTCCTACCAGGGAGAAATTCTGGCTCAGCGTCCGCTTGAAAAACGCGGCATCGTCTTTCTTCTTGGCATCGATCAAATTCTTCTCATTGGCGATTGCGCTTAGATCGAGCGCGCTGGGAACTTTGACAGCGGCTGGAGTCTGGGCCGCAACCTGGATTGAGACAACAGGAATTGCGGCAACCTGGATTGCAACTGAGCAAAAGAGAACGGCACAGGAAAGCCAAGAAATCTTCACACGACCTCTTTCTGATCGTCTTTCAGACGATCTTGTTTATGGATTGCCTGTTTATGAACCGCTGGCGTATGAACCGCTTGGATATGAAGCGATAGGCCAGGAAGTCCATCAATACTGGCTTGATTCTTCCGCTCGCGGTAAGCTTGCAAGCCTTCCGGTCCCTGTTTCCGAGCCCATGCCGCGAGCTGTTCGCGCTCGCCTTCATATCTGAAATGGGGAACGCCGTACCCGCAAGAATCGGTGACCCGAGTGATTTCGATCACAATGATCGAACGGATGGTCTCGTAAGCCGGAAAGCTTTGCGCTAGAGCGGCAAACTCATCTTGGTGAGGCTCGACCGCGCGGCCAAAGCCATACAAACGAAAAATATTCGGCGGACCCTGAAATGCGCAGAACATCAGAACAATACGACCATTCTCTTTCAGGTGCGCGATGGTCTCGACCCCACTTCCGTTGAAGTCAACATAGGCGACTGTGGTCGGCCCCAGAATGCGAAATGTATCCAGGCCTTTTGGGGAAAGGTTCACGTGGCCGCCGGAGTCGAGCGGCGCCGATGCGACAAAGAATATATGCTGCGCTTCGATGAAACGCTTTGCCTCGTCGTCGATCATGGAACGAGTCTTCCCCATCGCTACTCCTGAATCCTTCGCACTAAATCCCCATGCGGAACTGAAACCTGCTCACCGGTGGCGAGATTCTTCAGGGCAAAGGCGTCGGCTTTGATTTCATTTTCACCGACGATCAAAATGTATTTTGCGCCAGCTTTGGTCGCGGTTTCGAAAGATTTCTTCAGCCGGAACGTTTCATCTCCCAAATCCGCCACAACAAGGTGACGCCGTAATTCGCGCGTCAGCCGGGCTGCTTCGGCATTCATTCCCGCGCCAAGCGGAGCAATATACACGTCCGGCTTCTTCCTCACACTTTCAGCCGGTGTCGATTCCTGCAGCGACATCACCAGCCGGTCTTCGCCAATGGCGAAACCGATTCCCGGAGCCGCTGGTCCCCCAAGAGCCTCGGAAAGGCCGTCATAGCGGCCGCCGCCGAGAATCGCGTTCTGCGCGCCCAGCGCTCCGTGAGTGAATTCGAAGGCCGTGCGCGTGTAGTAGTCCAGTCCACGCACCAGGCGATCGTTCAATGTAAATGGAACCCCAACTTTGGTCAGGATTTCTTTCACCGCCGCAAAATGAGCCCGGCAAGGTTCATCCAGAAATTGACTGATGCGCGGAAGAGTATCGATAATTGGCTGATCCGCCGGAACTTTACAATCGAACACGCGCAACGGATTGGTCACGGCGCGGCGCTGGCAATCCACGCACATGTTTCCCACCACCGGCTCCAAAGCCTTGCGCAGCGCTTCGTCGAACGCGGCTCGATCATTTGAGCAGCCGACCGAATTCAGTTCGAGAGTCCAACCTTTGATCCCGAGGCGATCCAGTAGCGTGGCCAGCATCTCCAGCACTTCCGCATCGCGTGCCGGAGACTCGCTGCCCGCCGATGCCGGACCTATGATTTCAGCGTCGATTTGGTAGAACTGCCGGTACCGGCCCTTTTGCGGCCGCTCGCGGCGAAACATCGGGCCGATGCAATAAAGCTTGTTTAGTCCACGGTCGCCGAGATTGTGCTCGATGTAAGCTCGGACAATGCCAGCCGTGGCCTCAGGGCGGAGCGTGAGAGATTGAGAACTCGAGAAATAGTTCCCCGGAAAGCCTTCAATCTCCACATCTTCGATCTCAACCCAAGGGGAACTTTTAGCCACTTCGGCAGGAACCACGAGTCGGAGCAGGATCGCGTGAGCGCCGAATTCCTGCGAGAAGTCGCTCTTGGCGAGACTACGTGCTTTCATCAGGCCGGTTATAGTATCGGACGAGATTCTAGGCCCAAAGGCCACGAACTCGATGCGACCACCCAAGACGCCGGGGCGGGCTTCAATGCCGCGCCAAACTTGGAACTCGATCCCGAACTCTTTCAGCCTCCGCAGGAACGACGGAGTGCTCTGCACGTTGACCCGTCCGGCTTGAACCTGGGTTGGATCGGTCGACTGGTTCGCCCTTAGCCATTCGTCGATGATTTTTTTCTCATTGAATCGCTCGCCGTCATCCCACGTGAACATTTCTTTCGATACGATGTCGGTCTCTTCACCTACACCGCGGGCAAAGAGTTCCGTCGACTCGAAAATCGGCGTGCGAATTTCCTGGAAGTTGTAGGCACGGAACACATCCCGCACCGTCGACTCCACAAAATTCCACAACGCCGTCTCCGGAGGGAGGAGATCACGCGTTCCTCGGACAGCTTTAATCATGCAGTTCGCAATACCCTCTACAGCTCCCGCAAATACTCTTCCGTATATCCCAGATAGTTCCTCGCATACTTCATAATCGTCTCCGCATCGTCGGCGTCCAGTTTGCGGCGGAACTTTCCAGGAGACCCCATCCACAGCGAGCCGGGCTCGACGACCGTCCGCTCGGGGATTAGCGTGCCAGCTGCGATAATTGATCCGGCCCCGATCTTCGCGCCATTCAGAATAATCGAGCCCATGCCGATCAGGCAGCGGTCTTCGATCGCACAACCATGCAGCGTTACCGAGTGGCCCACCGTCACATATTCGCCGAGCGTAACCCCATAAGTATTTTTCATCCCATGCAACACGCTGCAGTCCTGAATGTTCGAGTGCGCCCCGATACGGATGGCATAGACATCACCGCGCACCACGGCATTCATCCAGACAGACGCGTGCTCGCCAAGAACAACGTCGCCGATAATCTGCGCCGACTCGTCCACATAACAGGTCCCCGGAATCGTCGGCTTCATCCCTCTAAAAGACCGAATCATTCGTTCACTCCGTTGCAAGAGGAGACAAAGAGATAAGAATAAATAGTACCAGCAGTCTTCGTTGGCGAGCCTTCCGTGCTCTCCCATCTTTGCCTTCCGCCCTGCCTTCTGCGAAACTGACGTGTCCTCCACGTCGATTGAAAACCGAGAGCTGAGAACTGTTTCATGGGCCGCATTCACGTACTTTCCGAGCAGGTCGCCAACAAGATCGCCGCCGGCGAGGTGGTGGAGCGGCCTGCGTCGGTAGTGAAAGAGTTGCTGGAGAACGCCCTGGATGCGGGTGCAACGCGAATCAAGATCAGCGTCGAGGCGGGGGGCAAGAAATTAATTCAGATCACAGACAACGGATGCGGCATGGTGCGCGACGATGCCATGCTGGCCTTTGAGCGCCACGCCACATCGAAAATTAGAGATGCGGAAGATTTATTGAGTGTGGCGACTTTGGGATTTCGCGGCGAGGCGCTCCCCTCCATCGCCTCAGTGTCGCGGCTGCGGCTGGAGACATGCGCAGTGGAATCCTGCATTGCAGGAGCAGGGGCGACTATCGAAGGAACAATTATTGAAATCAACGGCGGCAAGATGGCGCGCGTGGAAGAAGCGGGATTGCCCGAGGGAACATCAATTACGGTTCGAGATCTTTTTTTCAATACTCCGGCGCGCAAAAAGTTTTTGAAGGCGGAGTCGACTGAACTGTCGCATATCGCCTCCCTGGTGACGCACTACGCGCTGGCGCACCCTGAAAAGCATTTTGAATTGCACTCGGCCACCAACGCCATGCTGATGGCCCCTCCGGTGGCAGGATACAGCGAGCGTGTGTATCAGGTATTCGGCAAGGAAACACTGGATCAGTTGATCGCGGTGGCGGCGGTACAGACTCTCGAACATGTTGGCCTGCCGCAGCCTCCGCCGTGGCGAAGAAAGGAACAGGAAGACAAAGACAAAGACGACGAAGACCTGCGGGATGCCGGCGCTACCCCCGGCCGGATGCGGCTGCATGGTTTCGTTTCGAAGCCGGAGATTCAGAAGCTGAATCGTAATTCGATTTATGTATTCGTGAACGGGCGGCTGATTCGCGACCGGTTGGTGCAGCATGGACTGACGGAGGCTTACCGCAACATTATTCCGCCGAGCGTATATCCCGTGGTGCTGCTGTTTCTGGAATTACCCGCGGGCGAAGTGGATGTGAATGTTCATCCCTCAAAAACAGAAGTGCGCTTTCGGCAGTCAAGGGTTCTACATGATTTTGTGCGGGACACGGTACGCGC
>DASRWO010000045.1:0-2137 GCA_035654555.1 Candidatus Deferrimicrobiaceae bacterium | reverse complement strand
AGCGGTTGTCGAACATGATTGCGACGCGGCCGGACTGGTGCATTTCGCGACAGCGGGTGTGGGGCGTTCCGATCGCGGTGTTTCTTTGCGAGAGTTGCGGAAAGCCGCTGAATGATCCGGCGGTGAATCGTAAGGTGGTGGAGTTGTTTGCCCGGTCGGGAGCGGATGCTTGGTTTACGCCGGAGTCGAACATGATTCTGCCGGCGGGGATGAAGTGTCCGCATTGCGAGGGGACGAAGTTTGAAAAGGAAACGGACATCTTTGATGTGTGGTTGGAATCGGGCGCGAGTTATCTGGCGTTGATTACCGATGAGCCGAGCTATCCCTGGCCTTCAGATCTTTATCTCGAGGGCGGAGATCAATACCGGGGGTGGTTTCAGTCGTCTCTGCTGTGCGGCATGGGCACGCGTGGTGCGCCTCCGTATAAAGAAGTGGTGACGCCGGGATGGACGCTAGACGAAAAGGGTCAGGCCATGTCGAAGTCGCGGGGCAACGACGTGGATCCGGTGGATATTTCGGACCGGCTGGGCGCGGAGGCGGTGAGGTTGTGGGTGGCTTCGGTTGATTTTCGCGAGGATGTGGTTGGGTCGGAGAAGTTGATGCTGCGCATCGCAGAAAATTACCGCAAGATTCGCAATACGTTTCGCTATGTGCTGGGTAATCTTGGCGATTTTAATCCGCAGACCGACGCGGTTCCTTTTGAACGGATCGAAGGGCTAGACCAGTACATGCTGCGGCAGACGCTGGCTTTCGCCGATGAAGTGCGCGCATCTTACGGGGAGTTCGCGTTTCACAAGATTTATCACCGGCTGAATCACTTTTGCATTGTCGATTTGAGCGCGTTTTATTTTGACGTGCTGAAAGACCGGCTGTATATTTCAGCGCCGAAATCGCAGGCGCGGCGCAGCGCCCAGACGGCGATCTGGCGGATTGGCGAAGGTTTGGTGCGATTGCTCGCACCGATCATGAGTTTTACTTCCGAGGAAGTTTGGGGTTACCTGCCGAAAATCGCTGGCCGTAAGGAAAGTGTGCATCTCGCATTATTTCCATCGGCAGAGGAAATCCTCGGTGAGAGTTCGGTGAAGGACGGAAGCAGCGACGAGGGCTGGACAACCCTGCGCGCGGTACGCGACGAAGTTCTCAAGGCGCTGGAAGAGGCACGTAACAATAAGTTGATCGGCACGGGGCTGGAGGCACAGGTGATTATCGGGGCTTCCGATCCTGTTTATTCTGTATTGTCGCGACATGCAGATCAATTGCGCTACTTGTTTATTGTTTCTGCCGTCACGCTGGTGAGGGGCTCAGGCAACGGAACGGGTGGAGTGCACGTGGAAGTGAAGAAGGCGGATGGAGCCAAGTGCGAGCGTTGCTGGAATTATTCGACGCATGTGGGCGAGGATAAGAATTATCCGACGGTGTGCGAGCGCTGCAGCGCGGTGTTGAAGGAGATTGGCGAATAACTGGTGGCCGGCTTCAAGATCAGGGGCTATAGCCCAAATCATTTAGAACACATTCACGCGGCGCTGAGGCGCCGCTCTTCCACGGTGCTGCAAAAATTGGTCGTGCCGCAAAGGTGGTAGCGCAAGCGTTGGTGCCGCAATGTTAGATTGGCGGCGCGACTGAGATCACGTATTCTCAAAACGATTGGGCAGAGATTGAGCGAATTGTGAATTGGCGAAAGCTGCGAACGTTTCTGCTTACAGTTTTGTTTCTGAGCCTGATCCCCGCCACGCGCTATTACCAGATCGACAAACCGCTGATACGATTTCTGAAAGGCCCGCTGGCGGTGGATCCTCTTTCGCTGCACCTGGCGGGCGAGTTCGTGGAAAGCAATCTAGGAACCGAACAAGGAGCCGATGGCTCGGTGACGGTGCGCATGATCGCGCAGCAATATTTGTTTGTTCCCCACTGCATTCTGGTTCCAGCCGGCGTTCCGATTCATCTGCGTATCACGAGTGCTGATGCGGTTCATTCGCTGAATTTTATTGGCACAAAATACAACGTGAAGGTTCTGCCGGGTACGATCAGCGAGGCGCAACTGCAGTTTCCGAACGCCGGCGAGTTCAAGACTGCTTGTACTGAATTCTGCGGGGCCGGACATTACGCCATGCGATCCAAATTAAGAGTGGTACCGCGC
>DASRWO010000044.1:0-9269 GCA_035654555.1 Candidatus Deferrimicrobiaceae bacterium | reverse complement strand
TCCTCGCCGCGCTCCACGCGGTCAAGCAAAGTCCCAAGCTTGTTCTTGGCCTCGAAGGCGCCTACTTCGGAAACAGATGAGGATTGAAATTTCATCTAATCTAGCTTAAGCTAGATTAAATAGAAGTCAAGGCGATAACACCCCCCCTTTGTATTTTCGATTAGCGGTCGACTGGGCACGCTCTGGCTCTACCGAATTGCGGACTAAGGCGCCATCCGTGAAATCCAACATCAGGCAGCGACCGTTCTCGTGATCCGAATTGCCAATCGCCGTGAGGCCTATCCATTTAAAAACATCGACTGTCCACGGCCACTCGTAAGTTGCCAATCTGCGCGGCCCCAGTATCATCGTGAAAGAACGGCCTTAATTCCTTACATCTGGCCTCCTGACCATTCATCCTATGTCTGACATTCGCTGTATCGGTATTGCCACCGGAGGCGGAGACGCGCCCGGCCTCAACGCCGTCATCCGCGCCGCCACCAAAGCTGCCATCCTCAAGTATGGATGGAAGGTTATGGGCATCCCCGATGGCTTCGACGGCCTGATCTGGCCGGAAAAAGCCTTCGAACTCACGCTCAAGGAAGTGAGCGGCATTCTGCCGCGCGGAGGAACCATTCTCGGCACCACCAACCGCGGCGATCCGTTCCACTACAAGAAAGTCGAGCACGGCAAGGAAGTTATGCGCGACATTTCTGCCAAGGTCATCGCCAACGCCGCGAAGCTGGGCATTGACGCCATCATCAGCATCGGCGGCGATGGATCGCAGAAGATCGCCTACGAGCTGTTCAAAAAGGGCATGAAGATCGTGGGCGTGCCTAAAACAATCGACAACGATCTTTCCGCGACCCAGGTCACGTTTGGATTCGATACCGCACTGCACACCGTGACCGACGCCATCGACAAAATTCACACCACGGCGGCATCGCATCATCGCGTGATGGTGGTCGAGGTGATGGGCCGTGACTGCGGCTGGATCGCGCTCGAGGCCGGAATCGCGGGGGGCGCACACATCATTCTGATTCCGGAAATTCCTTTCACCATCGAGCACGTTTGCCGCTACATCGCGGACCGCGAAAAAGTTGGCAAAGATTTTACGATTGTCGTAGTGGCCGAGGGAGTGAAAACTCCGCCGGAGTTAAAAGAGAATCGGCGCGCCAGCTCCATCGGCAATCTGCTGGGAAATGCTATTGCTCGCGGGTCGGGCAAAGACGTTCGCGTCAGCGTCCTGGGCCACATTCAGCGCGGCGGCACGCCGTCGCCATTCGATCGCATTTTGGCGACGCGCTTTGGTGTGGCCGCAGTCGACTTGATCGCTGCCGGAGGCTTCGGCATGATGGTCGCGCTGCACGGCGATACCATCGTCTCCGTCGACGTAGCCCACGCCATTGGTCACCTCAAGTCAGTGAATCCCAACGGAGAAATTGTGCGCGCTGCGCGGGCCGTCGGTATTGGATTTGGAGACTAAGGATTCGAAGATTAGGAACAGTGCGCGGGTAACAAGCAAATCGAGCAAAATTTTTCTTGCCTGCGTTACGGGATCACGGTACTTTCGTAATCTCCCCCAAAAAGCTAAAAGCGCGTTTTAATAGAAGGCGTCGTCAACCCTAATATTGGATTTTTACAGTTATGAGTGAGTTGGGATTGTGTCTGGCGGTTCAACTGTCTCTCGCATTAGGCGTGGCGGGGCTGCTCTGGCCAGAGAAATTGATGCCGGTCTTTGAAGTGCTGATGTTCCCCTGGGCGGCGAGCTATCGCGGAATTCGCGCCCATAGCATCGCCGCCATCGGATTGTCGTTGCTGCTCTTTGCCCGTCTGCTGACCTTTGGCCGCTGAGAGCTTGTCAAACCTCTACACCGAGAGCAATCGCTGAAAGAATGAGCGATAACGCTGCAGCGCCACGCGTAGATCCTCGGTGGAAACGCTATCGCCGCGATCCCACTGTTTTTCCAGCTTAGAGCGTTCTTCGGCAAAGACTTCAGCCAGTCGTTTCATGGCGGAAGCGACCAGCCCGTCCGCCTGCTCCACGGCCCGACGAGGTTCGTCCACAAATGCGGTCTGCACGCCGCTCCACCGGCTGCGCAATTCCTCTAACTCATTGCCAGGAAACAGCGGCGCCGCGTCAGCACTCTTGTGAGGCTCTTCAACGCGGCGCGTTTCCGCGACGCTTTGCCCGGCATCGACGGTGCGCCGCTCGGCGAGTACAGGCCCAGGCCGATCGCTATTTATGCGATCGTTGTTTATGCGATTGTTGTTCATCCGATCGTCGTTAATATGATCGTTGACCGTCCGCTCGTTGACTGGAACCTCATCGACTTCGCTCACGGCGCCATCGTTGTTCCGCGCGTTATTCCGCGGCTCATCATTCAGCCGTTCTTTCAGTGCCAGCCGCTCTTCCGAAGCCGCAGCCCGCTTGCCCTCGGCCAAATCCGCTGTAGTCAAGTTTTCATCAACGAATTCGTCTTTTCTCAGTGGCACGCTCATGCTCGTGCCTCCTTTCTCTCTGGGATTGAATCGCTCAGTAATTCTTCGAACAAGGAACGGTAATGCACCATAGCTTTGCGCATGTCTTCGGTGCTGGCTTGGCCGCGCGCGTGCCGCAAGGCAATTTCGTGCGCGGCGCGATAGTTCTGCACAACGACAGGATGATCCACGGAAATGTCAGCCGCGCGCTGGTCAAAATCAGCCATGGGATATCCACGCGCCGCCATCAGTTCAATCACCAACTGGTCCGCCCGCGACACGGAGCCTTTCGGATCGTCCACAAACTGAGATTGCACAACTCTCCAGCGTTCAGCCAGGTCGGCGCGCGTGTCGGCCGGAAGCGGATGAATTTCAAATTTCGCGCGCCGCTTGGCACGCATCTCCAGCACTCCTTCGGCGGCGCGCACTTCACCCTCTTTTTTCAGAACCCGGTCGTACTCAGGCCCGAATCGCTCCCGCAATTGCTGACTGCGGCGCTTTCGAATCAAAATGAAACCGATGACGGCAACTACCACCACCGCCAAAACGAGTACAACAACAATGGTGAGCTGATGCTGGTCCATGCAGCCTCCGAAGCACGCGAAGTTATGTATCTGATTCCGCGCTGGAGGGGATGGGTTGTCGTCAATTCGGGCACGCTGTGGATTTCGCGCCCCAAACAGATTGCAACGCGCGCAACTTAGACGAGCTGCAAACGTACATTTTAATCACTGGAGAATCTAGAGTGCTTTACTCCTTCATCATCTCATCGATCAGCGCATAGAGCTGGCTGCGGTCGACGACTTCGACAAACGGTTTGCCGGAGCGGCGGTTACTCACAACGTAAAGCGTGGGAGTGTGCTGCAGGTTGATTTCCTTGCCCAGTTCTTTATCGGCATTCACCAGGGCAGCGAGTTTGCCATCGGGATCAACCACGAAAGGCAAATCCACTTTGTGCTCGGTAGCGAATTTCTCCGCGTAGCCGCGCAGGTTCTGCGGAGTCACTTCCAGTTGATTGGCGAAAATATAATCCCGGAACTCATTGCCCATCGCCTTAGAATGCGAATCAAAATAGCGCGCGAGGACGGCCGCTTCGTACGACCAGCTATGAAACGGCAACGGGAAATCGTGGAACACCACGGGGATTTTATAAGTCCTCCCGGCCTCTTCGACCAGCGGCGCAGCCCGCCGGCAATCCGGACATTGGAGATCCTCAAATACCACAATCGCCACTCGCGCCCCTTTGGGTGGACGCAGCGCGGGATTTACTCCCGCCTGTTGCGCCCGAGCCGACGACCAAGCGGCCAATACTGTGAACAACAAACCTGTTGCAAACATATTCCTGGAAATATTTTTCATAACTCGCTTGGAAGAATTCAGCTCCGAACTATTTTACGAATGCAGCTCACTGACGAGCTTTGATCGAACATCGTGTCCTTATGGTAACCGAAGGCGAGTTCCGGCGTAAGGATTGTAGGTGAAGAAGTCCCCCAGAGGTGCATGGTGCGTAACCCAGTTGCGTAACCCAGTGCGTAACCCCCGGCGCTCCTGGCCCCGGGCAGTGACGCGCTATAGTAAAAGGTGCGTCTGGATGAACCACGGCCGCAGAAATTGTGAAAATTTTCCGCTTATTGCAAACTGAAGGGCGCGTCCTCGCGTTGACTCTGGCTGTTGTGTTGGCGCTTACAGCCTGTAATCGCGGGCGGCACCATGTCTTAGAAGTGAATTATGTCTCCGCCGTGCAGGCCACGCTGCGTGATCAGGTGGCCACCATCTACAACCGCGTGGGCATCGTAAAAAATGGCGAGCGTGTGGAGGTACTGGAACACGAGAAGCGCTTCTCCCGGGTGCGTACCGCCGGCGGCCTCGAAGGCTGGATCGAACAACGCTACTTGGTGGATCAGTCCACCTACGATGGGCTGCAGAAGTTAACGCAAGACAACCAAACTGATCCTGTGCAGGCCCCGGGGGTGCTGCGTAACGATACGAACCTCCATCTCACGCCCGGACGCGAAACCGAACACCTGTACCAGCTTTTGGCTGGAGCGAAAGTTTCGGTGCTCAAACGAGCAACAGCGGAAAAACAACCGGGAGCGGTGGTGCAGACAAAACCCGGCGGAAAGTCTATGGGCCCGGTGCTCGAAGACTGGTGGCTGGTGCGCGACACGCAAAACCGGGTGGGCTGGGTGCTGGCTCGCATGGTAGACATCGACGTCCCGCTCGATATCGCGCAATATGCCGAGGGCCAGCGCTTCGTGGCATTCTTCGTTCTTGATCAGGTGCAGGACTCCGGCAAAGAAGGCACCGGGAAAAATGTTCCGCAATATCTATGTGCGATGACGGAACCACATGACGGTCTTCCCTACGACTACGATCAGGTTCGCGTATACACCTGGAACGTGCGAAGGCATCGTTACGAAACTGCTTACCGCGAGCACGGCCTCAACGGCGTTCTGCCGGTAACGGTGACAAGCGAGAATTTCGACAAGGAGGGCACGTTGCCGATTTTCATCCTCCGTGTCAAAGACGACGCAGGCAACGTGACGGAACGCAAGTATAAGCTGAATACTCCGATCGTCCGGCGGGTTCTCGCACCCGGCGAACAGAAAGAAACGCCGAGAACGGCGGCGAATCGCCGGCGACACTGATCTTCAGCCTTAGCCCTTGATTCTTGTCGAAGCTGCACCCACGATTTCCCGGCTCTTTCTTTCCTGAACGAAAACAGCCACGCGCAGATTTTCAGCCTTCCAGTTAGGATTGAATTTCACGAGAGCATCTCCGGAGAACGACGGCGATGCTTCGTGCTGAGCGTCTGCAATCCCGATTTTGCCTAACGATCGCAGCGTGGCAACATGCTGCAGAACGTGCCCGGCATTTTCTCCCCGACTCACCGCCGAGTGCAGCCCATCTTCGGTCACCGCCAGCCAGACTTCCGCCACATCACCCGCCGCGTTCCCCTCAAGCTTTTCCACCGAAACATGGAAGCGTTCGGAGCCTTTCTCATCCGTGGAGAGAGGGGTAATCCGAACCTCGGTTTTCAAGCCGCCTGCCGCTTTCTCAATCTCAGTTTCCGCTTCTCGACGATTGTTGCCGACAAACGGTATGCGGCCATTCACCACGGCCTCCGGCGTGTATGGATCGTCTTTGAACACGGCGGCGTAACGCTGCTGCCGGTCGGTCCACAGCGATGAAGAATAGGGATCGACCCAGCCATCGTGATTCCAATAGTCCACATGCTCTTCAAGAGCAATGACCTCGGCATCAGCGATCGGCTGCTGCTGCACCAATTTCTGCAGCAACAAATCAGCCGGCGGACAGGAAGAACAGCCTTCCGAAGTGAACAGTTCAACCACTACAGGATTACGGACCGTGTTGCCGGCAGATACCAGCGTCGTTGCATGCGGATGAAAGGCGAAAAAAATGACAACAAACGTGAGGCCTGCAGCAAAAACTGATTCAGCAAATTTCGACATCGAGTTATCTCCGCGCGCTCAGTTTTGATGCGCCGGACTGCAGGAAGTTACGATTTCACTCGGCGCAGCACTTCGTGGCGAGAAGTCTTAACTAGCAGTAAAAATCCGCAATGCTTTGCACAACGCGCTTCTGCTCGTCTTCGGTGAGTTCAGGGAACATCGGCAAAGCCAGCACTTCTGCCGTGGCGCGTTCGGCTTCCGGAAAGTCACCTTCGCGGTAGCCTAGATACACGAAACAAGGTTGAAGATGCAGCGGAATTGGATAGTAAACTTCCGTTCCGATCTGGCGCGCCGATAAAAATTCGCGCAGCTCGTCGCGACGATAGGCCCGAACTACATACTGATGGAAAATGTGATGTGCCTGTCTGGAAATTTGCGGAAGCTGAACCGGAAACGAATTCTCGCCTCGAAAACCCTCAGCCTGTTCGCCTGCCATCGCCAATCCGGCCTCGGTAAAAAGTCGATCGTAAGTTGCGGCCCGCTGCCGCCGTGCATCGTTCCACCTTCCGACATACTTCAACTTCACTCGCAAGATAGCGGCCTGCATCGCGTCCAGTCGGCAATTCCATCCAAACTCCTCGTGAACGTAACGGAGGGAACTGCCGTGATTGCGCAGGCGCCGCATGTGCGCCGCCATTTCCGGACTGCTGGTAGCCACCAGTCCCGCGTCCCCATAGGCGCTAAGATTCTTGGTGGGATAAAAACTGAACGCCGCCGAAACCCCCATCGACCCTGCTCGCCGGCCCCGGCTCGGCTGGTCTCCCCAGCGCGCGCCGATCGCCTGCGCGGCATCCTCGACTACAGACAAATGAAATTCCCCGGCAAGCTGCTGCAAGCGATCCATGTCGGCGCACTGGCCGTAGAGATGAACCGGCAGCAGCACACGCAGTTTGTCATGTGGACTGCTGCGCAGAAATAACTCGACCTGAGCCGGATCGAGATTACATGTTTGCGGCTCGATATCGGCGAACACCGGTCGCGCTCCGGCCCTCACAATGGCGCTCGCCGAAGCAAAGAAACTAAAAGGCGTGGTCAGCACCTGATCCCCAGGCTGCACGCCAGCCGCAGCCAGCGCCAGCCACAAAGCATCCGTGCCAGAGGCGCATCCGACGGCGTCACTAGCGCCGCAGAAAGCGGCAATCTCCCGCTCCAGTTCCTCCACCTCTGCCCCTAGAATGTAGTGCTGCGAAGCGCAAACCCTCTCAATCGCAGCCAACACCTCATCCCGGATCTGCAGATATTGGCGCTGCAAATCGAGCATGGGCACAGCGTCAAACGCGTGGGCTCCTCCCAATGCTGGGTCGCCAGAGTAGGGCTTGGAGGATTCGGGATGGGTCGAAGATTTAGTCACAGAAACGCCGATTGTAGCAGGCACATCTGCATGACCGGAGGTGGCCCTTTAGCGATAACAGCCAACCATATACAAACGCTCATAGACAACATCCGCAAATTCATGTGTTTTCTTGTAGAGCGAAAGCAGATACCGCTCAAGCCAATGATATTAAACCTTTTACGCGGAAGGTATTTGGAACAACAGCTGCTTTAGCTCAATAGTGCAGCCCAAGGTTGTTTTGAGCTTTTCTATCTCTCGATTCTGCAAGGAGAATTACTTGAACTCCCCATCTATGCGATTCCGACTTGTCTTGCTGATCATTCTCGGAACAGTGGTATTTGGCGCCACCTTCGCTCTGGCCCAAGGTATCGTTACCGGTACCATTTCCGGAGTGGTTCAAGATCCACAAGGTGCGGTCGTGCCCGGTGCTAAAGTTACCGCCAGACAGCTTGCGACGAACCGGGAGTTCAAGGCTCAGACCAACTCCACAGGCGCGGTGGAACTGCGTGACTTACCGCCCGGCGCATACAATCTACGCATTGAAAGCGCGAATTTTCGCACCTACCAGGCCACCTCAATTTCCGTGAATGTCGGCCAGAACACCTCGTTGGGTACGGTCAAGCTGGAGCTAGGATCCTCCGCAGAAACGGTCACGGTTGAGGGAACGGCCCCACTAATTGAGGCGACAACGGATCAGATCTCGGACACTTTCAGTGCGGAAAAGGTCGCCGATCTGCCCATGGGAAATACCTTCGATTCGCTGGCGCTGTTCGTGCCGGGAGTCGCAACTGCGGGCGATGCCAGCTTCAGCAACAACAACGGCGCTGAGCTTTCCGTAAACGGTCAGCGCGCCCGCTCTAACAATTTTCAAATTGACGGGCAGAGCAACAACGACAACTCCATCGGTGGTCCCGACATTTTCTTCGGCAACCAGGACGCCATCGCCGAAGTGCAGGTGGTCACCAATTACGATGCTGAGTTTGGCCGCAATACCGGAGCCGTCGTGAACTACATCACCAAATCCGGCACCAACGCTTTTCATGGGTCTTTATTCGAAATCTGGGATGGTTCAACCTTTGATTCCCTGACTAACCAGGAAAAGAATCCCCTGTTTGGTTTCTGCCCTCCAGGAGTATCGCCCGCGACCGGCTGCACCGCACCGAATGTCTCCCGCTTTGTGGAGAACCGCTTCGGCGGTACCATCGGAGGGCCGATCAAAAGGAATAAGATCTGGTTCTTCGGCTCGAGCAACATCGATCGCCAACGCACTGCCGGCCAGCCCAGTTCCTCGGGGCAAGGCCTTGTGCCCACCCCGACTGGCGACACGCAGCTGCAGGCCGCTTTTCCAGGCAGCCCCATCGGCTTAATCCAATCGACGATTGGGCCCAACGTGGTCGCCGCTGGTAATCCGACATTTACAAACATCCAAAATGTGTTGGTGACCAATCAAATCGATCCTGCCACTGGCTCAGCCTATGCTTGCGCCGTGGCCGGCGTTAACGGCTGCACGCCGATTCAATTTGGCGCCATCTCACGTTTCGTGCCCAGCCCATTCAACGATTACGAAGCCACGGGGCGCGTCGACTTCAAGTTGTCGAGTAAGGATAACTTTTTTGCCCGCTATGTTTACCAGAAGGAGTACAACGGCGGCGTGAACTTCGGTAATGGCATCGACGTCGGCGACTACCAATTCATCCCTTCCCTGAGCCAGCAGATTGGCTTGGATTGGGCGCGCAACTTCAGCAATGCTTTCGTAAACCAAGTCCGTTTCAGCTACTCTCGCGCTAGTATATTTTTCCAGGAACAATCGTTTCCCACGTGCAATTCCGTGAGCCCCACCGAGTGTCCCACGGACATGATTCTGGCAGGATCAGCGCCGCAGGATATCGTGAGTTTTGGTGTCGCGGATGCCTTTCCCCAGGGCCGCATCATCAATGTGTATCAGTTGCAGGACAATGCCTCCATGCTGAAAGGCCGTCACACCATTAAATTTGGCGCTGAAG
>DASRWO010000043.1:0-13974 GCA_035654555.1 Candidatus Deferrimicrobiaceae bacterium | reverse complement strand
CGTCAGGCATTCGTGCTCGGCAAATTGGAGTTTAAGATTCTCCTGAGCATCCGTTACGCGCTTTGCTGCGGCCAATGGCACTTTGAATTCGCGGTTGCACAACGTGCAGGTGGCGACGGCGGGGGTGGTTCCGAGCCACTTCAGTACTCGAAGATTGCGTTTCGGCATGACGCACGTTATCAGCGCATGGTTTCTTCAATTTCTGAAATCCAGTCAGGACGCTTCAATACTTCGCGTGGCTTGGGACCGTCCGCCGCGCCCACAATACCATCTTGCTCCATGAGATCGATGAGATGCGCCGCGCGCCCGTAGCCGATGCGAAGCCGGCGTTGTAGCAGGGAAGTGGAGGCTTTGCCAAACTCTATGACCAGCTTTACCGCATCCTGATACGCCGGGTCATCTTCGCCGCCGCCTGATCCTTCGCCGCCATCGGGACTGCTGCTAGCTTCGCGCTCATCTTTCGGCGCTTCCAGGAATTGCTGCTGATATTCTGCCGAGCCTTGCTGCTTCCAGAATTCAACCACAGCTGCAATTTCTTTTTCCGTGACCAGCGGCGCGTGCAAGCGATGCACCCGCGCCGACCCGGAAGGCAGGTAGAGCATGTCACCTTTGCCCAGGAGCGCTTCGGCGCCGTTGGCATCAAGAATGGTTCGCGAATCTACTTTGGTCGCAACGCGGAACGAAATTCGTGCCGGGAAGTTTGCTTTGATCAATCCGGTAATCACATCGACCGATGGCCGCTGTGTGGCCAGCACTAGATGAATGCCAACCGCGCGCGCCATCTGCGCCAGACGCGTGATTGATTCCTCAACGTTGCTTGAATCGAGCATCATCAGGTCGGCCAACTCATCGATGATGATTACGATATAGGGAATCGGCTTGTCGTCGGAATCTTCCTCGAACAAACTGGGAGTGCCGTTATCGAACAGCCGGTTGTACTGATCAATATTCCGCACGCCTTTTGCTGCCAGCAGTTTCAATCGCCGTTCCATCTCGCGCACTGCATTGCGCAGCGCGTTCGCGGCGAGCTTGGGTTCGGTGATGATCGGCGTATACAGATGCGGAACACCCTCGTAATTGCCCAGTTCCAACCGCTTTGGATCCACAAGGATTAACCGAACCTGCTCCGGCGTGGCCTTGTAGAGAATCGACATGATGAAGGCGTTGATGGCCACGCTCTTGCCCGCGCCGGTTGAGCCGGCAATCAGCAAATGCGGCATTCCCGCCAGGTCGGCGACTACGATGCGGCCGTTGATGTCTTTGCCCAGGGCCATCGTCAGCTTGGACTTCTGGCCCATGAATTCCTGTGACTCGATATTTTCCCGCAGCCAGATGATTTCGCGCTCGCGGTTCGGCACCTGAATGCCTACGGTCGATTTTCCGGCCATGCGCTCGATAAGAATGCTCTCGGCTTTCAAGGCGAGGCAGAGATCGTCAGTGAGGTTGGTGATGCGGCTGTATTTGATTCCAGCGTCGGGTTTGAACTCGAAAGTAGTTACCACAGGACCCGGGTTGATTTGCGTGATCTGCCCGTGAACCTCGAACTCGGCGTACTTTTCAGTGAGCACCTGCGCCAGGAGTTTCAGTTCGTCGGCATCCACTGCCTGCTGCTCATCCGGACGCTGCAGCAAACTGCTCGAGGGCAATTTATACCCGCCTGCGATCTTCGGCATGGTTGTCTTGGCCTTGTGATCGCTGTCGCCGCGCTGTGTGACTTCAGGATCGATCGCAGATTCGGAAGCGGCCAAAGATTCGGACAGAATTCCGCCAGTTAGTGCGGGAGCGCTAGGGGCGACCTGTGCCGGTTCCGGCTCGAACATGCGTTCGATGCCGGTGCGGCGCGGTTCAGGCGCGACTCTTGCCTGCACCGTTGGCTCGGCGGAGGAAGTCTGCCGCGAGGGAATCAACTGGGTCTTCACGACCGGCTTAGAGACTCGGCGTTTGTCCAGTTCCTTCTGCTGGCGCCGCTTGGCGCGGTCTTCCTGCCAATCCTGATAGCGGTTCCACAGGGCTGTCACAAATGCGAAGCGGGTCGGGACCCATAGCTGGATCGACGAAAACGAGAATGCCGTTGATAGATAGAGGGCGACCGCCAGAACGCTGGCACAAACAATATATGCGCCCGCTATATTCAAGTAGTGGATTAGCACATCTCCGACCACTCGACCCATGAGACCTTCAATCGGTATGACGCCTAGCCAGCGGAAATTTCCCGGCAGCAGAGCCAGGAGCGCAGGGACAAACATCAGCAGCCAGATTCCGCCTAAGCTCTTCGCTACCGGAGATTGAATCTTTCGCGAGGCAAACCAGCGGATACCCAGCATGAAAGGAAAGATCGGCAGCAGAAACGCGCCGATGCCGAAGAACTGCAGCATCAAGTCGGAGATGAACGCTCCGACCATGCCGATCCAGTTGCGGGCCGCATGGGTTCCAGTCAGCACCGAGGCGCTGTTCAGCGAGGGATCGAGCGGCGAGTAGGAAGCAAGGGCGAGAAAAAGGAGGAGCGCGGAGACGCACAACAGGAAACCGATCAGCTCATTGAGCCGTCGATTGCCCGTGGGCGCAAAGATGCTTGCCAGAAAACGCATGTGGGCCGCTTTTTTGCACGGAGGTAAAGCTATCCGTGGCGCAAATCGGCCAGAGCCTCATCATTATGCCAAGAAGCAGGCGTGGCGGCAACGCCGGAATTGGTTGGGAGTGTACAGTTGGCTTCCGGCTGGAGAAAGAAGGTAAACCACGCAGGACACGACGTCTTCGGAGTGCAGTGCTCCTTCTGTGGTTAAGAGATTTTATCCCGCCAACCTCGAAGCGAACGCCAGCACCAGGGCTCCCAAAATGATGCGGTAAACTGCGAAGGGCGCGAAGCCGCGCTTACGCACGTATGTCATGAACCACGCTACTGAGGCATACGCGACGATGTAGGACACCACGAAGCCGATGGCCAGCACGATCCATCCATGCGCATCGATCTGCGAAACGCCGATGGGATTGGCTCCCTTGCCGCGCAAGGATTTCAGCAAGTCGTAGCAAGTTGCAACCACCATAGTAGGGATCGAGAGGAAGAATGAGAACTCCAGCGCCGCAGCCCGCGACATTCCCGCGATTTGTCCCGCCGCGATCGTCGACATTGAACGCGATGTTCCAGGAAAAACCGCCGACAGAATCTGGCATGCGCCGATCCATACGGCTTGAGCCAGCGACATGCTCTCCATTTTCCAGGTGTGGATGCGTCCTCCGCCGGCGGATGGACCGGCAGCCTCGGATTTGGAGTTCATCGCGTCAACGATCCACATGACGATTCCGCCGACCAGCAGAGCAGTGCCCATGATGGTGAGACTTTCCAGATGTTTGCCGATTACCTTGGTCAGCAGAAAGGCGGGAATGGCCGTGACCACGAAGGCCACCATCGTGAGACCCAGCGGATGAGTCAGGGCGTTGCGGTCTCCACGCTCGCCGCGCGGGAAAGTGGATATGAACTTGGCGATGCGTTCACGAAAATACACCGGCAAACATAGGATTGCGCCCAACTGGATCACGATGGTGTACATCTTCCAATAGCCGTCGGATAGACTGATATGTAGCAGCGCTTCTGAAATTCGCAGATGTGCGGTGGAGCTTACGGGTAAAAATTCAGTGAGTCCTTCTACGATTCCCAGCACAAGGGACAGCAAGTAGTCGTTCAATCTACCTCCAAAAGTAAGGGCAACAGTATCGCAGAAAAACTTAGCGAGGTGGTTACCAGATGGAGTTCATGGAGCCGGATCGCAAACATCGCGAATGGGGGCGCTCGCGAAGAAATGCTCCCGAGAGCGCGGTGCGCTTAATAGCTGACGTTGCCGAACGTTGCAACGCCTTGCTGGATGTAAAAGATCAGGCGCTGGGCGCGGTAGGCCCAGTCGGTTTGTCCGTATTGGCTGACGACTTTCTGTGCCAGGGCGAGTGCCCGGCCCTTTGATTCGTCGGATTTTTTCTGATTCGGTTCGGTCTTGTAAATCTCGATGAGCGCTGATCGGCGCCAGGCTGCGTTGTACAGAGCCTCCCCGGCCGCGGGAGATTGGGGATGGTCTTTGGCGTAGTTCTCGTAGAGGTCGGCTTCCTTGTCGGGACATTTCGATAAGCCCTCCCAATCGCCGCACAGCTTATTTTCGAGCAGGCGGAAGGCGGCGAGGTCGGCCCACTTCGTGCCCGGATATTTCTTGATGACCAGCTTCATCCAGTCTTCTTTCATTTGGCCGCGCATGTAGGATTCGCGGGCGCGCGCGGAGGGCCGCGTCATAACGTCGGCACGCTCGATCTGCCAGCGAATGTCGGCGGCGCGATAGAGCCCTTCAGCAGCCAGCGGGGATGCGGGCATCAGATCATAAATGCGATAGTAGAGTCGCAACGCATCTTGCGCGGCATCGCGCCGGCCTCGGCGACTGCTGGCCTGGTCTTCGGAGTCGGCGGCTTCGCCGAAGATGACCTTATCGCCGTCCTGAGTTGTGCTGAGAACCATGGAGCGGCTGGGAAGCCAGCCAGTGATTGCTTTACCTTCGGCTTCGTCTTCCGTAGCCCCTTCTTCGTTGCTGGGCTCGCGCAGAATAGCTTCCACGTGAACCCAATCGCGGCTGGTGTCGATGACGATGAGTTCGTTTCCACGAGTGGCTTCGCCGACACGGGCGGCGTCTGTGCTGGGCGCGACGCGGATGGTTTCTTCATGCACGAGCGTTCCGCGCAGGGCGTCAGCGGAGGCCAAGGGAACTAAGGGGAACGTGGAAAGAAAAAGAACGCTAGTAAGGAGGGTAAAGGTCGAGACCTGCGGTTTCATAAGATTTTGGATGCTGTTCGCTGAGACTTTCTAGCGATGGTCTTTTAGCGATGGTCAAGGAGAGTTGGGGCGGTTGTCAATCTCGGGGCAAAACAAAACGCCCCAGACTCGTTTGAGTCGTGGGACGTATGTTGATCAGCCCTCCCCCAAGTGCTGCTCAATTAGGAGGATAGGAGAAGGCCGGGACTTGGTAAATGGCACCCATGTGCTATACGCCCCCACTAGAGTGGTGTGATCAGATATCCCTTGGCAATTCATACGGTTGCGAGTCCCGGCTTGGGCTGCCCTTCAAAGTGCGCCTCAATTTCTTCCAATGTTTTGCCCTTGGTTTCGGGAAGAAAGAAGACGGCCGTGATGAAGTAGATCACGGTGCAAGCCGCGAAACCCCAAAACATGACTGCATAACCATACTTGCCTACGGTCGGCAGGAATACCGCCGCAATTCCGGTAGAAACTGCCTGGTTGATGAGCAGGGCAATGCTCATGCCGTTCGAGCGTATGCGAGTGGGCATCAGTTCCGAAAGCGCCAGCCACACGCAAACTCCGGGGCCGATGGCGAAGAACGCCATGAACACAAAAAGCGTGACGGCGACAATCCAGCCGCTATGCTGGCTCGGGAGTGGAGTGATCAATGCATCGTCGATCTTCAATGGAGCCACGCGCGCGGCATCGAGATTGCCGAAGGGATTCGAAAAGAACGCCACCACTTTGTTGGCAGGGACACAACTTTCGCGGGTGATTTCGATCGGAGTCGCGGCGGAGTCGTCCGAACGCGCCGCCTTGGTCGAGGCGTGGAAATCGCCGTAAGAATAGATGACGACCAAAGAGGTAGGACGGTTCGCGATCTGCAGCGCGTTGTTTGCGGTTGTGCTTAATAGTTTCCGGGCCAGCGTTTGGTCATAGGTAAGCGTGATCGTCTGGTCTTGTTTGACCATCGATTGCACCGGGTCTCTGGAATCCACCCGCAAACGTTCCGTCTGCCGGAAGAGCACGCCGGTGCAAACCAGCGAAACAATAATCCCGGCGGTTCCGACCGACAGCAAAAACTTGCGTCCCTTGCGATCGACCAGCATGACGCCGCCGATGGTCGTGAGGAAATTGATGATCGTGAAAAGCACGTATCCCCAATGGGCCTGGACATCGGAGAGGCCGCTTTGCAAGAGAATATTGGTGTTATAGCCAATGATGGAGTTAACGCCAGTTGCCTGATTGCACGCGAGTATGACGCAGGCCAGCACAAACGGGATCACGTATTTCCGGCGCAGAAGAGATTCTTTAATTTTGGTTCCGGTGGCGGTCTGCGCTTTCTCGGAAGCAGAGGCCTGTTCCATTTCCGCGAGTTCGAGATCCGCCTGCTGCGTGCTGCGAGAACGGAGCAAAGCGGCATAGGCGGCATCACGCTTCCCACGGCGAAACAGCCAGCGCGGAGATTCAGCGACTATAAAGCTGCCAATCACGAACAAGACGCCTGGGGGAAGTGAGACCCAGAAGATGCTGCGCCACGCCGTGTCTTTAAAGGCAAAGAGCTTCAAAGGGTCGCCGAGTTTCGCGACCTCTTCGACGCGAATACTGAAATATATCCCGACCAGTGCCGCGGTTACGATTCCGAGCGTCAGCAGCCACTGGAAAATCCCCGTCCCTTTGCCGCGACTTGAGGCCGACAGACACTCCGCCAGATAGAGTGGAACGACAACCCCGATCAATCCGGCGCTGATCCCTTGCAAGAGGCGGCCGAGGATTAACGGCTGATAACCGTGAGAAAGCGCAATCACTGGAATGCTGGCGACAAACAGTATTCCGCTGAGCGCCATCAGAAGCCTGCGGCCCATAAAATCCGCCAGCGCGCCGGCAAATAGAGTGGAGATCACACTGCCCAGAAGCACGGCCGCCACGATGTTCGAGAGCTGGCTGGCATTCAATTTCGATGTGGCTTCCAGATACGGATAGGCGCTGGCAATGATGCCTACGTCCACTCCGTAGAGCAGGCCGCCTAATCCCGCTACCAGCAGGAGGAAGCGGTTGTAGCCGGCTTTTTCGTTTTGCGGCACGGGTTCAGGTCCTTTCGCCGAAATGGAGAAGCCCGAGTTTATTCCTCGCAAGTGCACTACGGCAAACGGAAGCCTATAATGGGAATATCATGATAACTAGCAATCTTGAATCTCCCTCCATGACAGAAATGTGCGCTCATATTAAGCATCTTGGCTATGCGGCTCCAGGCCGCATTCGACTTTACGGGGAAGAATTTGAAGTGATTTCCGACCCATTTCCGGAAGATGATGGCATCGCGGTTCATGTCAAGACTAAGAGTAACTCGAACATTCGAGTGCTCCGGCTGCCTGCAACCGTGGTTCAAAGCGTGAAAAGCCGAGGCACAAAGGCTGCCTGATCGTTAGGCCGGAGCTTCTGTCTTTTTGGGGTGAGTAGCCAGTTGGCGCGACACGGTAATAAATGCTTTAGCGGCGACCGAGAGGGTTCGGTCACGTCGGTAAGCAAGACCCAGCTCACGCCATAGTTCGGCGCCCTCCAGTTCGACCAGCTTTACCCGCCCGGCTGCGACTTCATCGCGTGCAAAAGATGCGCTGATCAACGAGATGCCTAAATCTGCGGCTACAAAGCTTTTGATCATGCCGATGCTGGGTAATTCCATTCGCACTTTGAGTTCGGAGTTGTACTCGCGGAAAAGCTTATCCAGCAGCCGGCGGGTGTGGCCGGTTTTGGGAAGCAGCAGAGGATATTTCACGACCTCGCCGATGTGAGCTGATTTCATCTTAGCCAGCGGGTTTCGCGGACTCACCATCAGCATCAAGCGGTCGCGGAAAATGGGCTGCACCTTCAGGCTGGGCGATTGGATGGGCAGGCTGAGTACGCCCACGTCGAGAGAACCGTTCTCCAATTTCTCGACAATTTTATAAGTGAAATTGCGATAGATGCTGATTTGCACATCGGGATAGTGGCGGCAGTATTCGCCAAAAACCTCGGGTAAAACATAGAGACATGTGGCTTCGTTGGCGCCAACCAGGAGCGTTCCGCGCGGCGTTTGGCCATGGTCGGCCACGGCAACGAGGGATTCGTCGCGCAGGCTCTTGAGGCGAAGGGCGTACTCGTAAAAGATTTGGCCGGCTGGAGTCAGCTTGACGGTTTTGCCGGAGCGGTCGAGAAGCCGGTCGCCATATTCCTGTTCCAGTTGGCGTATCTGTGCGCTGACCGCCGATTGCGAGCGAAAAACTTTCTCGCCGGCGCGAGAGAAACTGCGTTGCCGGGCAACTTCCAAAAAGGTAATGAGCTGATCAAAGTCCATGCGTTAGTCGGAGAATTATATAGGACTTCGCGTCTGTACGGTTACGGTCTTCGCCGGAAACGGGAGCCCCAAGTCTTTACTGCCCACTTGAACGGACCGATTGGGCAATGATGGCGAAAACTGCTTAAAGAAAATGGTTCGATGGACGATTCTAGTGTTTGGACGCCTCTGTAATTTGTCGCGATTCCTGAGAGTGCAGAGAGACTCGATGCCGTCCCTGGGCTTGGCGATGATCGTGAAAGACGGCGCGCAAACACTGAAAAACTCCATTGCCAGCGTTGCCGGAGTCACCGACCGAATCGTCATAGCTGACACCGGTTCGACTGACGGATCTTCTCGACTGGCGCGGGATTTAGGGGCGGAAGTATTCGACATTCCCTGGCAGGACGATTTCGCGTTGGCGCGCAATGCCGCAGTGAGCGCTCTCGCCACCGACTGGGTGTTGATCATGGACGACGACGAAGAGCTCGATCCCCAGGCGAGAGCCAAAATCCCACCGCTACTCGCCGATGCCAGTGTCGGCGGCTATCTCGTGACCCTGAGAAACCATATCCCCGTCAAGTTTGGGGCGGGCGGACATGCGCCATCTATCAAGTCGAGCGATTCTCCAGTCCCGGGAGCGGAACGGGCTCGGGCTTATGCGGACTTCGCCATTTGCCGCCTGTTCCGCCGCCATCCCGGAATTTATTACGTGGGCAGAGTGCACGAACATGTGGAACCGCGCATTCATGCCCTGCGACTGGAACTGGCATCCGCCGATCTTGTGATCCATCATTTCGGTCACCTTTGCTCTCCAGCTGAATTGCGGGCGAAAAATGAGTTTTACCGGAAACTGGGAAGGCTCAAAGTGAAAGATGCTCCCAACGATCCCGAAGCATGGGTCGAGTTAGGATTGCAGGAATACGAGCAGTTCAGGAACTACTCGGCCGGAATCGAGTGCTTCAAGAAAGCCCTGGCACTCAAACCTGGCTACTCCAGTGTTCCCGCCCTTTCATTGGCCAACCTCTACATCGACATTCACGCGGATGATCGGGCACTTGAGCTGCTTTCTGGTGTTCCTATGACGGGGCGGGCCGCGGGAGCGAAAGAACATATCTGCGGGGATGCGTTCTATAACCTGGGACGATTGAAGGAAGCCCGGTCAGCCTACGTGCGTGCGCTGGGTATCCTCCCGGATGACGCGCTCATTGGCAGCAAGCTGGGTTTGACCGAGGTGCGCCTGGGCCTCAAGAAAAACGGTCTCGCCCGGCTGATGAAAGCATTGAAGGCGAACCCGGACGAATTTGAAATGCATGACCGGCTGATTAAGGCGTTCATTCTGACGAACATGATGACGCGGGCGGCTGAAGCCGCGGAGCTACTTGCCGCCACGATTCCTAATCCCGCAACTGTGCTGCGGGCCGCCAGCATCCGCGCCCAGATGAGGGAGTGGAAGGCCGCGGAAGATATTGTCCTTCGCGGCCTGCAGAAGTTTCCGCAGAACCGCGAGCTGCTTCAGGCTAAGGCGGAAATGGGTCAGGGGCTGGCCCGGGTTTGATATTCCATGCATTTTGGCACGTACCGCGCAACGGGTTACTCTAAGGCATGTCCATTTCCTGCCCCGAATGTGGCGCGTCGATGCCGGATACCGCAGCGTTTTGCCCGGACTGCAGCCACGGCATGGAGCCAGTCGAGCGCGTTCAAGGAAAGGTGGGCGCGTTGCCTCGCACCATTGCTGGCGCGCTGGCCTACTGCACCTTTATTCCAGCGATCGTTTTTCTCCTTGTCGAACCCTACAACCGAGACCGCTTCGTTCGCTTTCATTCATTTCAGTGCATTGGTTTTTGGCTAGCCGGGTTGGTGATTGGCGCAGTAGTGAGGGCGGCAGCCTTCCTGTTGTTTTTTGTTCCGCTTCTGGGTTATTTGGTGGTCTTGCTTCTTTCCATGGCGACAAGTCTCGGCTTGTTCGCGATTTGGGTGGTGCTGATCGTAAAGGCGCTGCAGGGAGAGATGTTCAAACTCCCGGTTGTGGGTGACTTTGCCGAACAGCGCGCAGCCACGAATTAAGGATGACAGGAGCCAAGTAATTGATTGCTTCTCCACACACTTTCTGGTATTTTGCCGCGACGCCGCTTGGTTGGTTTGCGCGGCCGCAACTGAGAGAGGGAGGGACTGCAATGGCATTCTGCAATATGTGTGGTGCCCAGGTTGCCGATGGTGCGACGGTGTGCGCAGCATGCAGCGGGCGGGCCGCAGTTCTTCCCGCTACCGCGGCTTCGGGACTTACCGACAATGTGGCGGGGATGTTAGCCTATATTACGTTCATTCCCGCGATCATCTTTCTGGTCACGGCGCCATACAATAAGAGCCGGTTTATCCGCTTCCACTCCTTCCAAAGTATTTTTCTCTTTGTGGCGGTAGTCATTATTCAGATCGCTCTGACGCTTTTGACTGTCGTGCCTTTCCTGATTCTGCTTACAGCGCCCTTGCATATGTTGGTCGCGTTGGGAGCGCTGATTGTATGGGTCATTGTGCTGATGAAAGCTAACCAGGGCCAGATGTACAAACTGCCTTTGATCGGCGACCTGGCGGAAAAGCAGGCTGGATAGTTCCGGCAGGTGGTAAACAATGGCGATGGTGCGTCTGGAACCGGGACAGCTCCTGCATGTGCCAGTGTATGGTGTCTGAGGTAATACCATCCTGTGGCCCTTGACTTTCCTCTCCTAAGCTGTCATTCCTATTAGCTTTTACTTCGTCGCTGTATTTCGGCGGTTTTGCGGTCGATGCGAGCGGCGAAAAATTCGTGGCAACTGAGGATTGGATTGAAAGTCAAAGTTTTTTACCACGACAAGTGTTTCGACGGAGCGTCGTCGGCGGCGCTCTTCTCCCGCTTCTATCGCGAGCGTGTGCGCAGTGATGTGGACTTTGAGTTTTCTGGTCTGCTGCATCGCGCGGGCTCGCTCTTCAACGAATCGGATTTCAACGGCGACGAAAATGCGATCGTTGATTTCAAGTACTCCAGCTCGCCAAAAATCACATGGTGGTTCGATCATCACGAGAGTGCGTTTCTCTCGCCCGCGGACGCTGCGCATTTCGAGCGCGACCAGAGCAATCGTAAGTTTTACGACCCCGCTTTCAAATCCTGCACCAGTTTCATTGCAATGATCGGGGAAGAGCGTTTCGGATTTGATCCCACGCCGCTGGCCGATCTGGTTCACTGGACTGACGTCATCGATGGCGCTCTCTATCCCGATGCCAGGACTGCGGTGGAGATGCAGGCTCCTGCGATGAAGCTGACCATGGTCATCGAATCCGCACCGGATCAGGGCTTTGTTCCCAATCTGATTCCGTTGCTGGCCACCAAGCCCTTAGCCGCCATTCTGGAAGAACCATTCATCGCCCCACTTCTGCCGCCACTGCTTAAACGTCACGAGATCTCCATCGACATACTGAAGCAGCGCTCCGAGTGCACCGACGGCACCATCTTTTTTGACATTACCGACCAGGAGCTCGAGGGCTACAACAAATTTGTTCCGTACTATCTGCATCCGGAATCAATTTATAGCGTGGGGCTCAGCAAGAGCAGCTTCCGCGTGAAGGTCTCCGTGGGATCGAACCCATGGGCGCCGCAGGAGCCAGTCGTGAATTTGGCGAAAATTTGTGAACGCTACGGTGGGGGCGGACACGCGCGGGTGGGCGCGATTTCCTTCAATGTGAACCAGCACGCCGAGGCGATCAAGGCGTCGCAGGAAATTGTAAAAGAGTTGCGCGCCGCTGTGCGAGAGGGCAAATCCTGAAGCGTGGCTGCGCCGGAATCCCAGCGGTGCCACTGAAGGCCGACGATAAGAGGTCGAGATGGCCGTGGTACTCTGAGAGAATTTCTAGCGGGCCACGGAATGTCTTCGCCAGCAACGAAACCCGGTCTTCGTCCCGCGCAGCGGCGCCTTCTGCGAGCGGTCGCCTCCATTGAGTTCATTAAGGGCATCTTTGTTTTGCTGATCGGCGTGAGCGCGATCCTGTTGGTACACAAGGATGCATGGGTGATCGCGGAAAGCCTTTTGGCATTGTTCCACATCAATACGGACCGGCACTCTGCGCAGCTTTTTCTTGATTTTGCAGACGACATTACAGACGCGCGATTGTGGGCGGCAGCGCGGCTGGCATTCGTTTATTCCGCTTTGCGTTTTGTCGAGGCCTACGGACTATGGAAGCAACGTACATGGGCAGAATGGGTAGCGTTTGGATCTGGAACGTTGTTAATCCCAGTTGAGATTCGCGAACTTATGCGGGGCGTCACGCTTTTGCGCTCAGTCGTATTTATCGGCAACCTGGTGGTGATTGGGTACATGCTTTATCTTCTTCGCACTGGTCGCCTCGCGACGAGCGCTCTGAAAAGCGCTGAAACGCATGACGGCATCCGCAAGTAAGGTAAGGCTGAATGAGGGGAAACTCTTAGGGTTTCGAGGGGCTCACAGGGTCATCTGTGTGGCATAAACCTAGGCACGCGACGGCAGCTGCCGCTACTAGTCCCCCGGCACCCCACACCCACGGGCTGTCCAGGATGGCCGCCGTACCCTGAGTAGGCTGCGCCAACGCCCCACAGCGATCTCGTCGAGTGGCCTGTTCGCCCTCTCGCACAATCAGATCAGAGGAGGAGCCGTCTTTCGATCTGTGTACGACGCCGTGTAGGTGAACCTTCACGTCATTTTTTAAAGCGACGACCTTAACCCTTCCGTCCACATCGGTCACATTGTATTGAGTTCGGTCTGAGGTTATCGGAGTCACCGTGACACAGCCGATCAGAACCTTCATCTCCCGTGCGGTATCAAGTTGCAGGACGCCGTGATCGAGGGTAAGCTCCTGGCCTTGGAATTGGACAATCGTTTCGGAGCCAATCAATACAGTTGAGCCCTCCACATTAATTCGGGCACTGTGGCCAGCCCTGGTCTGGACGAGCGAATCGGGGAAGATTGCAGAGACTGCAGGCGCCGGACTGCCATTCAGCCAAGTTCCACCATCACTATGAAGCAGGCCACGGTCCATGCTTTGGGCCATTAAAGATGCAGGTGCAACAACGATCATCACGCCGCAAACGAGTTTGCGCCATTCGATCAAATCGTTCCCGCCTGTTCTCCACACGAACGTCCTTGAGCAAAGATAGCTGAGGGTCTAACCTGCGGATATTGTCTTGCTTGATGACCACTTGCGGGACGATTCGTGACTCAGGCGCGTGCGAAGTCGATAAATCCGTGCAGAATGTCGGTTCGAATCAGTTTGACGCGGAGTTTGTCTCCCACATCTAGCCCCTGGGCGCCTTGTGCTAATAAACCTTCTACGCGAGGTTGCAGGGCGCGGACGAAGGTGCCGTGCGGCGTAACGCCGGTCACGATGGCTTCGAAGATAGCGCCGATTTGATTTTGCATAGCGACAGCGGCGAGACGCTTGGACATTTCGCGCTCGACTTTGCGGGCCGCGTTTTCTTTCGCGGTACAGTTTGCAGCGATGGCCGTAAGTTCGTCATCGGAATAAGGCGTGGCCTGTCCCGCGAGCAGAGCCTTGATCAGACGCTGGGTGACGATATCTGGGAAGCGGCGGTTGGGAGCAGTGGAGTGAGTGTAATCCTGCACCGCTAGACCGAAGTGCCCGCCTGAGGGATCGCCGGGGCGCTCGAGGACGTATTCTCCCGGACCGATCAATTTGATCACGGCCAGCGAGAGATCAGCAAAATGGTCCGGGTCAGCCGCTTTGCGCTTCACTAGAAAATCGTTGAGGGCTTTGGAATCGGGATCTGGAGGAAGCTTCTCGCCGTGCGTGGCGGCGAGTTGCGCGATGCGGTCCCAACGCTCTGGTTTTTTGACGATGCGGCGCAGCGACGAAACTTTTTCCAGCA
>DASRWO010000042.1:0-25975 GCA_035654555.1 Candidatus Deferrimicrobiaceae bacterium | reverse complement strand
GCCTAATCGCCGGGAAGCTCTTGAGGAATCGGGTTGCCAATTTTATATTTCGCAAAGCGGTGTCCCAACCGATCGAACCACAAGTACACCACTGGGGTGGTGTAGAGCGTGGGCAACTGGCTGAGAATCAAGCCGCCTACGATGGTGATGCCCAAAGGACGCCGCAACTCTGCGCCTGTCCCCGAGCCCAAGGCCAATGGCAAACCGCCTAACAGCGCTGCCATCGTAGTCATCATGATCGGACGGAAGCGCAGCAGACAGGCTTGGAATATCGCTTCTTCCGGCGGCTTGTGCTGGTCGCGTTCGGCTTCGAGAGCGAAGTCGATCATCATGATGGCGTTCTTTTTTACGATACCGATCAGCAGAATGATGCCTATGAGCGCTACCACAGTGAGATCGTTGCCGGTAATCTGCAGAGCCAAAATCGCGCCTACGCCGGCGGAAGGAAGCGTGGAGAGAATCGTGATGGGGTGGATGTAGCTCTCATACAACACTCCCAGAACGATGTACACCGTGATAATGGCGGCGAGAATCAGAAACGGCTCGCTGGAAAGCGAATTCTGAAATGCGGCCGCAGTGCCTTGAAATGCCGAGTGAATACTGGGTGGCAACTGGATGTCTTTTTCCGCCCGCTCGATAGCTTTCGTAGCCTCGCCGAGTGAAGCGCCGGGAGCAAGGTTGAATGAAAGCGTGACCACGGGGAATTGTCCCTGATGGTTGACGGCAAGAGAAGTACTGATCGATTGCATGCGAACAAATGTTGAAAGCGGAACGGGATTTCCGCTGGTGGTCGCGGTGGCTGCGTTAGCGGTGGGCGCCCCGGAGTTTGGAATTGTGCTGCTGGGGCGCACATAGACATCGTTCATCGCGTCTGGAGTTTTGGCGAAACTCGGCAGGACTTCCAGCACTACGTGGTACTGATTCAACTGGGTGAAAATTGTTGAGACCAGGCGCTGACCGAAGGCGTCATAGAGCGTGTTATCGATGGCTTGCGGGAGGATACCCAGCCGCGACGCGGTATCGCGGTCGATTGTGAGGTTTGTCTTCAGGCCGCCGTTGAGCTGGTCGGTAGCCACGTCGCGCAGTTCCGGAGCGGCTCGCAAGCGAGCAACCAGTTTCGGGGTCCATTTCGCGAGTTCCTGCGCGTCCGCATCCTCGATGGAATATTGAAACTGGGTGCGGCTCACGCGGTCTTCCACGGTCAAGTCCTGCACAGGTTGCATGTAGAGGGTGATTCCGTCCACTTGCGCCAGCTCGGGCTGCAAACGACGAATGATCGCGGAAGCGTCGTCTTTTCGCTCGTCGCGTGGCTTCAGATTGATCTGAATGCGCCCGCTGTTGGGAGTCGTGTTCGTACCATCCACACCGATGAACGAGGACAGGCTCTCGACATCTTTGTCTTTGAGGATTACTTTTGCCAGCTCCTGTTGGCGTTGCGACATCGCGTCGAAGGAGATGTTGTCCGGTGCTTCTGAAATGCCAAGAATTACGCCGGTATCCTGCACCGGGAAGAATCCTTTGGGAACGACCACATAGAGAACCAGGGTTAGAACCAGCGTTCCAAAGGTCACGAACAAAGTGGCGGTCTGGTGTTTCAGTACCCATTTCACGGTGCGGCCGTAGAATGCAATCACCCGGTTGTAATAATCTTCCGTGACCTCGTAGAAGCGGCCCTTCTCGCCTTCTTTGCGATGCTTGAGCAGCTTGGCGCACATCATCGGCGTGAGGCTCAGAGAAACTCCTGCCGAGACGAGAATGGTCACCGCCAAGGTGACAGCGAACTCACGGAACAAGCGGCCGACAATATCACCCATGAACAACAGCGGGATCAGCACGGCGATGAGCGAGACGGTGAGCGAGACGATGGTGAAACCGATCTGACCTGATCCCTTGAGCGCGGCGTCCAAGGGAGAGTCTCCGGCCTCGAGATAGCGGTCGATATTTTCAATCATGACGATGGCGTCATCCACCACGAAGCCGGTGGAGATGGTTAACGCCATGAGAGTGAGATTGTTCAGGCTGTAGCCGAGCAAGTACATCACGCCGAACGTCCCCACGATCGAGAGCGGGACTGCAACACTGGGAATGAAGGTGGCCCGCAGGTTTCGCAGGAAAAAGAAAATAACGATGACCACAAGAACGATGGTCAGCGCCAACTCGAACTCAACGTCTTTAACGGATGCGCGAATCGTGGTGGTGCGGTCAGTAAGAATCTGAACGTTGACCGCTGAAGGAAGGGAAGCCTGCAACTGTGGCAGGAGTTTCTTGATGCGGTCGACGACGCTGATGATGTTGGCGCCGGGCTGGCGCTGGATGTTTACGATGACGGCTGGAGTCTGATTCATCCAGGCCGCGAGCAGATCGTTCTCCGTGCCGTCAATTACGTTGGCGACGTCGCTCAAGCGCACGGGTGCGCCATTGCGATAGGCAACGACAATCGGCTTATATTGTGCGCTGGTAAAGAGTTGGTCGTTGGCGCCGATCGTATACGACTGCCGCGCGCCGTCGATGACGCCCTTGGCTTGATCTACATTCGCTTCGGCCAGGGCGGTGCGAACATCCTCCAGGCTTAACCCGTAGGAAGCGAGCGCGGTCGGATTGACTTGTACGCGCACGGCGGGCTTCTGTCCGCCGCTGATCGAAACCAGGCCGACGCCAGGCAGCTGCGAAATTTTCTGTGCCAGCGCAGTGTCGGCGAGATCCTCGACCTTGGAAAGAGGCAGCGAGGTTGAGGTGAGCGCCAACGTGAGGATGGGAGAATCGGCGGGATTTACTTTGTTGTAAATAGGAGGATTCGGCAGATCGGTGGGCAGATATGTTGCGGCTGCATTGACGGCAGCTTGCACCTGCTGTTCTTCCACGTCGATGTTCTGGTCCAGCGCAAACTGCAGTGTGATCACAGAACTGCCGAATGAACTGGTGGAGGTCATCTGGCTCAGTCCGGGAACCTGGCCGAACTGGCGCTCCAGCGGAGAAGTCACCGAGGAAGCCATCACATCGGGATCTGCGCCGGGATAGAACGTTACGACCTGAATGGTTGGATAATCGACTTCAGGCAGAGCAGAGACCGGCAGCTGCAGGAACGCAACCCATCCCACCAGCAGCACGCCGATCATCAACAGCGTGGTGGCCACTGGACGGAGAATGAATAAGCGTGAAGGGCTCATGAGATTGGTGTCGCCGAGGCCTGCGTGACGCCGCCATTTTTTCCGTTGGGAGCGTTGGCTGGATTTATATTGCGAGGCTCAATCCTGCTGCCGGTTTGGAGTTTGTCCTGGCCGTCCGTCACCACCATGTCCCCGGGATTAATGCCGCTGGCAACCACCGTGGTATTGCCCTGAGTAAGCGAAACTGCAATGGTGCGGGCTTCCACTGTGTTATCCGGCTTCACGGCATAAACGAATGCACCCTGGGGACCGTGCAACACGGCTGCTGTTGGCAATACGGTGCTGTGTTTGCGAGTTTCAAGCAGCAAGTTTGCGTTCACGAACTGATTGGGCCAAAGCTGGTTGTCTTTGTTATCGAAAACGGCTTTCAGCTTGGCGGTGCCGGTTGTCTGATCGATTTGGTTGTCGATGGTCAGAAGTTTTCCGGTCGCGAGCTTAGTTTGATTGTCGCGGCTATAGGCTTCTACAGCAAGGGTGGAATTTTTCATGTGCTGCGCGACGAGGGGAAGCTGGTCCTCGGGCAGGGTGAAGATCACTCCGATCGGTTGCAATTGAGTGAGGATCAGCATGGGAGTGGTATCGGTTGCGTGAACGATATTCCCTGGGTCCACCTGGCGCAGGCCGACGCGGCCGGTGAAAGGAGCAGTGATATTGCAATACACAAGCTGTAGTTTTGCGTTATCGATCTGCGCTTGATCGGTCCGCACCTGGCCATCGAGTTGATCGACTGTGGATTTTTGCGTATCCACTTGCTGCTGGGCAATGCTGCCGGAGGGAATCAGCGTGGTATAGCGGTCCAGATTTAATCGCGCATCGCGCAGAGACGCCTGATCCTTGAAGAGCTGAGCTTGCATCTGCTCGAGCTGGACCTGATAAGGCCGAGGATCGATGACGATCAACAGGTCGCCCTCTTTAACGGTCTGCCCTTCCTGAAAATTGACCCGCATGATCTGTCCGTCGACGCGGCTCTTTATGTTCGCCGTGTAAAACGCAGTCACGGAACCTAATCCAACCAGATAAACGGGAACGTCTTGTTGTTCTACTTTGGCAACCGCGACGGATTCCGAGCGCCCGGCCGCGGCTTGCGCTTTCTGCTGCTTGGAATCTGCGGTGCTGCATCCAGAGAAAGACGCGCCAATTCCCAGCAGGGCGAGCGCAAGCGCAAAGCGGAGACGCCGAGAGAGTAGAGATGTACCTTGAGACAAACTCGAAGCAATCATATTCACATTTTCACGTTCGGATGCGACTTCACAAGAACAGAGTGTCATTCATTAGACGTTCTCATTTGGAAACGGTCGCGGTACCTCTGCGCGGAAAAGCGACAGATTGTCTTACGCCAAGGTCCTCCGGCTGGAGGACGCAGTCAGGAACCGGAACGCAGATGTAACCGTGGAACCCTACTCGTCAAGCATCAACTGCGCCGTCGCAGCTGGTCAAGCGTCAGCCTGAAGTTTTACAAATCTTTACTCGTTTTCGAGCTGCGCGTGGCCAATAGCGGCGCCTGCATGGCAGAGGGCGCGCGATGAAGCTCTTCGTAGGCCGTGATCTCCGCTTCATGCTGCAGAGTCAGTCCAATATCATCGAGCCCATCGAGCAGGCAATGCCGCACAAAGTTGTCGACGGAAAACTTGGCAGAGAATCCACGGTCGTCTCGCACTTCGCATTGTTCCAGGTCAATGGTTAGTCGGTAGTCTTGCATCTCACGGGCTCGCCGCATCAATTCCGCGATTTCGGCGTCGGTCAGGCGTACGGTAAGAAACCCGTTCTTTGTACTGTTGTTGGCGAAGATGTCTGCGAACGAAGAAGAAATGACGGCGCGAAAACCGAAGTCGGCCAGGGCCCATACCGCATGCTCTCGCGAGGAGCCACACCCGAAATTCTTTCCCGCAACCAGAATACTGGCACCTGCGTAACGCGGATCGTCCAGGATGAAATCGGAGTTTTTCTTTCCGTCCGCAGCGAATCGCCAATCGTAAAATAAAAACTGGCCGAAGCCGGTGCGTTCAATTCGCTTCAGGAACTGCTTGGGAATGATCTGGTCGGTATCGACGTTCACGCGGTCGAGAGGAACTACGCGGCCGCGATGGATGCGAAATGGATTCATAGAAAATTCCCTGGACTCATTCTGGTTGTCAGCGCCATTGACGTTATCGTTATTGAAAGTTCCAGTTTCGAATATCTGTAAAGTGCCCGGCAATCGCCGCTGCAGCAGCCATCATAGGACTGACCAGGTGGGTTCTGCCGCCACGCCCTTGCCGGCCTTCAAAGTTCCGGTTGCTGGTGGAGGCGCAGCGCTCGCCTGGTTGTAAAATGTCCGGATTCATTCCCAAACACATCGAGCACCCCGACTCCCGCCACTCGAAGCCGGCGTCGAGAAAAATCTGATGCAAGCCTTCCTGCTCCGCCGCGCGCTTCACGGCTTGTGATCCCGGCACAACCATCGCCCGAACTTTCGAGCTTACGTGATGGCCTTTGGCGACGCGCGCTGCGGCGCGCAGATCCTCAAGCCGCGAGTTCGTGCAGGATCCGATAAAGACGCGTTCGATGCCAATGTCTTCGATGCGCTTCCCCGACTCTAGGCCCATGTACTGCAGAGCTAACTCGGTCGCGCGGCGGTCGGATTCCTTTAAGGCGCTGGTCTCGGGCACGCGGCCCGTAACCGGAGCCACCATTCCTGGATTCGTTCCCCAGGTGACGAACGGAGAAAGCTGCGCCGCATCGATATCCACAACCTTGTCGAACGTTGCGTCTTCGTCGCTTGGGAGGCTCCGCCAGTATTGAACTGCTGTTTCCCAGTCACCCTCTTGCGGAGAGAACTTTTTTCCCCGGACATAAGCAAACGTGGTTTCATCCGGTGCGACCATTCCCGCGCGGGCACCAGCTTCGATGCTCATGTTGCACAGCGTCATGCGGCCTTCCATCGAAAGCCCGCGGACCGCGGGTCCGGTGTATTCGATTACGTGACCACTCGCGCCGTCGGTGCCGATTTGTCCGATGATTCCGAGAGCCAGATCTTTCGCCGCTACGCCCTCGGGCAAACGACCACGCACGTCGATCTTCATCGTCTTCGGCTTCTGTTGCGCGAGGCATTGCGTGGCGAGAACGTGTTCGACTTCCGACGTGCCAATGCCAAAGGCCAACGCTCCGAAGGCGCCATGAGTGCTGGTGTGGCTATCGCCGCAGACGATGGTCATCCCCGGCTGGGTCAGTCCCAGTTCCGGCCCGATCACATGGACGATGCCCTGCTCCGGCGAGTCCATGTCGAAAAGGCGCACTCCGAATTCCTTGCAGTTGGTCTGCAGCGCGGCAATTTGTTTTGCGGCAATCAAATCCGTGATTGGAGTCCCGCGCGGTTCGGTGGGAATATTGTGGTCAACGGTGGCAACGGTCCGCGACGGCTGACGTACTTTTCTTCCAGCGACTCGCAAACCGTCAAAGGCTTGCGGTGACGTTACTTCGTGAACCAGATGTAGATCGATGTAAATGATGGGAGACCGATCGCTCGGCCGCGCCACTAGATGGGCGTCCCAGATTTTTTCGAAAAGCGTTTTTCTTGTCGACATTGCTATGGATCGAATCAAGCGCACTCACGTGCGACAGCGAATCCTGAAAATCTAGTTTTTCACAGCATGCGCGTGGGAGCAAGCCTCCCGCGCAATGCAGAGCGCATCTATTTAGAATAGAGCCTGCAAAATGGAGCCTGACCTCTCCGATCTCAGGTATCATAGAAGTCATACGAATGATTAATGGGAAACGCATCGCGGTCGTAATGCCCGCTTACAATGCGGAGAAAACACTGGCAGTTACAGTGGGCGAACTCCCGGATCTGGTGGATATTCGTATTCTTGTCGACGACCGCAGTTCCGATCGCACAGTAGATCTGGCGCGCCGGCTTGGCCTGCAGGTTTTTCAGCATGATCGCAACTATGGTTACGGCCGCAACCAGCAGACCTGTTACCGCGAGGCTCTAGCTGCGGGCGCTGATGTGGTCATCATGCTTCATCCTGATTACCAGTACACGCCGCATCTGATTACAGCCATGGCCAGTATGGTGGCTTACGGGGTTTACGATGTGGTGCTGGGGTCACGCATTATCGGCGGCACGGCGCTGCTCGGGGGAATGCCGATCTACAAATATATTTCCAACCGGCTGCTTACCGCATTCGAGAATTTATTTCTGCGGGTGAAGCTTTCGGAGTATCACACGGGATATCGTGCCTTCAGCCGGCAAGTGTTAACCGAGCTGCCGCTGCTCGAAAACTCCGACGATTTTGTTTTTGACAATCAGATGCTGGCGCAATGCGTGCACTTTGGTTTTCGCATCGGAGAAGTTTCGTGTCCTACCAAGTATTTCAGAGAGGCGTCGTCTATTAACTTCCGCCGCAGCGTGAAGTACGGTTTCGGGGTGCTGGCCACAACTTTGCAATTTGCGTTACAGAGGTTTGGATTGATCCATTTGCCGCGATTTAGCGATCGGGGGCGCAAGCTTGAGGCTGGATATCCCACGTATTACGCCCGCCGAACGGTGCGTCCAGCTTAGAGCAGCTTCTGTTTCGCAGCCGCCTTTCGAGCTTACTTTTTTCCGGACAAAAATCCCAGGACTTTGCTGGCGAAGGCATCAGAGAATCCGAAGCGCGCTTTGGCACGCGAATAGAGATCGACCGCCTTCTTATCCAACCAGATCATCGCCGACTTTCGCCGGCCGTCCTGAGGCCGCGCAAAATAATCAGTGGAGTGTCCTGTGCTTTTTTTATCGTTCTCAACTGTGTAGTAGTACAGAGCCAGGCTTTTTCGCGATACGCCCTTGGGGCAAGTGAGCGGGTCTGGAAATCCGTGCAAGGAACGCTCATCCGTGGTGAAAATGAGAGCGTGATTCAGCATGGGGGAGTATTTCGCAGCACAGCGCACCATCTTCTGTTCCCAGAGCTCGAGCGCTCCACCCCACTCATCGCGCCATCCAGGATTCAGATAGAGAATCAAGTTCACGCGCCGGCGCCAGTGGGTATGGAAGTGGTGCAGGGAAAAATCCGTATGCACGTTTAAATATCCGCCCGGTCCCGACTGGTGCAGACCGCCGCCCTCGAGCATTGGATCCGACATCAGATTCGGGATTCCGGTTAATTGCGAGACCCAGGCGGCGAACTCCGGGGAGTTCAGTTCGTCGGTTACGGCGGCGAGGGCCGGGGGAAAGAGCTGGCGCTTCGCCATTCCCAACTTGTTTTCGTTGGCGTGTTTGTATTGCGTCCAAGCGTCGCTGGCGGCCTGGGGAAATTGCACGGCCATCGCCAGAGCAGTCGAGGGCGCGAGAAAATCCTGTAGCATAATGTGCGGGCAAGGCGTGTTCTCACGGTATCGTCTTGCTAAAGCGGGCAATCGCGGCGTCCACTTCTCGTAGGGAAACATGCGGTCTGTGTCCTGAAAACGCTCCTGAACTGCTTGGGCGGTCGACATTCGAGAAAATTTCTCCTAACTACGATTGTTAGCCTATAAATGTGCAAAAGGCTGGCTGTCCAAACGTCGATTTTCTGGATACCTGTCGTCTTCTTTTTCTTTCATCTTCAATTAAGGAACCCGGAATTAAGGAACCTGGCAAACTTGGACAGCATCGTTCTGATAAGGGCAATGGAGGCCCGTGCCTTGCGGTGGTTGCACCACTACCCAGTCCACGCGATACTTAGTTTTCAGCCGCGCGAAATCCGCTGGACCAAACTTTTTCCATGGAGTCTGATCCTCTACTTGGCCCCACCATTCTTCGGCCAACGACGGAAACATGCTGACTACGCCATTGTCTTTCACTCCGTCGGCCAGACGGCTCCGCTCAGCCAGGCAACGAAATCCAACATTGTCTTCGCCCGCAATATCCATATAGTAGGGATCGAGAGCGAAAACCGCGTCCACCGGGGTGTTGCGCCGAATCCAAACAAAGGCTTGCGACCATGGATTTTTGGATGCGCGACCCGGCCATTCCAGATGCGCACTCGCGGAAAAAAGTGCCCGCTGCGCCAGGAACATCCCCACGCTCAAGGGGATGAATAAGAGCAACCAGCGCCAGATGCGGTCTTGGAGCACATACTCCCCGAGAAAACCGCCCATCATGACGAACATTACGATGTACTCGAAATGCAGGCTGCGAAGAGGCTGCAGGCGGGCCAAGGCTTCAAAACGCGCGGGAAGGTCAAATGCGAGCGCTTCGATCAGGTAGATCGAGCCGTAGACGATAAAGGCGCGACTCACGCGCTCGACCATGCGCCATTGCCGGTGCCGCGCGATCCGGGCGAACCACCAAAACAAAATGAGCGGGGCAACGATTCCCAGCAACTCGTACCACTGCCAATTCTGAATGTAATGGTAGGCGTGGCGTTTTGCAGCTTCATGGTAAGCGGAGGTAGGCGCCGGCGCCAGCGGCATTCGCAACCAGAACAATGCGGCGAGCGCGGCTGGATGCGTGCGCTTCCAATAACTCTGCAATCTCTCCATCACTACAAACAGGAGGCAGAATGAAAAGGGATAGACCCACATCAGCGGATGCAGGCAGGCAGCAAAAACGAGCCACAGGAGAGCGCGGACGTATTTCTTCTCCAAGGTTCGCGCCAGCATGAATATTCCGGCGAACGCAGCCAGATTCCGCGGGTTCAAGTACTGATCCATGATGTAGAGCGCCGTGCCTGAGACCGGGATCGACAGCAACGCCGCCACGAGACAGACTCCGCCCCACCGCGCTCTGGCGCTGGAGAAAAAAAGACCGGACAACTCCCAACAGGCGAGGAGCAGCAGAAAAATGGATGCTACGTGCCACACGAACAGACCGACTTCCATCGGCAAGTGACTTATGCGCAGAGAAAGAACAAAAAGATTGGGGAAAAATGTCAGCTTGGCGTGGGACAGGAAAAATTCGCGTCCGACCGGAAATAATTCCGGGTGCAGGATTTTCTCTACGCCCGGCAGGTAAATTTCCGCATCCTCGGCGAAGGGATGGTAACCCTGAACCAGGAATGCCCCCACTGTCAGCAAGAAGAGCCAGAGAAAGTTCAGCGGCTTGTGTTTGTCAGGAGGAATTTCGCTCACTTGATCGTTGGGGTCGCAACTTGCGTCCGGATAGCCGCTAGCCTTACCTTCCGTTCTGCAACCCATGAAGCGACCGCGTAGGCGGCTAGCACAACATATTGAGGATCGATGGGCCGACGATAATAGTCTTCCGGGTGCGTCAAATAATAAATTATCGGAAAGAATAGAAATACCAGCAGGTAAGGCATGGCAATGTGTGGGTTCAAAAGCCATGCCTGGCGAAGGCCAATCAAAGTCAAGATAGTTAGGCCGGTGCAGAAAATTATGTTAAATGGATCAGCCGGCTCTTCCTGCAGATATCGGCGGCTCAAGCTCCAGAAACCCGTCCACAAGTAAACTATTCGGCGCAGGGTCTGCTGCGCGTACAACAGACGGTGCGAATTGATAAATGACAGTCCTTCGTGAAACTTCTTTTGCGTATAGGCGATCTCGCCGAGTTGCTGATACTCCCGCCACTCGTTTTCGTTGTCCGACGGATGATAGCCCGGAGGGCCCCAGTGCCAGGAATCCTGATTATTGCCGAAATAAACTTCGAGACCAAGACAGCTGCGGAACGGAATAAATTTATGAAATATTTCGTAGTTTCGAATAAACCAGGGCGCGACGACGAGTGTCACCGCCAAGACAGCACCAATGCCCGGAGCCAGCCAGCGGCGGCCGCTGCTGTATAGACGGTAGCAGGCCCATGCTCCCAGAAACGGCGCTACGGACATCACTACCGGATCGGTCAAACCTCCGAAACCGCTAAGCGCACCGAACCCCACCCAATGCAACACGGAAGAGGACCTCTCGATGTGTAGAGCGGAGAGGAATACAAGAGTCATCAGCAACGTGGTCAGCGTTGTCGCCCAGATGAAATCTGCCGAGAAAAAAATTGCATACGGGAAAAACGCCCAGGACCAACCAGCCCATTGACCCGTGGTCTCGCCAAAATGTCTTTTAGCGATGAAGTAAATCGGGATGCAGGTCAGCGCCGAGAAGAAGCAGTCCAGTGCGAGAGCGGCGATCGCCGAGGCTTTGGTATAGACGCCGAGTAGCTTAAAAATCCCCGCCAGGAGATAGGGGAAAACAGGAGCGAGCCATGCAGTTGGGCCCGTCTTGCCAAACAGAGGATTGCTGAAACCTTCTCCCTGCACGATGGACCGCGCAATCCTGCCCGCTTCGCCGCCAAAGCGCCAATGATCTCGAGTGGGGTCCGTCCTTTCGGGATAGAGAAAACACATCACCACGAGCCGCAGCACCAAAGCGACGACTACCATCCACAACAGTGAATTCGGTTTGCGCGTATCGCGCTCGGAAACTGTTGTCAGGGGGTATGCCATTCGCTCCAGTGGATGCTGCGGACTGACTATACTCTGCCATAACAGAACATTCAGAGTCTCTGTACTTACAATTCTTTACTCTCTACTCCTTGGTTCCCGGACAGGCGCTTGCGCCTTTCGTATCCGCTACGTAGCATAAATTCACATGGCTGCTGCTCTTATGCCCGACCGCCTTAGGCCGAAGATGGCCTTTGGCGAAATCATCGCGTTTGCCTACGACACTTTTTGCAGTAATAAGGTGCGATTCATTCTGACCGCGCTCGGCATGGTGATTGGAACGGCCTCGCTCATCCTAGTCGTCACGATTGGCATGACAGGCCGACAATTTGTTCTCAACCAGATTCAGGCGATCGGGACGAACGAGATTTGGGCGGAATACCTGGGCGGGGCGCCGCACATCAGCAACTCCAATACGGACCCGCTTACCATCGACGACATGAAGGCAGTTCAGGAAGTTGTTCCCGGCATTCTTGCTTCGTCCCCGGTGACACAACTTTCAGATCGCGTACCGGTAGGCAACGGCAAAGAGAAGGACGTTACCATTCTCGGAGTAAGCCCCGACTATCTGCGGGTGCGCAACCTCGTCGTCCCATCGGGAAGGTTTTTCGATCAGGAGGATTCTCAGGCCCACAATAAGGTTGGAGTGATCACCGAGAAAATGGCGATTGAGCTTTACGGATCTTCGCAAGCGGCGGTGGGCAAAATCATCAAGCTCAACGGGCTGCCCTTCACCATTATCGGGACTTTCAAGGAGCGCGTGGAAACCTTTGGGCAATCAGAAATCGTCGATAACACGATGCTGATTCCGTATTCCGTAAGCCGCTATTTTATGGAGATTCCCAGCGTCAAGCTTTTGTATTTTTCCATGGAAGATCCATCGATGGTGATCCCGGCGACGGCTCAGATCAAACGCGTACTGCAGTCGCGGCACCGCTCGGAGTCGGTTTACGACGTCTCAAACCTCACCGCGCTCTTGGCGATGGCCGATCGTATTGCGACTGGCCTGACCTGGGTGTTGCTTCTGATTTCCATGGTTACCTTGCTGGTGAGCGGGATTGGAATCATGAATATCATGCTGGCGACAGTGACTTCGCGCATCCGGGAGATCGGGATCCGAAAGGCTATTGGAGCGACGAACCGGGAAATCCGTTTCCAGTTTCTGGCCGAGGCCATTCTTATTTCGCTCATCGGAGGCTTCGTCGGCATCGTTATCGGCTACGCCATCCCTTACTCGGTCCGATTCCTCACCGAGTATCGCGTTCCGATCAACGGCCTGTCGGCGATCATTGCGATTGTCGTTTCTTCGGTGGTGGGGATAATCTTTGGCACCGTGCCAGCGGCGCGGGCGGCGCAGCTTGACCCGGTTGAGAGCCTCCGCTACGAATAGGGAGTAGGACCGAACCTAGCACGGTAAAACTCAAGATTGGGCAAACGCCACAAAGCCGGGCTGGTTGGCCCGGCTCTCTTTACGTGGAACTGAATCGGTCAATCTCGTTCGACCGGCCGGTCCAGAATGTCAAATCCGCTGCTGCGGGATTACTCCCCCGGTTCTATTACATAACCATCGCGAGGTTCTCAAGTTCGTATTGCAGCACGGGAAGGGCGCACCCGGCCATCTCGACTCGGCCAGCGGCATCCAGTGCCGCTTTTGGAGAAACCCCGTAGCCCCGCCCCATCAAGAAAACCTGGAGCAATTCGGCGGCCTCGTAGGAATCGATCATGCCGCCCTGCAGCAGATCGCTGCGTAGGGCTGCAAGCTCGGTCGCCGTAAACCTGTCTTTATCGTTCTTTACCTGTATGTTCATCGCATTTTCAAACATGGCCGTCATCACCTCCGACTCCGACCTACCTAACCACAATTACTCATTAGACTCATCGGCAGCTATTGAAGTTGCATGCAATTCTGCTGCCGCAGTCGCCGGTTACTTTGATATACGTCCGGTAAGCCGGTTTAGATTCATAAACCCTTCTGAAAGGAGGAAGTTGCAGGCAGGGTAGTGGAATCCTGCCCACTTCGGTAAGGTCTCCGAGGTACCCGGAAGGTCTCAATACTGACACGGAGTGTCATTCTGGGCGGGAATGCGACAGCCTTATAGGCTCTGCAAGGACGAGGACCCACGGCGAGCAACGAATTCGGGCGCACAGAGTGGGCGAGCGAACGGAATTAGACGCTCTCGATCGTGGCCTCATCGACCAGCATGATGGGGATGTCGTCCTTTACCGGGTACACGCGGTGGCATTTTGTGCACTTCAAGGTCTCCGGATTTGGACGGTATTCGAGAGCTTGCTTGCATGCCGGACAAACCAAAATCTCCAGTAAATCTTTGGCAATCATGCGGAACATTCTACGCCTTCGGTGAGCCGTGGCTGTCACTATCGAAAATCTGTTAGACCCGGCAGCGCTCGGCGCTCGCGCCGGTGTAAGATTTTAGACGAAGCCCAACAGTTCAACCCGGAGCCTATGCCTGCCCGAATCCTCGATGGCACCCGAATCGCGAACGACATCCGCACTGAAGTGGCTGCGGAAGTCAGGGGTATGGCGGCGGCTGGAGTTCGACCGGGTTTGGCCGTCGTCCTGGTCGGCCATAATCCGGCTTCAGAAATCTATGTGCGCGGCAAAGTGAAAGCTTCTGAGGAAGTCGGGATATACAGCGAGCAGCACACGCCGTCCGAGACTGCGACTACCGGCCAACTGCTGGCTCTGATTCACGAACTCAACCGGCGCGACGAAATTGACGGCATCCTGGTGCAGTTGCCTCTCCCGGCGCAAGTGGACTCCAAGCAGGTACTGATGGCGGTCGATCCAGCCAAGGATGTGGACGGCTTCCATCCCGTCAACGTAGGATTCCTGTCCACTCAGCGCCCCGGACTGGTTCCGTGTACGCCGGCGGGAGTAATCGAGATCCTGAAGCGTAGCCAGATTCCCGTTGCGGGACAGGAAGCCGTCGTCGTGGGGCGTAGCGACATCGTCGGCAAACCCGCGGCCATGCTTTTGCTCAATTCCAATGCGACTGTCACGGTTTGCCATTCGAAAACGCGGGATCTGCCGGAAGTCTGCCGCCGCGGGGATATTCTGGTAGCCGCGATCGGCCGGGCCGGAATGATCACCCGCGACTTCGTGAAACCCGGGGCAACGGTGATTGACGTTGGCATGAACAAGGTGACGGACCCGGCGGAGTTTCAGCGCCTCTTCGGCGGCGGTTCGACTAGTAATGCGAAGCGCGAGCAGACTTTCCGGACCAAAGGGTCGACCCTGGTCGGTGACGTGCATCCTGAGGTAGCTGAGATTGCGGGAGCGCTCACGCCCGTTCCGGGTGGGGTCGGTCCGCTGACGATAGCGATGCTCATGTACAACACGGTAAGGGCCGCGAAGATGCGTCGCGGCAGCCGCATACCGGAGCTAACACGCGCCTGAAGAGCAATTCCACCGCCGAAAACGCCGAGTGCGCTGAGAAAAAGCTTCCGAAGCTTCATCTCTTCTCGTACTGTTCGGTTCGTTTGCCGTCCGCCTTCTGGTGGGTGCCTTCGTGCTGAAGGTGGGCTTAACGGGCGGCATCGCATCGGGCAAATCGGTTGTCGGCGAAATGTTTGTTGCGCTGGGCGCCTATCTCGTCCAGGCGGACCGCATCGCGCATGAACTGATGCTCCCCGGTCAGCCGGTCTACAACCAGGTGGTTCGCCACTTCGGAGGCGGAATTCTTGATCCCGATCTCAGCGTGAATCGGGCGAAGCTCGCGGACGCAGCTTTTGGTTCAGGCGGCGGGTCGGCGACTCTTAAGACATCCCAGACCCCCTCCCGCATTGACGAGCTGAACCGCATCGTGCACCCGGCGGTAATTCGAAGCCAGGAAGAGTGGATGGAACAGATGGGGCGACAAGACCCGCGTGCGGTGGCGATTGTTGAAGCGGCACTCATACTCGAGGCGGGAGCTGCGAAAAGATTTGACCGGCTGATCGTTGTTACTTGTAGCGACGAGCAACGTGTCGTTCGCTTCGCGGCGCGCCATGGATTAGGAATCGAAGTTGCCCGGAAAGAAGTCGAGCGCCGGATGGCCGCGCAACTGCGCGAAGCTGAAAAAATCAAGGCTGCCGATTTTGTAATCGATAACTCCGGCGCTCTCGATCGGACTCGTGAGCAGGTCTTGCAAGTCTGGGAACAGCTACGAACCGAGGCCACTTCCCGGATTTGAACTTATTCCCGGAGCGACTTGTCTCCGCCCGCGACCCTTGATCTACAGGATTCACAGTATCGGGCGCCGATCAGAGTCTAAGTATGATGAAACCCTATGTCTGAGCTCCCCTGGCGGACATGTGCGGGAAAGCAACTATGCGGGTGCTGGTAGTCGATGACCATGAAGTCGTCCGTCGAGGCGTCCGTTCCCTCATCCAAAGTCATTCGAATTACGACGTGTGCGGCGAGGCAGTTGACGGGCAGGATGCCGTAGAGAAAGCGCAAGCGTTGAATCCGGATGTCGTCGTGATGGATGTCAGCATGCCGCGTCTGAATGGCCTGGAAGCCGCACATCAGATACATGCAGCGCTTCCCGATTCTGAAATATTGATTCTCAGCCAGCACGATTCTCCGGAGATGGTTCGCCAAGCCTTCAAGGCGGGCGCTCGCGGTTACGTTGTGAAATCGTCCATCGCGCGCGACTTGCTGGCCGCCCTGGAATGCGTGAGTCGCCGACAACCGTTTTTTGAACGAGCAATGTCTGAGCAGGACCGAAACACTCCTATCGATTCCAAAGAGATTTTGCAGCGGAGCGCGGCCTTAGAGCAGGCCCTGCGCGAGAGCGAACAGCTATACCGGTCCACATTCGAACTGGCAGCATTGGGGGTTGCGCAGGTCAGCCCCGGCGGCCGGTTCTTACGCGTGAACGACAAGCTCGCTGAGATTACCGGTTATAGCAAAGACGAGTTACTAAAGATGACCTTTCAGGAGATCACTCACCCGGAGGATGTTGGACAAGATGTTTCTCGAGGCGAACAGGTGAAGAGTGGCGCGCTGGACACCTATTCGATGGAGAAACGGTACATTCGAAAAGATGGATCCACCATATGGGTAAATTTGACCGTTTCCGGCGCCCGAAGCGAAAGCGGACAGTTGAAGCATTTTATTTCGGTTGCGGAAGACATAAGCGCACGCCGGGAAGGCGAAGAGGCACGATATAAGCTCGCCGCGATCGTGGAATCCTCTGACGACGCGATCGTCTCAAAAAATCTGAATGGAATCATCGGGAGCTGGAATGCGGGGGCGCAACGGATCTTTGGATTTTCTCCCGAAGAAGCGGTTGGAAGGCCGATTACGATTATCATCCCGCCGGAATTGCAGGACGAAGAAAAGCAAATTATCAGGCGACTGCGAAATGGCGAACGGATCGAGCACTACGAAACCGTACGCATGACCAAGTCCGGTGAGAGGCTGAACATTTCTCTCACCGTATCTCCCGTTCGAGATTCGAGCGGCAGGATTATCGGGGCTTCAAAAATTGCTCGTGATGTCACCGAGCGAAAACGCATCGAAGAGAGGTTGCGGCAGCGCGAATCTCAGCTGCGAGCCGCATTCAGCCAAACCTATTCATTCCTCTTACTGCTGACACCGGATGGAACCATCATCGACGCGAATCGCGCCGCCGTTGAGGCCTCGGGTCATAAGCGCGAGGAATTAATCGGGCACAAGTTCTGGGAGTTCTGGTGGTCCGCATTGCCCAACGAGGTAGCTATTCTGAAAAACAGCATGGCCAGAGCCGCGCGAGGCGAAATAGTGCGGGAGGAGTGCTCTTTCTGCTTGCCGGATGGAACTCGGCGGTTTGCTCACCGCACTCTCAGTCCCGTATTCGACGATGGCGGAAAGCTCGTCATGATTGTGGGCACGGGAACGGATATAACCGAGCAGCAGGAACTTCGTGAGAAATTGGAGGCTCGAGTCAAGCAACGCACCCAGGAACTGGAGGAGAAGAATTCGGCTCTGTTAAAACAATCCGAGACCGTGCGCGATCTTTCCGGCCGCTTGCTCCGCGCACAGGACGAGGAACGCCGCCGCATTGCCCGCGATCTGCATGACAGCTCCGGGCAAATCCTGGCGGCAGTGCAGATGAACCTGGTGCCTTTGCACGAGCAGGCTCGCAATTTCAACGGTAATTTCGCGAGTGGCATTCGGCAGAGTCTCGAATTAGTTGAACAACTTTCCAAGGAGTTGCGTACGGTTTCTTATTTGCTGCATCCGCCGTTGCTGGACGAAGCTGGACTGCCATCCGCGCTTCGCTGGTATGTGGAAGGCTTTGCACAACGCAGCAAGATCGATGTTCAACTTGAAATAGCTCCGGACCTAGGCCGGTTGCCTGGCGACATGGAGATGACCGTGTTTCGTATTGTGCAGGAGTGCCTCACCAACATTCATCGCCATTCGAGCGGCAAGCAGGCGAATATCCGAATGCTTCGTTCGGACGAAGAGATTTGCCTCGAAATTCAGGATAACGGCCACGGTATGCCTGTCTCCAGCAACGGGAGATCGCACGGCAGACCGTTAAGACCGGGCGTCGGGATTCAGGGCATGCGCGAAAGAGTAAACCAGTTGGGTGGTCAGTTCGAAATCAAATCCGGCGAAACTGGCACGACTGTGACCGCCCGATTCCCGTTGTCCTTAGCTGTATCTCCCCTTTCTTGAGCTTGTTCAATGAACGTGGGTTGTCTCCGCGTGCCTGGCGCCGGAACATATTAGAATCGATGCGGGGTTCTTTTCTCTGCGAGCTTGTGTGTGAGATTCGATTCGCGTTCCGCAAGGCTGACTTATGAAACTTCTACGACCTGCAATATTTGCGCTGGTGTTTGCCGGCGCGTTTTTCTACTTCACCACTTGGCGTTCGAACTCGCGTTCGAGCTTCCCGCATCCCTCGAATTGGCTGACCCGTCCTGCGGAAGTGGAAATTACCGAGGCTGCCGGCAACGAAGGGCTGGACAGCGAAGAGCAGAACAATATCCTGGTCTATCGGAAGAATATTCCGTCGGTGGTAAACGTTACGTCGCGTGCCATGACGTTCGACTTTTTCTATGGACTTGTGCCTCAAGAAGGTCAAGGCTCAGGCTTTGTCATTGACAAGGATGGCCATATTCTCACCAACTATCACGTCGTCGCAGACGCGCGGCAGGTGAAAGTGACTCTCCATAACCGCAAGACCTATGAAGCGACGGTGGTCGGCACCGACCCTCCGCACGATCTGGCGGTGATTCAGATCAAGGCGCCCGATCTGATTCCAGCCGTGCTCGGCGACTCGCGGAATTTGCAGGTCGGGCAGAAAGTCTACGCGATCGGCAATCCGTTCGGGCTGGCGGGAACCATGACACGCGGCATCGTGAGTTCGATCCGTCCGGTGCGCGAGCCTAATGGGGCGACCATCGACGAAGCGATTCAGACCGATGCCGCCATTAACCCGGGCAACTCCGGTGGCCCGCTGATGAACTGGCACGGCGAAGTGATTGGGATCAACACTATGATTCTTTCCAGTGTTGGGCAGAATGCGGGCATCGGATTCGCCATTCCGATCAACACCGCGAAGGCCGTGCTCAATGATTTGATGACGCTTGGCCGAGTGCGTCGTCCCGCATTAGGCGTGCGCACGATTCCGATCAGCGCGGAACTGGCCGACGAAATGGGATTGCCCGTAGATTACGGTTTGCTGATCGTGCAAGCGATTCCTGGCGGATCGGCGGATCAGGCCGGCCTCCGCGGCGGTAATGAACGCGCATATCTGGGGAATACTCCCATCATGCTAGGGGGAGATTTGATCGTCGCTATCGATGGCGAAAAAGTTGAGGACGAGGATACTCTGTCGCAGATAATGAACAATCATCGGGCCGGTGACACAGTAAAGATTACGATTTTCAGAAACAAGAAAAGGCTCGATGTGAGTGTGGCTCTGGGCGAGGCCAGAGAACAAGTATGAGGTGTGCGTTAGAACTCTACGTGAGCGCGGAACGAGGGGACGAGGACGGGGCCGCGGTCGCGGTTGTAGCCGGGATCATTGATGTGTTGCAGGCCGGGAGCGAGGTAAATGCCTCGCCAGACATGGGCTGTGTAATAGGTTTCGATAATATTTTCGCGGCCGTAGCTTAGGGCGCCATCGCCGAGCAGGAAGCCGAGACCGCCATCGGCGAGATAATTCTGGTGGTCCTTCTTAATGGCGTTCGAGACGAATGCAATGCCTGCGCGGTCTTGTTTGCGATGCCACCAGGCACCGTTGGCGCCGAGTCCTTCGGCGAAAGTTTGATCGTCTTCCGTATAAGCGAAGGATTCGGTCTTACCGTTATCCCAGCCGAAGCGTGCGAAGGCGGTGAGGTAGCGGGCGAGATTCTGTTCGAGGTTGATGCCGAAGCCGTATTTGCGCGTGATGTGCCAGGGATGGTTGGTGACTTCCGGGACCAGTTCTGGCGCTGGAGCCGAATGATCTTCAAACTGAATCACTGCATCGCGGTAGATGCCCATGTTGGCATAGTTGGTATAGGCCAATAGACGGACTACGCCTGCCTTATGGGGAATTAGACCGTGACGATTTTCGTATTCGTAGTTTTCTGCGTGGACTTGCCAAGGGCGATAAACCAGATCGATTCCATTGGCGACTTTGGGCATGAGAGCTTCGGAGAAGCGGAAACCCCAGTTGCGATCTTCGTAATCGGCGGTGGCTCCGATGGTGTAGCCGCGGGTATCGGCTGCATAGTCCCAGGCGCCGTTGTTGTCAGTAGTCCAGTTGATGAATTGTAAGTGCGTATCGGAGCCCACCGAATTTAGATCGAAGAAGTCTGGCAGGGTGAACTTGCCGAAGCGTATTTCCAAACGCCTGCGCGGGAGTTCGTCGAAAAGGGACAGGAAGGTGCGATCGTTTTCTACTTTATCCTTGCTTAGAGCAAACACCTTGTGAATCATGGCCCGACCGAGATAAGGAGCTTTACTCAGGAGGGGATTGCGCACGATATCGAGATCGGTATTACCTGCGAGGCCGAAACCCTGACTGAGGGCGGCTCCGCCAGCTTCTTCGAGATCGACCAGAAGTTCGGTGGAATTATTGAGGCGCACGCCGCTGTAAAGGGTTAAGACGCGGGAGGTCGCTTTTTCGTAGTTGGGGCCAAGGCTGTGCGGGCCGCTGTATGCCGCGGGGAACGGGGGATGAGTTTGGAAGATGAAGTTGGCCTGGCCGGTGAGCCACAATCGCGTGTTCTTAAAATGAGGAAACATGGATTCGACGGGTTCGACGGCTGCGGGATCGGAGGAGTCGGCTGCGTCCGGCTGCGGCTCGGAAACCTTCGAACTGGAAGGAGCATCGGGCTGCTGGGCGAGGACGGGAGCTGGGCAGGCGGCGAGGATTGACATGGCGGCCAAGCAGACAGCGCCGCCACGCAGAGCTATAAGGACGGCGGCTTGGACCCTGAATGCGGAGGTGGCCCAGATCGATTTCGAGGGGCGCTCCGTCTTGAGCACGAATTTTAATGTCATAAGCGGACGGCGTGCCGAAGGGAGATCGATTTGCGCTTGATTTAGCCCTCAGTTGTAACTTTAATCACGACGGTGAAACCATCCTGCGGGAGGGCTCGCCGGATCCATATGCTTAACGTTAGTATATACGAATGATTAACTATAGTTAAGTAACTTCGACTCAATCTTTGCGCGAGCTGGCGCTGGGCGGACGATCCGAAACGACGGATCGTTAGCTCAGGCCTCTGAGACTACGCAGGATGGATTAAAGGAATGTTAAAGGTCGAGCTGAAGGTTTTAGCGTGCAGCATCTTCAGTCGCTAGCATGCGGAGTCTGCGGTTGCCGTTTTTGCCGGTGACCACGACCCAGTTCATGCGTAAAGATTTCGATCTGGTGTTCTGTTCCAGCTGCCAGGGAGCGGAAACATAGTATCGGATTACGCGCTCGAGCGTCGTCGTCGCCATCGCCACAGGTGGTGCGAGCAAAGCGAACACATCCGGCTGCATATGATGAATCCGAATCAGGCGATGGAGTCGCCGGAGGAGTTGGGCGAGGATTTGATTGGCTGGTGCGGGCTTATCTGAAGTGAGGCGATCGGACGCGGGAGGCGGCGCGAGCAAATCCTATTGTTCGATCAGATGTTGTTGTAAAGAAAAAAGGACAGCCCGGAGCCCCCGAAGCCGTCCTTTAAAACCCTCCCGGTTAGAAGGGCAACGTGATGACCTGAGGTTACCGGGGCGATGTTGCAAAATTATGGCAGGACCATGAATATCTGATTAATTCGCGGGAGAATGCCGCTGGTATAGTAATCGGTCGCGCGGTAGTTCGTTTACATCCTTACTTGTGTGAGAGCCTCGATGTCATCCACAACATCACGAAAGGCGGAGCACTCGCGCCGTTTGCAGCAGAGAGCGGAAAGCATGATTCCGGGCGGAGTAAATTCGCCGGTGCGCGCGTTCGGTTCTGTAGGAGGAGATCCACCGTTCATTGTGCGGGGAAAAGGTTCGCACATCTGGGACGCGGATGAAAACGAATTCATTGACTATGTGGGATCGTGGGGTCCACTGATTCTGGGACATGCCGCGCCGGATGTGCTGGATGCGATTGTGGGCGCGGCGTGTAACGGGACAAGTTTTGGGGCGTCGACGGCGGCGGAAGCGGATTTGGCGGAGCTGGTAATCTCGGCGTTTCCGCACGTGCAGAAAGTCCGATTCGTGAGTTCGGGAACGGAAGCGACGATGTCCGCGATACGGCTGGCGCGTGCTTATACGAAGCGGAAATACATTGTGAAGTTCGAAGGGTGCTATCACGGGCACTCAGATGCCTTACTGGTGAAGGCTGGGTCAGGTGTGGCGACGCTGGGAATCCCTGGATCGGCGGGGGTTCCCGAGGAATTCATACAGTTTACACTGGCACTGCCATTCAATGATGTGCAGGCGGTGGAGTATGCATTCCAAAAGTTCAAGCATCAGATTGCTTGCGTAATCGTGGAGCCGGTGGTGGGAAATATGGGATGCGTTCCGGCGGCGGACGATTATCTAGTAGCGTTGCGTCTGATTACGGAACGGGAAAAATCTGTACTGATCTTTGATGAGGTGATGACTGGATTTCGCGTGGCTTTTGGGGGGGCACAGGAGCTTTACAATATTCGTCCTGATCTGACGACGCTGGGGAAGATTATTGGAGGAGGCTTGCCGGTAGGGGCATATGGCGGCCCGAACGAGATTATGAATCTGGTGGCGCCGCTGGGACCCATGTACCAAGCGGGGACGTTGTCGGGGAATCCGCTGGCGATGGCGGCGGGATGCGCGATGTTGAAGCATCTGCGGGAACATAAGCAGGGGATTTATTCCTGGATCGATAAGTTGAGTAAAGAATTAGTGGAAGGCGTGGCAGCAGCGGCGAAAGATGCGGGGGTGGCGCTGTGCTACAACCGGGTGGGATCGATGTTTACCTGGTTTTTTAATCAGGGACCGGTAACGGATTGGGAGTCGGCTTCGAAGTCGAATACGGAAGCGTTCGGAAAGTTCTTCCGCGCGATGCTCGATAGTGGGGTGTATTTGCCGCCGTCGCAGTATGAGGCGGCGTTTTTGGGAGCGACGCATTCGGAGGAGGATGTTCGGCAGACGATTGAGACGGCGAAGAGGGCATTTGCGGCGATGAAGGCTTAAGAAGCTGGGCGGCATATTCAGAGCTGTTGCGATGTCCAGAAGCGCACGGATAGTGGAGGCGAGTACAGAGGTCCTTCGCTGCGCTCAGGATGACAAAAGCAGGGCTCAGGACGACAAGGCCTAGGGTAATGGCTGACGGCGGGTTGCTGACTTGGCCATCATCTGTGGAATTGTGACGAATTCATATCCTTCATTTTTGTAGCGTGTGATGAGGCGATCGGTGGCGATCACGGTCTGGGAACGGTCGGCGCCCATTTGTTTGTGGCCGCCATCGTGGAGAAGAATTATGTCGCCGCCGCGAATCTTTCCGGCTACTTTTTGCTCGATTGCCGCAGCTGGGGGCGCGTTCCAATCGTAGCCGGTGACGTTCCACATGATGGGTTCGAGACGGAGTTCGCGAGCGATGCGGAGCACGGCGGGGCGGCGTCCACCGAAGGGTGGGCGGAAGAGATTCGAGTGATCGCCGAGGGCATCGTGCAGTGCGGATTGGCAGACGGCTAGTTCGCGTTTAATTTCTGATTCGCTTTTGAATGTCAAGAGCGGGTGGGTGAAGGTGTGATTGCCGACGATGTGCCCGGCTCGGACAATCTCGCGAGCCAGATCGGGGCGTTGCTGGACGTAGCGTCCGATGAGAAAGAAAGTTGCTTGAACGTTTTGTTTGGCTAGGAGTTCGAGCAGGCGTGGAGTGTGTTGGTGGTTGGGGCCATCATCGTAGGTGAGGGCGATCTGGCGCGAGCCGCGTGAGCGGCCGGTGAAAGTTTTTCCAAATAATTGTCCGGTGGGCGCCATCGATTGGTAGCTCGCGGTCGCGACTGCCGCGATCGACGCAGCACTGGTTAGGGCAAGAGCGAGCATGGTGGGATTGTAAATTGTCGATTGCTGATTTTGATTCGGGTTGCAAGGTTAGTTCGTCGCGAATGAGATTCGGGGGCTAAAGCCCCACACTCCTTACAAGCTTTACGCGGCGCTGTGGCGCCGCTCTTCCACTGTGCTGCTTGCTTTTCGCTGTGCTGCTCGCGCTGTTAACTCTTCCCGCAATTGCCACTCGGCGGTATCCGAGATATCCTGCCAATTCCGAAATATTGGGAGGCCATGGCGAATCTTTTCGAACTACCGCGTTACATTGCTGTGGAGGGCCCGATCCGGGTGGGCAAGAGCACGCTGGCGCGAATTCTGGCGGAGCGATTAAATGCACAGCGTGTGATGGAGCCTGAGTCCAATCCTTTTCTGGGCGCATTTTACGATGGAGACCAAGGAGCGGCGTTTCAGGCGCAGTTCGAGTTTCTGGTGCGGCGTTTTGAGCAGTTACAGGCACTGGATTTGGGTCCGAGTTCGCAGAAAACCGTGGTCGCTGATTACATCATTGAAAAAGACAAGCTCTTTGCCTGCCTGAATCTGACCGATCAGGAACTCAATACTTACAACCGTTATTACAATCATTTTCGAGAGAAGTTGCCGAGCCCTGACCTTGTGATCTATTTGCAGGCGACGCCGGAGGTTCTGAAGAAGCGGCTGAAGAAAAAGAATGCGCCGGGCGAGCACGCGGTGAGCGATGAATATCTGGAAGAAGTGGTGAAGGCTTATGAGCACTTCTTTTTTCATTACACATCGTCGGATTTATTGATTGTGAATACTTCGGATATTGATTTTGTCGATCGGAATGAGGATTTGCAGGAACTGCTGCGGAAGGTGACGGAACCGATCAAGGGGACACAATACTTCCTGCCGTTGGGTGGGCAGGAGGCGGTGGGGACGTAAGCAGTGGCCAGCCTATTGATTTTGAGCCGTTTACGCGGCGCCGAAGCCCTGATCTTCCACGTTTTTGGAGTCTCCGGAGCCGGAACGTAAAGAGTATCGACGGACAGGTTTTTTGCATTTACAATAAGCGAAGCATCCAGGAAGATGCGGACAGGCTCTATCCGGCTGGGCTGGAGGGGCACTGGAGGATAAATGAGTATCACCCCGATTGGCGGCAGTCCCCGAGACGAAGGCCGCCGCAAGGTCACGACCGCATCTCTGCGGGAACAGAAACTCCGACACGAGCCCATTACTTGTTTGACTGCGTACGACTATGCCACTGCGCGCTTAGTGGACGAGGCTGGAATCGAGATGATTCTAGTAGGGGATTCGCTGGCGCAAACCATGCTGGGGTATGAGAATACGTTGTCGGTTACGGTGGACGAGATGCTGCATCACGTGAAGGCGGTGCGGCGAGGCGTGAAAAATGCGTTGCTGCTGGCGGATATGCCTTACGGGTCTTATCAGATTGACGAGAAGAGCGCCCTGAGCAATGCCACGCGCTTTGTGAAAGAAGGCGGCGCAGAAGTGGTGAAGATCGAGGGCGGAGAGAAGCGCGCGGATTTGATCCGGCGAATTATTGATGCGGAGATTCCGGTGGCTGGACACATTGGGCTGACGCCGCAGTCAGTGAATGTGATGGGGGGATACAAAGTACAGGGGAAAAGCCTGAACGGGATTGAGCAGTTGATGCGGGATGCCGTAGCGCTAGACCGAGCGGGAGTGGCTTGCATTGTGCTGGAGGGGATTCCGCGGGAAGTTGCGGCGATGATTACGGCGGAGGTGGGCACGCCGACGATTGGGATTGGGGCGGGTCCGGAATGCGATGGCCAAGTGCTGGTGTTTCATGATCTGGTCCATTTGACATTTGGAGCTCCGGCGAAGTTTGTGCGGAGATATGGAGACGCGGCTGCATTGATCAGTCAAGCGGCACGAGAGTTTCGCGCGGATGTGAAGTCACTGCAATATCCGTCGGACGACGAGTC
>DASRWO010000041.1:0-3848 GCA_035654555.1 Candidatus Deferrimicrobiaceae bacterium | reverse complement strand
GACGGCGACATAATCCGCTTCGACGTTAGCCGGCGACTGCTGGAGATTGAAATCAGCGACGAGGTGATTCGACAGCGAATGAAAGAATGGAAGCCGCGGAAGCCGCACTATTCAACCGGAGTATTCGCCAAATACGCGGCGCTCGTTTCATCGGCGTCGCAGGGTGCGATCACGCGACCGCCAGAATGACGGAAATCCTCCGACTTCACTCCAGTCCAAATAAATCAAGGGAGCGGCGCCGGCCGCTCCCTTGGTCTTTCAGTTCATGTTGTGCAGCCGTTTTCTATTGCTTGCATCCCGGACTGTAGGCTGTGAGCACATTGGCAACGGCTGCAATGGCGCAGTCATAAGCTGCTCCGGTTGAATCAAAGTAGTTGTACTGCTGCGCGCCGGATTGGCCAGTGTTGCCCAAAATAGCAGTGAATGAGGAATTCAATTCGAGCGTATCCACATGCTGCCCGGAGTTTTGCAGCGAGCTGAAACCCGTCACGTTGCCTCCGCGAGTGGTAATGGTGGCTTCCTGGTAAGTCTGGTCTGCGTGAGTTATTTGATTGACATTGCCGCTGGAGAGAAAAGCATCCGTGATATCAACCGCCAGCGGGAAGGTGTAGAGCTGGTTGTAGACCGTGCTGGGTGTGCCCGGCTGAGATGTCGTCGTGTAAGAGTTAACCGTTGTACCTTGCGAAATATCCTGCAGGTACTGGTTCGCCGTGATGCTGAAGTACTGGTTATTGAAAAAGTCTATGGACTGCTCCACGCTCGTGGTCACTTTGCCGTGCGAGGTGTTCACGTAACCGACGATTACAAAGCTGCGTTTCGAGCTGACTTCGACCGTCCCTTTCGTGGAGCTTGGCTGCACGTTAATCTTCTCTGTGATGACCGGAGAAGGTGAGGTCAGAGTATTCTTAGTAACCGCGCCGCTGGTCTGGATGCTGCCTGAATCCAGATAGAGCAAAAGGGAGGCGGTTGCCGAGAAATAGCTATCGGCGTTGTAGACGCTGAGCGAAACGGTGTGCGGCTGTCCATCGCTAAGCAATCCGGCGAACGGAGTAAGGTTCACGCGATAGGGAGTGAAATCCAAAGTCTGCACGCCGGGAATCGGAAACCACAAGAACGGATCGATGCCTCCGGTAAAAATCCACGGGAAGACCGGAGCCACGCCTGCGGGCTGACCGTCGATTGTGATCTCGGTCTCTCGGAAGGCAGTATTGCCGCAGCTTTCCAGTTCACTGGTAACGTCGTTGGGGACGCAGGTGTACCAGAACTCATCGTTGGATTGGCTTTGCGAGTAAACGTCGAGATACGCGCTCTCCACGTTTGGCGGGAAGGGAAATGTGCCGGAGAGCGTGCTTGAAGTTGAACCCAGCGCGACTGTGCCGCCGGTGGGGCCGGCGGAGAGAGCCAGCACCTCATCCGGAACTACTGGCGCGGTTTGTCCTTTGGCCACGGGATAGAACTCCAGCGAGGCCGTAGCGAAAATAATGCCCGTGTAGGTGCTGTTCACGAGATTGCCTATATCTGCCGTGCCCGGCTGCGGCCTATAAAAAATCGCACTGTAGTCGGTGAGATCGCTTTCCACGTGCCAAGAGGGTCCAAAAGTCGACGAGGGTTCGGCGGTCGTGCCGAAATAAATATTGGTCGCGCCCAGCCAGAAGTTCGCGGTGCGATCGTATTGATTACCTGCAGTCACGTTGATGTCGGCTTCGAAAACCACTTTGGCCCAGGGGCCGGGACAATCGGCGGGAGGAGTGTACGCAAAAGAGTATGGATTGAAGTTGTCGAATTCAGCGTCGCTGAAAAGATGCACTACGCAGGGCGTGGTGTTCGGTCTGGTCACAGTGGGATCCGCGGTGACCGTATTTGGGGAACCGATCACATAAGGGCCGGATGCGGAAGCCATAGGAACGAGGACTGCAGTAAGCAATACGAGTGCAACGATGTTCCACGCTGAAGCAGTGCGGGGCATGCGAAATCCTCCTGGGATAGTGGGCAAAAGGCGCATCCGCCTTGGCAAGCAGGAGCAGACGGGTCGCGCTCGTGCGGAAGTATTGCGCGTTCCCCGGAATGTGTCAACAGAAGTCGAAAGTTAGTATTGTCGATTTTAGAAACGCGTCGGCCATTCCTGTGACTTATTTCTTTTCATCCTCGCCCACTGGTGCGGCTACGCCGAAGTTGGCTTTCCAGTAATCCTGAACGGCGGGCGGCAGCTTATCCATGTGTGAGAGGAGGCTGGTGATCTTCCATATGTCCTGCTCGCTCAGAGTTTTGTCCCAGGCTGGCATGGCGGTGTAACGGACGCCAGTACGGATGGTGTAAAAGATGTGCCACTCCGGATCGTCAGGCGGATCGGAAACTAGATTGGGAGCGGGGGGATAGAAAGATTTCGCCAGCGACGCGGGCTTGCGATCGAGGTCGCCATGGCAGAGGGCGCAGTTCATGCTGTAAAGCTTCATGCCGTCTTCAAGATTTTGGTCGTTGGGTGGGACGGGGTTAGTTGCGTGGGGAGCGCGCCGCTCCATCGAGGCATCGATGGCCGTGTTAGCCAAGTGGCTTTCCCATCGCGGTGGCGTGACGTTGGCCGCGGTGGGGAAAAAACCGAGCATCGCGAAACCTAGCACGCCAAGGATTAGTACGAGAAGAGTGATGATGACACCGAGAACGAATTTACCCATGATTCCTCCGGGAATCGACTATTGTGGCAGAAGCGGTAGGGTTGGCGCTAGTTTTGTGCCCCACGGTCCCGCCAGGCTTCGCGGATAGCCGAGCGCTTTCCTCTCCGGATCTGAAGATCGGCTATCTCGGTTGGCTTCGTTTGAGTTCAATACGCCTTCAGCTTGCGGACTTCGCGCACTACATCACTCACTTGAGGCAGGTAATGTTCCTCCTGAGGGGGAGAAAAAGGGATGGCGGAATCCAGGCCCGCAATGCGGACGATGGGCCCATCGAGATCATCGAAGGCCTCCTCGTTGATGATGGCCGAAATTTCGCCAGCCAATCCTCCGGTACGCGAGTGTTCGTGCAGGATAATAACTTTGCTCGTCTTCTTCACGGTTTGCCCAATGGCTTCGCGGTCCAGCGGCGAGACGGTACGCAGGTCGAGGATTTCAAGATCGATTCCTTCTTTGCTCAGGATGTCAGCGACTTCGAGTGCAGTGTGAACCATCGCGGCATAAGTAATGATGCTGAGATCGCGACCTTCGCGGACGATATTAGCTTTGCCGATGGGAACGACATAATCGTCCGCCGGAACTTCCCCCTTAATGCGGCGATAAAGATATTTGTGTTCGAAGAAAATGCACGGATTGTTGTCGCGGATAGCAGCCTTGATCAGGCCCTTGGCGTCGTACGGCGTAGCCGGGCAAATCACCTTTAGGCCAGGATTATGAACGAACCACATCTCTGGATTCTGCGAATGGAAGGGACCGCCGTGGACGTATCCGCCGCTAGGTCCGCGCAGAACGAGCGGCGCGGGCGCGCCCCAGAGGTAATGCGTTTTCGCTACCATGTTTGAGATCTGGTTGAAAGCGCAGCCGATGAAGTCCATGAACTGGAACTCGGCCACCGGACGCATGCCCGTGAGCGACGCTCCAAAGGCCGCACCCACGATGGCCGATTCGGCGATGGGCGTATCGATCACGCGCTCGGGGCCGAAGCGGTCGATGAAACCGTCGGTGACTTTAAAGGCGCCGCCGTAAATACCGATGTCTTCGCCGAGGCAGAAGACAGTTGGATCGCGGTCCATTTCTTCCCAGATTCCTTGGCGGATGGCTTCGAGATAAGTTAGTTGCATAGAGTCACGCTTCAGAATCTTGTCACGGATTTACAGGGAGCTCTCTATTTCAAATGCA
>DASRWO010000040.1:0-13915 GCA_035654555.1 Candidatus Deferrimicrobiaceae bacterium | reverse complement strand
GCGAAGAATTCGCCGTCTTCGCGTGCGGCATGGACGCCGCGACCTTACGCTGTTCCTCCGCCGTCAACTGGAAGATATAGTCGGTCAACAGCTTCCGATGATCCCCCGAATAGCCTTGGAACGACGGCGGCGTTGGCCCGGCGAATACCCATTGATCATTCTGTTCCTTAAATAATCCCGAAGGCATCGAAGTTCCCGGGCTCACGGCTTGCGGATCGGTAATCCAGCGTTCCACCCAATCCGGCTTCAGTCGCTCCTTCGCCAACAGGAAATTCGGCGCGGTGGCGATCTTGTCATGCGCAGGATCTCCCGTGGCGTGACACTTCAAGCAGGGCGCCGCGGTGCTCGAGAACAGACTCCGCGCCATATCGGTTTCTTTCGTCGTCAGCACCGGCACCTCCTCCGGAATGTACGGCATCGGTTGTTGCGACAACGCCTGGAAGAATCGCACCAGCTTTCTCAATTCGTTATCGGAGAACGAGAACGTTGGCATCCGAACTTTCAAATAAGGCCGCACACCGTTGCGATTCGTATCCGTTGTGCTCAACGCTGGATTCGACAAAAACTTTCGCAGCCATTCCGGATCCACGCGCGCCCCTTCCGTCAAAAGCTTGGGCGGCAATTGTTCCTGGTTGTCCTGGTACTGCGGCAATCCCATCAGAATGGTTTGCTGCCCGGGAATAAACTGGTGGCAGCCCATGCAGTTGTATTTCTTGACGATCCACCAGCCCTCTTGAATGTCGTGCCGCGCATCTCCTGGTTTGTATTGATAGCTAGCGGGCAGGGAAGTCTCTTCGCTACCCATGAGGAATGTAGTGAGATCGAGCACCTGCTCTTTCGTGAGGTGCACGTTAGGCATGCGAAGCGCTTCCGTCGCGCTCTTTACTTTGCCCTGATCATAAATGTTGGGTTCAGCCAGCTTGTGTTCGAAAAATCCTTTCTGGTTGTACCAGGGTTCGGTCGCTGGGCCATCCGGCAACCGAGCGAGGTCTTCTTTATTCTTGATGGGTTCGGCATCCTTGCCGCCACGCTGTGCGATGGTTGTGAACAGCGCGAAGTCAAGACGTTCGATGGGCTTGCTGCCTTCAAAGGTGAGTTCCGTGCCGATGCGTCCTTCGTCCTCGAACCCGGCAATCTCGTGGCATCCAGAGCAGCCAAAATGCCGGACCCATACCTTGCCTTCAGCTTTCAACGCTGGATCATCCATGAATGCAGCGTCTGGATATGAAGAGGGTTCCTGCTTCTTCTGCGTCATCAGATAGGTCGCAATGTCTTCCGCATCCTCAGGAGCAAGCCGCAGACTGGGCATGACCGTCATGTTCTGTACTTGCAATTCATGACCATCGTTCGGACACTGGCTGTGATCTAGATCGAACCGGTAGGGAAGTCCCTTCTTCGCGTAATCCTCTGGGCCGATATCTTTTTTCTCGTAGGGACAATAAGGTCGCGTGCGTTCACGCGCATTATGAATCCAGCGAACCAGATAGTCGTAATTCGCTTTTTCGCCGACGCGGCTCAGATTCGCGGCGAAGGTCCCTCCGTGCATCTGATCGCCTTCCCCGATCGAGTGGCAAGCTAAACATCCGCGAGTTTCGAATAATTCTTTTCCATGCTCCGCGTTTCCAGGCTTGTGTTTAGGGAGCGGATCGGTAAGTCCAGACTGCCAGATATAAGCCGAGATCGCCTGAATCTGATGATCACTCAGGCGGAAGTTCGGCATTTTTGTAGTGGGCCGGAAGTCGGTCGGCTTTTTCAGCCAAACCGGAATCCAGTTCCGGTTCAGCTTGAGCCGAACATCCTTTAAATTCGGTCCCACCTTCTTCTGGTCCTGCATCAAACTATGCGACTGGTAATCAAGTTGCTGCAAACGCCCGTCCAGCTTGCTGTTTGCCACTCTCAAGTCCACGGCCTGACCATTGAACCGGTTTGCGTCCTCGTTGGACGCCGCTGCATCCGCCTGCTTCATCAGATACGCGGTTTCTTTCAGATTGTCTTTCTTCTGCGTTTCGATTTGCTTGATCTGCTGGCTGATCGCATTCAAGTCGTCAGGCTCTTTGTCATAGCCCTCGTAGCGATGACAACCCATGCAGCCTTTTTGGCGGAAAAGATCTTTTCCGTTGTTGATGGTTTGCCACTGCACATCGCCACTCACCAGCACCATGTCCGCCGCGTGGCAATTCTGGCAACCCGCTTGCGAATTTTCTTTGGGATATAAAGGCCACAGCCAGTGCTCGTAATTCCCGTGCGCTTTTTCCACGCTCGTAGTGGCTCGGCCATTGCCCTGGTGGCAGGGAGAGCAGCCAAATTTCTCTGGATCGTGAATCTTGAGCAACTCCGGCTGCGTGTGACTCACGAATGCCTCGGCGTACTCATCGGGCTTTTTCTCGCCTTTCGACATCATGGAGGCGGCGGTAATTTTCAGAGGCTCGCGCGCGTTCATGTGGCATGACTCGCAACGATCCACGATGTTGGCGTCCGCCACATTGATCTGCACAATCGCCGGATCCCACTCCGTCGCCCTCTTCTTCAGTCCGTCGATCTGTTGCGGAGTTAAATCCACATCATGGTCGGAGATGTATTCGTCCATCTTTGCCCGGGCAGCGGTAGTCGGCTTAAGCACCTCGCCAAGCTCCAGGCTTAGCTTGGTGCGCTCGTTGCGAATTCCGTTGTAAGTCTCCTCCAATTCCGGAAAGGTAAACTTCTTTTTGCTCCCGTCGGGAAACTCAACCGTAGCCTGCTCGCCTTTGTATTTGTCGATCTCTTTTCTCTTACTCGCCTTCGCGGAATCGCTGGTGCTGGTTTCGTACTCATAGGTCAATGCGTTGACATAGGCACGGCGATCCGTGAACACGCTCTGCACCGCTAGCAGCCGGGCACTGGCATCATCCAATTTCTTGCGCGCTTCGTCTGCCTGCGGTTTTGAGTCCTGATAAGTTTTTAGGTAGTCCTGCTTGAGTGCCACATAATCCGGATTGTTTTCGACATCTTTTTCCGACGTCGCCGATTTGGATCGCGCCTGATTCAAAAACGCCGAGTAACGAGTTCTCCAGTCCTCCTGAAATGCCTTCCACGGACGCTGGCCCCACGCCTCATCCCACAGGGCCCAGAACAATGTCGCCATTAGAATTACGGTCGCGATCAGGTAATACGCGGCGTACGACTTGCTTGTAATCGGATCTTGCTCGGGGTTGGGTTTCTCAGCCACCGCTTCCTCCGAAAATCTTTGTCGTTCTTAAAATCCTGTCATTCTGCGCGAAGCTGAATTCGATACCTGCGCTCGGATGACAAACTAAATATTGAACAAACTAGATATTGAACCAGCTAAATATTGAACCAGGGCGTAATCCACACATACTTGATGTGCCACAAGAGCCGCAGCCCCATCTTCAGAGGCAACGCCACCATGGTCAGTAATAGAAATTGAGTGATGCCAAATTGCAGCAGGCTCATGCGCTTGAAATCTTTCGCCATGTATCGGCGGAACAGCGAATAAACGAGAAATCCTCCCAGCAGGTAATAGCCGCCAACCACAATGGCGCCGAAGACCGCCTTGCCTAGGTTTGACGTGATGCCGAAAATATCTGGCAGATCGCGATTCACTTCATAAATCAGCCGGTTGTGATCCCAGGTTTGCCCCGGCCAGAACCATTGCCAGCCGGGCCCGCGAATGAAGGTTCCGATCAGGATCATCGAGACCCACAAAATGATGAAGCCAAACAAAAATGTTCCGATGGAAAACTTGCGCTGCTTCCACGTGTAATAGCCGCTGCCCAGCGGATTCGTATCGATGTAAGGAATCACCATCAGCCCGACGATGATCATGGTCGGCATGACCACACCGGCGATCCATGGATCAAAATAGACGAGCATCTCCTGCAGTCCGAGGAAATACCACGGAGCCTTTGCCGGATTCATCGTCAAGTTCGGATTGGCGGGCTCTTCCAGTGGCGCGTTGAGCGTGATCGACCAGACCATCAGAACGATGGTGACGATGATAGCTGCGAGAAATTCAATGCGGAGCAGGAACGGCCAGACGTGAACTTCTTTTTGCCAGCCCGGCTTGAAGGGCCAGGTCTTGCGGTGATGGGTTTTGGCGAGGGCGGCGTCACCTTCGAGTTGCTCAATCAGCACATCGTTCGCGTGCGCCTGCTTCCACGCCAGGTAAATGTAAAAACCAAGTAACGGAATCAAGCCTACGATCGGTACATTATCCGGAGCCGAGCAAATCTCCCAAATTTGTCGCCAGTCCATAAGATCCTCAAACCTCTTGCTACACGTGCTATTCTCCCGCTGCCTTCGGTCCTCTGCGCGGCTTGTCCGCTTCCGCCTCCAGCATGACCGGAGCCGGACCGGAGATTCCGCCATCCTTCCGCACGCGCCAGAAATGCACAATCATCAGGATGGAAGCGACAATCGGAATTCCGATGCAGTGCCAGATGTAGGAGCGCAGCAGCGCGTTCGCGTCCACGATCGATCCGCCGAGCAAGCCGAAGCGCACATCGTTGTATGGCGTCATTCCCAGCATCGAACCGAACGGACCTTCATGTCCCAGCAGCGGCGTAGCGCGAGCCATGTTCGTTCCGACGGTTACCGCCCAGAATCCGAGCTGATCGTCCGGCAGCAAATAACCTGTGAAGGAAAGCAACAAGGTAAAGACCAGCAGCAGCACGCCAATATTCCAGTTGAACTCGCGTGGCTTTTTGTACGACCCGGTGAGAAATACGCGGAACATGTGCAGCCAAACGGCGATCACCATCAAGTGCGCAGCCCAGCGGTGCATGTTACGGAGGATTTTCCCGAAGGGGACGTCGTGTTCGAGATAGAGCACATCGCGAAACGCCTGCACCTTGCTCGGGTGGTAGTAAAACATCAGCAGCACGCCAGTGTAAGTGAGGATGATAAAGAGGAAAAACGTAATCCCACCCATGCCCCACGTGTAACTGTACCGCACCGCATCGCGATTGATCTTCGCCGGGTGCAGATGCAAGAATACGTTGGAGAGCACGCCCAGAGCGCGATTACGCGGAGTGTCATCGTGCTTGTGGCGGAAGATGGAAGTGTAGACCTGGGTTTTCGTCGGATCTTTCAGGCCCTCAATCTGTTCCTTCGCCTTGGCTGGGATGTCGGCCTTCATCGCCTGAATGTCGTTTTTGACGCGGTCGACCAGTCCCACTTTGCCGTTCTTGCCGTTGTTCTCTTCCGCCATGAAATTCCTCGTAATTTATCGCTGATGCCGCAATGCCGCCGCTGCCGCGATCGCTCCGTCGCTACGCCGGTAAAAAGGCTCCCGGATCATTGAAGTGCGTCGGTTGTCCCTTCGGCCACTGATAGAGCCGCGACGTATCCACGATGATCTGCCCATCCGCAGCCAGTTGAACTTTGGCGCGGTCCATAGGTCTTGGAGCCGGTCCCTCGAAATTGATTCCTTCGCTGTCGTAGCCACTGCCGTGGCAGGGACATTTGAACTTGTTTTCGCTGGGCTTCCAGTCGGGAGTGCATCCCAGGTGGGTGCAGCGCGCGTAGATCACGAATATCCGGTCCGGCGTGCGATCGACCCAGATGCGATATTTCTGTTGGAACTTGGTATCGACTCCCAGTGCGAACTCCGAGGGATAGCCAATTTTAAAAACGGAGTTGGGTTCGAAAAGGGTGCGGGGAAGGAAGAATCGAAAAAAAGCAAGGAACCATGCGCTAAGAAATGCCGTTACACCCACCCAAACCAAGCGGCGCCGCCGGCGATCGACATCCGTATTCGAAGGGCCAGCCGAGGAAAGTCCGGCAGAGGCCGCGGCCTTTGAGGTTCCCACTGCCGGCGTGCCTACGTATTTCGTGGCATCTGCCGCGCTCCGCGGCGCCGGTTGCGCCGCATCTGGACTCGGACTCGGGTTCGGTTGTTCACTGCCCGGAACCGCCATGAGTGCCTCCCTGCTTTTTAAAGACTCGTACTAATCGCCTGCGGCGGCCAGCAACTCTGCCGCAACTTGCCCTCCGGTGTTATGAATCGGACTATAGGAATGAACTGATTCGTCGAGCGCCTGCAGCACCAACTGGCCCAACGCAGAGATAAATTTTGCAGAATCGTTCAGGCCGGAACTCATCTCGAAGTGAGTAATCCCCAGCCGCCGCGCTTCCTCACGTCCTTCGTGATCGATTTCGCCCAGCGTCTCCACATGATCGGAAACGAAGGCCACTGGAACGACGCAGACTTCCCGTACCTTTTCTGCCGCCAGGTCACGCAATGTCCGGTGCAGGGAAGGCTGCAACCACTTGCTTGCGCCAACTTTGCTCTGGTAGCAAAGCCGGTGACGATTCGGCCAACCGCCGCGAACCATCAGCAGCCGCACAGTTTCCTCGATGTGCCGCTGATAAGGATCGCCCTTCGCGATGATTGACATGGGAATACTGTGCGCGCTGAAAACAATCTCTGCCCGGGCTGGATTTTCGAAGCGCGACAACGCCTCGTCCACTTTCTCGACAACCGCGTCTAAATACATCGGATGCCGATAGAAGTGTCCCACGTTGTGTGCCGGAATCGTTCCGTGAAACAGCCGCTGCCACTCGTTCAGGCTGCTGCCCGTGGTCGTCGAAGAGTACTGCGGATACAGCGGCAATAGAACGACCTCGTCGCAATTGGCAGCGTCCAGTTGTGCGATAGCTTCGCCGGTCAATGGATGCCAGTAGCGCATGGCCACAAAGCATCGCGCATCCAATCCCTTTCGCATCAACTCTGCTTCTAGCGCCCGGGCTTGCTGCTCGGTGAATCGGCGGATCGGCGAGCCTCCGCCGATAGTTGCATAGTGGTGCTGTACTTTACGGGCACGCGTAGTCGAAATCAGTTTGGCCAGAGGCTTACGACCGAGGCGGGCGAAAGGAAAGTCAATAATGTCGGGATCACAGAAAAGGTTGTAAAGGAAAGGCTCAATCGCAGCCAGCGTATCGGGCCCGCCAAGCTGAAAAAGAACTACTCCCACACGGCGCGTTGTCTTCGCCATCCCCTCTGATTCCCCAGAACGGGCGAATTTACTCCCATCTGCGCCCAGAGTCAATGGCGTAATTGCAAAATGAAAGTGAAGAGGAAAGAAACGGGGGAAGTTTTTTAGTGAACGGCGGCGGGCTCAGTCCTCGCTGTCTGCATCTCTTCGATCACAGCATCGGCAAATTGGGATGTTCCTGCCTTGCCCCCAATATCCTTCGTAAGTTTTTCGGGATGTCGATATACCTTCTCCAGCGCATTGCGAATCTGCAGCGATGCATCGAACTCGCCGAGATGCCGCAACATCAACAGTCCTGAGCGCAGCAATGCGGTTGGGTTCGCCAGATTTCGTCCCGCAATATCAGGGGCCGAGCCGTGAACCGCTTCAAAAATTGCGCAGTGGTCGCCCAGATTCGCGCTGGGCACAAATCCCAATCCGCCCACAAATGCCGCGCACAAGTCGGAAATGATGTCGCCGTACAAATTTTCCATCACCAGCATGTCGTACTGGTAAGGATTCATCACCAGTTGCATGCAAGTGTTGTCCACAATGTGCTCGCCATAGGTAATTTCCGGATAACCCTTGGCCACGTTGCGGCAGCAACGCAGGAATAATCCATCGGACAACTTCATGATGTTGGCTTTATGGATGGCGTGGATTTTTTTTCGCTGATTCTTCCGCGCATATTCGAACGCGAATTTTGCAATACGCGTGGAGGCCTTCTCCGTGATGATCTTCAAACTCTCCACTACACCTGGCACCACTTCGTGCTCCAGCCCGGAATATAAACTTTCCGTGTTTTCGCGCACGATGATGAGATCGACGTCGGGATAGCGAGTCGGGATATGCGGAAGATTCCGAATGGGGCGGAAATTAGCATACAGCTCAAATTTCTGGCGTAGCGCGACGTTGATGCTGGAGAAGCCGCCACCAACCGGCGTAGTCACCGGACCCTTCAACCCTACATGCGTGCGTTCGATTGATTCCAAGGCGTCTTTCGGGATGTATTCACCGTACTTCTCGAACGCGTCGGCGCCCACCTGAAATGTTTCCCAATCGAACTTAACACCAGTCGCTTCTAGAATGCGCACCGTGGCTTGCGTTACTTCCGGTCCGATGCCGTCGCCGGGTATCAGCGTTACTTTATGACTCATAATGGATTCCTGCGGCTTAGGCTTTCTGGCTCTTGCCTCGTACCTCTCCCGCCTCTTTAGCTTTCACCAGGTCTCTCAACTCGTTCATGAATTCATTCACGTCTTTGAAGTCGAGATACACCGAAGCAAAACGCACGTAGGCCACTTTGTCGTAGCGCCGCAAGCGGTTCATGATGAGTTCGCCCAGTTCGCTGGTTTTTCGTTCGCGCTCCTGCGATTCAATCACGAACGACTCAGCCTCGTTCACAATCTGCTCCAACTTGCTGATCGGCACCGGCCTCTTCTCACAGGCGCGCAACAGACCGTTCAATACCTTCTGGCGGTCGAACTTTTCCCGGCGGCCGTCCTTCTTCACCACCATGTAAGGGATCTCATCGATGCGCTCGTAGGTGGTGAAGCGCTTGCTGCACTTCAGGCACTCGCGCCTGCGACGGATCGACTCCGCCTCCTTGCTCTCGCGCGAGTCTACGACTTTATCGTTGGCAAATCCGCAAAAGGGACATTTCATGGCGCTGACGTTGATGGAAAACGAAAACCGCTGACCCAACCAGATTTTTCAGGATTGACAACGAAATTGTAACAGGCTGGCGATACCCCGACCGGCAGCCGATACCTACGTAATATGAGGGATATACCTTCAGGCGGGCGGCCCGCTGAGCTCCGCTTCTTCGCTGCGATGGCTCTCATGCGACAGTTTTCTCAACGATAGCCTCTCGTGGTGTGCCAGGATGAGTCCTAGCGGAACGATTGCGGCAAACGTCACCAGCCACAACAAGATACCGCAACTTGCTGCCATCTCCGGAGGAACGTCGAAGACGCTGGAAAGCGCCGCAATGGTTGCCATTTGCGAGCCTCCGCCCACCGCCGGCAATTGCAGCATGGATCCCAGCATACTGGCTCCCATCAAAATCAAGACTTGCGACACTGGAATATCCAGTGAAGCCACGCCGTAGGAATGAGTCACTTCTTTGTAGGCCAGCGCGATGATGTACCACATTCCGACTGAAACCAGACTCAGCATCAAGAGCGAAACAGGCCCGTGAATGGTGTCGAGTCCCGTGCCGAATTCCCGAATTCTTTGCGCCAGTTTGTGACCGAAATTCGCGGAGAGATGTGCGAACCTGACTTCTACCCAGCTCGCTACGGCGTCGCCGCCGCGTCGAATCACAATCGCGCCAACAGTCAGCGCCAGCACAACTCCGATCAACAGGAACCCACCTTCGCGAAACCGCACGTAATACTCCGGATGCGGAATCGCCGGCAGCGCGCTGGGCAGAAAAATGGCCAGCACCATCAGAACTGTAAATGCCCCCACATCAAAGATGCGCTCCACCGTCCATACGGCGAGCTGCGACGAAAGGGGAAGATCGGTGCGCCGCGCGATCAGGTAGGGACGAATAAATTCTCCCGCGCGCCCCAGTAGCGCTAAACCGGTGAAGCCAATCACCGTGGGCGACACCATGTCGATCATCCTCACGTGCGGACGTGCCGGCTGCAGGAAAATCTTCCACCGCACCGCACGCAGGAAATATCCGATATAAATCAGCGCAATGGCGTGCAACACGTGGGTTTTCCGGATGCGATGCGTTTCCCCCCAGAATGTGCCCCAATCGAAGCTCTGCCAGTGGCGATATTGCAGGTAAACCAGAACGGCCAGAATCAGGAACACCACCGCACTGGCCAATATTCGCTTTTTGTCCATTAACTGAAGAAGCCTCGCGCCGCGGACCTCGCTGCGCGAAGTGGAAACGGCACTCTCAAGGTAAATGAGTGTGCCCGGAGGGTCAAACATGCGGCTTCAAACAAGCAGGTTCAAACAGCGTTCCACTTATTGCTCGCGATCGAAATGGCCCGACGCACATTTCTGGAAGATTTTTTCAAAGCGGCGACGGCCTGAGCCCGAGCGACTCCGGCAATCAGCATCACAACAGCTACGGGAGTGCGATGCCCGGAAGCTTCCAGCGCCCGGCGGGCGGCTGCGGAATCGGCTCCCGAGGCCTGCTCCAGGATAGCAACCGCGCGCTGCGTCAGCTTCTCGTTCTTTGGTACGACATTGATCATGAGGCTGCCGTAGACATAACCGAGACGACTCATGGCGCCGGTGGAAATCATGTTGAGCACCATCTTGTGGGCAGTGGCCGCTTTCATCCGGGACGATCCTGCGAGCACCTCGGGACCAACCTGAACGACGATGGCGAAGCCGGCGGCGCGCTCCAGCGGAGAGCCGGGATTGCAAGTCAGAGCGATGGTGCGGGCGCCACGCTCGCGCGCCCGTTTTACAGCAGCAACCGTGAACGGAGTTCTTCCGCTGGCGGCAATGCCAACCACCACATCGTCCTTTCCCGGCTTGCGGCGGGACATTTCCTCGCGTCCTTGCTTGGCGTCATCCTCGCTGATCTCGGAGTCGGCGGCCAAAGCTTTGGCGCCTCCGGCAATGATGAATTGAACACGATCGGTGTTGAATGTGGGCGAGCACTCGGCTGCATCCAGGGCAGCGATCCGGCCGCTCGTCCCCGCGCCCACGTAGATGAGCCGTCCACCGCGGCGCAACGCGGCGACTACGAAATCTATGGTCCGCGCAATCTGCGGCAGAACGAGAGCCACGGCCCCTGCGACGGTAGCGTCTTCTGCGTTCATCAGCCGCGCAATGTCGAGTGAGGATTTGCAATCGAGATCATTGGCTGCACTGTTGGATTGCTCGGTGCGAAGGCCGCGTAGATCGGTTGGGTTCAAATGAACCTGATTTAAATTGACCTCACGTAAATTAAGCTTGGGCTTGCGGGTTGATTTCAAGCGGAGAGCCTTTCGAATGCGATCGGTTGTTTCCAGTATGCCAGCAATTGACGAGATGAAAAAAATCGGAGGCAAGAAATAACGAGGAATATCGAAACATCTTAATTTTTATTCTGACGGAGTGATCCCAATCTAGCCAGTGAGCTCGTCCGTGCTGATTCAAGAAGGCAACAAGCTTTCCTCTGGGGAAATGACTGCCGTCTCGATCACAGCGCTTGGCGCCAGCAGCGGCCAGCCTTTACGCAGAACATAATCGAGCCACGCGCCTGCCATCTGGGAGGTAGCAACTGCGGCTATCACTAGTGTGGTGTAAAACTGCGGACTGATGATGCCGGCGTCGAAGGCGACACTGGCAAGCACAATTCCTGGCCCGCCGCGGGCATTCGTCGTGATCGCGAGGTTAATCATATCCAATCCACGGAAGCCGGCGAGACGCGAGGCCAATAAGACGGAAAGAATCTTGACCAGACAACTTCCCACAATAAATGCGGCCATCATTCCTAATGACACGCCTCGAACCAGGTCGAGCTTTAATCCTACAATTGCGAAATAAACCGGGATAAAGAAGGCGAACGACACTTTGCCAATCGCATCGAGCGAGTCGGAAAACAGTTTGCGTTTTTTATGCACAACCGCAAAACCCGCAAGGAATGCGGCAAACACCAGGCTGACTTCGAGTAATCCGGCGATCACGCAATACGCCAGCAAAACCGAAAGAGCATAAGCTATGGGGGAGTGTTGAGCGAATACGTTGAAACGCGATTTGTTGATGCGCTTAACGATCCGCGGGAGGACCGTTAGCCCCACTCCAAAGAATACGATGGTTGCAACCAGATGATACGTCAATTGGCGCGGGTTGAGCACGGTCTTGCCCGCTACCGCCGTGGCGACGGCTAACGCCAGCCACAGTCCGATGTCTTCGAGCACGGCCACGCCGAGAACCAGCCGGGCAAAGCGAGTGTGAAGGATTTTCAGATCGGCGAAAATCTTCGAAACCACCGGTACCGATGTGACCGCGACTCCAACGGCCAGAATGATGATAAGAGAGATGCGATTGCCGTTAGGCCCAAACAGTTCCTTGCGAACCAGCCATGGCCCCAGAAGAAGCGCCAGCAAGAAGGGGGTTCCGGTGCCGACAATAGCCAGCCAGCTCACCTCCCTTCTCTCTTCGCGGGTAAACAGCTGGCGGGCTTCCGCCCCCGAGAGAAACATCAGCAGCAAAAGGCCGAGCCAGTAGATGAAATTGAGAGGGCTCCCCTGATGGTCTGCGGCGTTTATCAGCCGCGATGCAAAAGGCAATCGGCCAATCAGCGCGGGTCCGAGCAGAATCCCGGCACAGATTTCTCCAACCACCCGAGGCTGACGGAGCCTTACGAAAAGATAGCCGAGCAGCTGGGCCAGCCCCACCAGAAGCAGCAACAGAAAAAGAATGGAGGTGAGCTCAGAATTCGACACTGGCGCTGTGACCGAAACTAAGATGCCGTTAGCGGCCAAGAGTTTGCAGCCGAGTCGCGTAATCGAAGGAGGATAGTCTCGAACCCCTGGTTCAGCCGGTCGCTTCGAGGCCTTGTATTACGGCATCGTGAAATCGTGGCCGCACCTGTTTGATCAGATGATTGAAGCAATCGGGCCACGTACGGTTGGTTAATAACGTGATCGAGAGTTGCCGGTCTGGGTCGATCCATAAGGATGTTCCCGTGTAACCCAGATGGCCGAAGGATCGAGGGCCGAAATATTTTCCCGACTGCGAAGGCGTGCAAGGAGTATCCCATCCGAGGGCTCGGGATGTGCCGGTAGGGGCGGATTCGCGGCAGGTGAAAAGCGCGATCGTCTCTCGCCGAATGAGTGCACTATGAACGAGTGCACTATCGCCGAGCATGGCATTAGCGTATTGGGCGAGATCCGCGGCCGTGGAAAAAACTCCAGCGTGTCCTGCGACGCCCTCCAGAACGCTGGCATTCTCGTCCTGCACCTCGCCCTGGATAATGCGACCACGGAAGGTTCGATCGTCGGCGGTCGGAGGAATTTGCCCGCGCATCTCTGCTGGGGGTTTGAAAGCCGTATGGGTCATACCGACCGGAGCAAAAATTTCCCGCTGGCAGAAACGGTCGAGCGATTCATCCCCGAGACGTTCGAGCGCAACCCCGAGAAGGATAAATCCGATGTCGCTATATTCCGCGCGGAAGCCCGGATCAGCCATGAGCGGTGTGATGAAGGCCGCGTGAAGCAATTCATCCCGAGTGCGCGCTTTCAAAAATAATTTCTCATACGCCGGCAAACCGGAAGAGTGCGCCAGCAACATGCGAAACGTTACCTCTCGACGGCGGAGATCCTTTCTCGAGTCCGCTACGAATTCGGGCACAATGGCGGCGACCGGCGCATCGAGATCGAGCAATCCACGCTGGTAGAGAAGCATCGCCGCTGTCGTGGTCGCCACAACTTTGGTAAGAGATGCAAGATCGAAAAGCGTTGCGGCGCTTACCGATGGCGAGCTGCTTTCATAGGTGAACCGGCCAAAGCCTTTGAGCGCAACCAGCCGTCCCTCGACGGCGATCGCTACCGTGGCCGCCGGGAAAGCGCGCTCAGCAATGGCTTTTTGCAGAACCGAGAAGGCGGAGGCGAAGACCCCGTCTTGATCCTCGGATGCGTCGAGCAGCGGCGTTACAAGGGCCGATGATTTCATGAAGAACTCTTGTGCCATCGCGATCATGATCGAGCAATCATGATATAGCAATCATGATATGGCATCCGCGGTACCCGTTACTTGCGATTCTTGAGTCATGAGGCGTGCTTGTGTAGAGTCAGAGCATCCTTTCTCTTAAATCAAACTTGTCTATTTCGCCCAGCGTAGTCTGCAGCATTCTTCTGGCGGCTTCGCTAACGGCCCTGGCTTCGGTGGATGCCAAGCGACCCGCGGCTTCGATTCGTCTGAACTCTGTCGACGCCGTCATCGAGCAAGCCGTCCACGATGGCGACATTCCCGGTGCTGTTCTG
>DASRWO010000039.1:0-7985 GCA_035654555.1 Candidatus Deferrimicrobiaceae bacterium | reverse complement strand
TCCTAATTTGCGTTTCTGCATTTTGACTTCCTCCCGATGAATTTTGGATGACGAAAATTGATATAAGGACGCATCACCTGCAATGAATGACGACCCTGTACAATTTTGTTTTCCCGTGAATTCTTCCGCGAAATTGCGATTGGTTTCACTCGGCGCGCTGGCGCTCTTCTCTGTTCTCGTTCTGGCCGCGTGGGCCGAACCTATTTCCCAGCTCAAACCCACCGGCTACGTCAACGATTTTGCCCACGTCTTGAATCAGAACACGATCGCGCAGCTCGAAGATATTTGCCGGCAGGTCGACGGGAGGGCACACGCTCAGATCGCAGTTGTAACCATCCATTCGCTCGACGGGGAGGATATTGAAAGCTACGCGGTCGATCTCTTCCATCACTGGGGAGTCGGAAACAAGTCCACCGACCGCGGAGTGCTGATTCTGTATGCGATCAACGACCATCGCGCCCGCATTGAAGTTGGCTACGGGCTTGAACCCATTTTGCCCGATGGCAAGGTTGGTGCAATTCAGCGCGAAGCGATCCCGCTTGTGCGCGCCAGTAATTACAGCCAGGCGCTGCTGCTGGTAACTTCGCGCGTGGCCAGCGTAATCGCGCAGGACGCTGGAGTTCAACTCACCACGCCACAATTTGCGCCTCCGCCGCCGCAACGGGTGGAGCAACCCGGTAGAGGAATATCGGCTGGCGGTGTGGTGCTGCTGATTATCGTTATACTGGTTATTCTTTTCACTCCGCTTCGCGGCATCCTTTTCTGGATGCTTCTTTCCGGCGGGGGTGGTGGCGGATACAGAGGTGGCGGCGGATTCGGCGGCGGCGGTGGTTTTGGCGGATTCGGCGGTGGAAGCTCCGGCGGCGGCGGGGCTAGCAGCAGTTGGTAGCCCGGTGAAGGCATGATGGTTCCCGAGAAAAAAATGAGCGACTTTGTCGGCCGTCTGCGGGACGCCGCGGGAGCCAACCTGGAGAGCGTGACACTGTTCGGATCGTCGGTCACGGGAGACTTTCATGCCGAGTTTTCCAACGTGAACCTGTTCTGCGTGGTTCGCGACACTTCGTTCACGGCGATGCAGGCCCTCGCCCCTGCGGTGAAATGGTGGGACGCACAGAAGCAACCAGCCCCCCTCTTCATGACCCGCGCTGAGATCGAGCGATCTGTCGACGTGTTCACGATCGAGTTGATGGATGTGAAACAACATCACCGCGTTCTCTTCGGGGAAGACGTTTTCGGGGCGTTATCGATCCCCGCGAACATGCACCGGGCGCAGGTTGAATACGAATTACGGGAAAAACTGGCCCTGCTCCGCCAGCACCTGCTGCTCGCCTACGGCAATGACTCCCGACTGTGGCAGTTGCTGACCCGGTCAGTTTCGTCGTTTGCAACTTTGTTTCGGCATGCGTTGATGGTGCTGGGCTATGAGGCGCCGACCGGCAAGCGGGAGGCGATCAAAGCCTTGGCGGAAAAGCTTAATTTTGGTCCCGCGCCTTTCTTGCAGGTCTTGGACGTCCGCGAGCAAATAGCGAAACGCAAGCAATTTGATGTGTCGGACGTTTTTGCCCGATATCTTTCCGCTCTGGAACACGTAACGGCGGCTGTTGATAGAATGCTGGACTCAGGCGCATCCAGCTCTTCTTAGTTTAGGCAGTGTTCAGGAGAATCTATGGGCAAGGGACTTATCGCGGTCGTGGTTGTAATCGCAGTTGTGCTGCTGATTGTCCTGGTAACTTTCGGCCAGTATGTAGGCGTGAAAAATACACTGGTCAGCAAGAATGAGGCGGTAAAGGCGGCTTGGTCGCAGGTGGATATCGTGTTGCAACGCCGCGCCGACCTCATTCCTAATCTGGTAGAAACTGTGAAGGGTTACGCGCAGCAGGAGCAGACGGTATTCGGAGACATCGCGAAGGCCCGCTCGGCCCTCCTTTCCGCCGGCTCACCGCAAGAGAAAATAGCAGCCAACGGCCAACTCGATGGAGCCCTCGGACGATTATTGCTGATCGTGGAAAATTATCCGCAGTTGAAGTCGAATGAGAATTTCTTGCGTTTGCAAGATGAACTTGCCGGAACGGAGAATCGCATTGCCGTCGAGCGCAAACGCTATAACGATACTTTGCGAGACTACAACACTTACGTTCAGCAGTTCCCCAACAGCTTCTTTGCGGGCATTGCCGGATTCAAACCGAATGAAGCTTATTTCGAAGCTTCGCCGGGATCACGCGAAGTTCCGAAAGTAAACTTCTCAAGTCCGGGCGCCACGGCTCCGCAAACAACGCAGCCTGCGCCGGCGCATTAGAAGTTTTCAAAGTGTGACGAGCACCTTCAGGCTGGCAGGTCCCAGCCTTCGTCTTTCATCTTCTTATTAGTCCAGTGCTGGAGCTGTTCGAAGAGTATGGGGTCGATGACTGCAAAGCGAAGACCGACACGGCCTTCGTCCCCCATCCAGACGATTCGAGCCTTGGCACGAAAGACAATTTCGGTATCGGGAAGCGGAAAGCTGACGTCGAGAAGGCCCGAGAATCGCATTGGCTCTTTCAGACCGTCCAGCCCCATGCCGCCAGTGCTCAGGTTGACGCCTTGCACCGAGGCTTCCTCGCTACGCTGATTTTTTAAAGTCACCGCCAGTTGGATACGGGCGCGGAAAAATTTCTGTTGATCGAGGCTGATGAATCCCAGGGCATTCGCGCCCTCGCCGGGTGAGATGTCGATGTTGTATTCCTTGAGCTTGCGGCTGAGTGTGCGCCGGGAAATACCGAGTTGGTCCGCAGCCTGTCCGCGATGGCCGCCACTCCGCTCGAGGGCGCGAATGATCATCTGCTCTTCCATGCTGTCGAGGTTGCCTACGGGCATGGAGGCGGACTGACGCTGAGCAGTCGGACTGCCCGACATCGCCGCTCCAATCTGTTCTGGTTGGATCTCAGGATGGTTCGATTGCACGGCAACGCGAGCGACCAGGTTGCGAAGTTCACGAACGTTACCAGGCCAAGCATGAGAGAGCAGCGCGGAGACAGCATCGGGCACAAAGGAACTTCGCGGCGCTTTCAGATGCAGAAAATGTTCCGCCAGGGCGACAATATCCTCCGGACGTTCGCGCAGCGGCGGAACCCGCAGTTGAAATTGTCCCAGACGGTGAAAAAGATCCTGGCGAAAGCGTCCCGCTGTGACTGCAGCTTCCAAATCCTGATTCGTTGCGGCCACGATGCGAACGTCCACTTTAATCTTCCGATGGCCGCCCAGCCGGTAAAAGGGATACCCATCTAAAACTCGCAACAGCTTGACCTGGGTGTGTAGCTGTAGTTCCCCAATTTCATCGAGAAACAGCGTCCCCCGATCGGCGAGTTCGAACAGTCCGGGTTTGGAAACATCGGCTCCGGTGAAAGCACCCTTCTCATAGCCGAACAACTCGCTCTCCACCAGATTTTCCGGAAGGGCGGCGCAGTTGATATCGACCCAAGGCCGCCCGCGGCGATTGGATGATTGATGAATCGAACGGGCAATCAACTCCTTACCAGTTCCAGTCTCCCCCGTGATAAGCACCGTCTCTGTATGGCCGGCAACGCGATCCACCATGCGCACGAATCGATGCATTAGAGGACTGGTCAGTACAAAAGCAGAACCTTCAATCTCTCGACGTACAGTGTGTGGTGATTCGTCTTCCTCTGATTCCGAAAATGACGCCTGGCGACGACCTGGTGCTGGCTCGGCCTTTTCGTTTGCACCAGTTCCGTCTGCAGCCGAGACGACGGCTACTATTCCTGTCGGAACCGAGCGACCATCACGAAGCAGTGTGAGCGAAAGGTCTGCGCTGAAGCGCTTGTCGTCTCTGGTTTGACAGGGAACAGAGCATCGATATTGACCAAGTCTGAGCACCGAGGCGAGCATGGACTGCTGCAGATCCTTCGATTCGGTACCGCCCTCACCGGTGAGAAATACCGCGAGGGGCCGGCTAAAGACCTCCGAGGGATTGCGATCGAACTTCGCCAAAGCAGCTTCATCGCAGGCTGCGATGTTGCCTTCGAGATCGGTAAAAAGGACGATTCCTGTGGAACCGTGGACGCGCCGGACGAACGCGCCGGACGCTTCACTACCGGAACGTCCCGCCTCTTCAGCAGTACCTGCCCCTGGAAGCTGCGAATTAATATCGGTTGCTGTCATTCCGCACGTTTGGAGTTGATCTTGACACAGCGAACAAGCAGCGTAGGAAATATGCTGCTCACGACCATAACTAAAGTAATCGGTAACTCCGAGGTGGTTACCGATGGGTCTGCAAGAATACAAATCGCAAGCCCCCATCATGTCAACTGCCAATTCGCCGAAACGACATATGCGATGTTACGTCGGTAACCTACTTAAAACCCGTTAACGAAATTAGGATTCATCGACCGAGGAAAAGGGGTGGAAGTGTGCGCGGATAGCTCCGCGCGCGGTCGAATCCTCTCGCCTGCCTTGGCAATAAAACTGACGACGCGATGTCGATTCGTACGAAATTATTTGTCGGGATCACCGTCTCAATGGGCTTGACGGTGCTGTGCTCTGCCCTGTGGCACTGGCAGTCGGCCGATCTCGCGCGCTTTTTCTGTTACCTGGGAGTCGCCGTACTGGCGTCCGGCCTGAAAGTACAGTTGCCCGGCATCGACGGCACCATGTCGGTAAATTTTCTCTTCATTCTGCTCGGCGTTATGGAGTTGAGCCTGCCGGAGACGCTGGTCATCGGCTGCGCCGCGAGTCTGGTGCAAAGCGTTTGGCAAACCCGCGGCCGGCGGGATCCGGTCAAAATCCTGTTCAACGTATTTGGCATGATGGCCAATGCCAGTGGGTTTTGCTATGCGATCTATCACTGGCTGGACGCCCGAGTTGGATCGAATAAGCCGATCCTGCTGATGGTAGCGGCGCTGGTTTTCTTCCTGGCAAACACATTACCGATTTCGATTGTGATTTCGCTGACCGAGGGCAAGTCGAGCCGCAAGGTGTGGTCGGAGTGTTACTTCTGGTCTTTCCCCTACTATCTCGTCGGTGCCGCCGCCGTGGGCCTGGTAGGAATCGTCAATCGTCAGGCTGGCTGGGAGACTTCGTTACTCGTCCTGCCGGTGATCTATTGGGTTTACCGTTCTTACCGGCTCTACTTAGGACGGCTGGAAGCCGAGAAGGAGCGCGTTGAGATCGAGAAGCGGCACGTGGAAGAAATTGCTTCGCTGAATATGCGCACCATCGAAGCTCTCGCGCTGGCGATCGAGGCTAAAGATCACACTACTCACACCCATCTGCAGCGTGTACGAATCTACGCGATAGAAATCGCAAAAGAGATCGGACTTTCACCCGACGAGATTGAGGCCCTGCGCGCGGCAGCCCTTCTGCACGATATCGGCAAGCTAGGCGTGCCCGAACACATTATCAACAAACCCGGAAAGCTCACTCCGGAAGAGTTCGAAAAAATGAAAGTCCACCCGCTGGTGGGTGCGGAAATTCTCGATCGCGTTGCTTTTCCCTATCCCGTCGCTCCCATCGTTCGTTCGCACCACGAAAGATGGGATGGCTCTGGATATCCGGCGGGTCTTGTTGGAGAGGAGATTCCTATTGGAGCCCGAATCCTTGCAGCCGTGGACTGCCTCGATGCTCTAGCTTCTCATCGACAGTACCGCCCCGCTATTCCGCTGGATCAGGCTATGCGGACGGTGAAAGAAAAATCGGGAATCTGGTTCGATCCTAAAGTAGTGAGGCTGCTTGAGCGTCGCTACGTGGACTTGGAAAGAATGGCGCAAACTCATGAGGCCAGCTTTATTCCTTCAGCGTTCTCCAAAAACCTTCGCGTGGAGCGTGGTCTGGCTCCAGCAGCGGGATTTGAAAGATCGGAAGAGATGCCTGCCGCTGACTCCGACTTCCTCACCTCAATCGCGTCCGCCAGGCAAGAGGCGCAAGCCATGTTCGATTTGAGCCAGGATTTGGGAAATTCGCTAAGCCTCAGCGAAACTCTGTCTGTACTGTCAATGCGCTTGCGCCGGCTGATTCAATATGACTCCATCGCGGTATACGTGAACCGCAACGGCTGGCTGCTCCCCGAACTGGTGAGCGGCGATAATTTCCGCGTTCTATCGTCGCTGAAAATCCGCGTGGGCGAAGGCTTGTGCGGATGGGTGGCCGAGAATGGCAAACCGATCATCAATGGAAATCCGCAAGTAGAAGCGGGATACAGTTCCGATCCGGAAAAATTTGCGACCTTGCAGTCGGCATTGGCTGTCCCCTTGGAAGGACTGAATGGCGTCGTGGGCGTATTGGCCATGTACCACTCGAACTTGGACGCATTCACGCCCGACGATTTGCGCATATTGCTGGCCGTCGCCTCGAAAGTGGCGCTCTCCGTGGAGAACGCTCTGAAGTACCAGCAAGCCCAAAGTTCGGCGACCACAGACTTTCTTACCGGCTTGCCGAATGCACGTTCCTTGTTTTTTCACCTGGCACAGGAAGTGACTCGCTGCCGCCGGATGAAGAGCTCGCTCGCAGTGATGGTCTGCGACATCGACGGACTCAAGAAAATTAATGATTCCTTTGGACATCTCGAAGGCGACAAACTGCTGCGCGAGTTCAGCATGCGATTGAAGGAAGCTTGCCGCGGTTACGACTACGTCGCCCGTATGGGCGGCGACGAATTCGTAGTCACTGCGCCGGGACTCACTCCGGAGGCGGCTTTGGAGAAAGCAAGTCGCCTGAACCAGGCGGCAATTGATGCCGGTCGCCAAACTTGCGGACGTGATGTGATTTCGTTGAGCGTGGGAACCGCGTTCTGTCCGGAGGATGGTTTCGATGTCGAGGGACTGCTGGCAGAAGCAGACCGGCGGATGTACTCGGTAAAGCAGACACACCATGCGGAAGCGGCGGCGCGGCAAGACACTCTGGCCCAAGGCGCTTCGGGGAAGTAAATGGGGAAGTTAAGAACAAAAATAATTGGGCATGCGCTGGCACTCGTGGCCACGGTCCTGCTTGGAGGACTACTCTCGGCGACCTTGGTGAGGCTCGCGCCGGGATTCGATGCCGATGAGCAAGAGCTCGATCCGCATTTGAATGCCGAGAGCGTGCAGGCATTGCGAGCAGCCCGTCATCAGGAACACGACATATTCCATTTCTATGTGTCGTATATGAATCGCGCCGCGCATGGTGATTTGGGCACCTCGCTCGCACTGGGGCAGCCGGTGCGCACTCTACTGCGCGATCGTGCTCCGCTCACGCTGCGCTTGCTGGTTTTTGGTCTGGGACTGGGATGGGTAGCGGCTCTGGCTCTAGCCGTAACTGCGGCCGGCTTGCGGCTCGCCGGTTATGACTTACTCACCACGCTGGTGAGCGGAACATTTCTCTGTATTCCTGCTGCAGTTTTGGCACTGCTCTCGGTGTTATGGAACGTACCTGGTTCGCTGGCAATTGCACTCATCGTGTTCCCGCATATTTACCGCTATGCGCGCAACCTACTGGCGAAATCCTATTGCTTGCCTCACATCATCACCGCGAGAGCGAAGGGATTAGGAGAAGTCCGCATCCTTCTCTGGCATGTGATACCGAGCGTAGCTCCCGCCTTGCTAGCCGTGGCTGGTGTATCGGTGAGTATGGCCGTAGGCGCGGCCATCCCGGTGGAGGCCCTGTGCGGGTTAGCGGGCGTGGGACAACTGGCGTGGCAGGCCGCGCTCGCGCGCGACCTTCCACTTCTGGTCAACATCACGATTCTGGTGACCCTGGTAACCTTGTTGGCAAACTCTGGAGCAGATGTAATCGGTCATATGCTTCGGAACCGCGAGTCATGAATCCATGGCGGAAGCTGGCGTGCGTCATTTTGGCGCTGGTGCTGTGTGCGTCAGCGGCAGCGAACTGGCTGGCTCCTGCGGGATATTCCCGGCAGTATCGCGAAGCAACGGATGCTGCTCCATCGCGAACTCACTGGTTGGGAACGGATGAAGTTGGGCGAGACCGTTTTGCACGCGTCCTCTACGGAACCAGGATTT
>DASRWO010000038.1:0-7829 GCA_035654555.1 Candidatus Deferrimicrobiaceae bacterium | reverse complement strand
TGCGCTTTACAACCCGAAGAAGCTCACCCACACGTCGGTTGAATACGTGGACGTTGGCGCCATCGGCCAGGAGGCGCTGAAAGACACCGCTTACGCGGCACATCTACGCAATGTCGACGCGCTGGCGCATGTGGTGCGTGTGTTTGACGATCCCTCTGTGCCGCACGCCGGGGAGATCGATCCTCTGAAAGATATCAAGAATGTGGAATTCGATCTGCTGGTGAGCGACTTAGGGCAGATCGAAAAGCGGCTGGAGCGGTTGGAAAAAGATCTTAAGAGAATGAAGACGCCGGAACTCGAAAAAGAATTCGAGTTGCTGAGGCGTGCCAAAGCTCAAGTGGAATCAGACAAGCCGCTGCGGGAGATGGAGATGACGGCTGAGGACAAGAAGCGCATCAAGGGCTTCATGTTCCTCAGCGAGAAGCCGATTTTCTATGTCCTCAATATCGGAGAGTCGACCGAACTCGGCAAGGAACTGGAAGAAGCGGTGAGCAAATATGGGCTCACCGAAATCGCTGCACGGCCGAATGCCGCCGCAACCGCCATCTGCGGCAAGGTGGAAGCCGAACTGGCGGAGATGAGCGACGCCGATGCGGCCGAATTCCTTTCCAGTTACGGACTGACAGAGAGCGGATTGGTCCGGCTGATTCGCACCACGTACAAACTCCTCGGCCTGATCTCATTCTTCACCGCTGGCGAAGACGAATTCCGCGCTTGGCAAGTCCCGGCGAACTCTCGCGCGCAGGAGGCAGCGGGAGCAATTCACTCCGACCTGGAAAAACATTTCATCCGTGCCGAAACCATTCGCTGGGATCAATTGCTCGAGGCCGGATCGGAAGCCAATGCCCGCGCGAAAGGAACGCTACGCCTGGAAGGCAAAGATTACATCGTGCAGGATGGGGACGTCATGCACATTCGACATAGCGGATAGTTCGACATAGCGGATGGTTCGACATTGCGAATAGTTTTTGGCGCGGCTAGTCTTTTCTCGCCGCAAGCTCCGGTCCGAGACAAGCTCTCCCCCGCCGTATACTCTTCCATATATGCTGACTCGCCTAATTTTATTTGTTTCGATCCTGGCCTGCGCCAACAGCCTGTTCGCGCAAACCAACTTTGCGCCGGCGAAGTCCGTGCCGGGCAATCCTCCTCAAGCGAACGCCACGCTACCTGGTTCCCCGGACTGGAGTGAACCGTTCCCCCCGCACCGTATGATCGGCAACGTCTATTACGTGGGCAGCCGAGGCCTGGCCTCGTACCTGGTCACAACCCCCGCCGGGCTAATTCTTATCAACAGCAATCTGAAAACTTCAGCCCCGCTCATTCGGGAGAGTATTGCAAAGTTGGGGTTTCGTTTCGAGGACGTGAAAATCCTGCTCATCAGCCACGCTCACTTCGATCACGATGGCGGCAGCGCCGAAGTGAAAAAGCTGACCAGCGCCAGGTATTTGGTCATGGATGGAGATGTTGGCGTCGTCGAATCCGGTGGCAAGAGCGACTTTCAGTACGGTGACGATGCAACTCTCTTATATCCGCCAACCGTGGTGGACAGAGTGCTCCATGATGGCGACCGGGTAAAACTCGGCGATACCGTCTTGACGGCCCACAAGACCGCCGGGCACACTCGGGGTTGCACCTCCTGGAGTTTAAAAGTACGCGAATCCGGTCATACTTACGACGTTGTGATCGTGGGCAGCCCTAACGTGAATCCGGGATACAAGCTGGTGAATAACCTGCGCTATCCCGAGATCGCCGATGATTACGCGCGCGGATTTCGCATACTCAAGTCGCTCCCCTGCGACGTTTTTCTGGGAGCCCACGGCAGTTACTACGACATGGAAGCGAAGTACGCAAAATTAAGCACCGTTGGACCGAATCCATACATCGATTCAGAAGGTTATAGAAATTACGTGGCTGAGCGAGAACAGGCATTCCTTTCCGAACTTCAGAAACAGACCACAACTGCGAAAAAGCAGTAGTAAGCACCTCGGTACTATCGCAATATATGCATCCTATCGCCAGCAGCATTCTGCTCGGACTTACGGCAGCCGCCGCCAATGTTTTTGGTGGCGCAATCATTGTCCAGCGCAATTGGGAGCGTCGCTATCTACGCTACTTCGTCGCGCTGGGCGCGGGATTCATGTTGGCCACTGCGCTGGTTGAAATGGTCCCGGAGAGTCTGGAACTCCGCGGCCGGAGCGCGGCTTTCCTAATCCTGCTGGGTTATTTGATCGTCCACTTCTTTGAGCATACCGTTACTCCTCACTTCCACTTTGGCGAAGAGACCCACAAAGATGAGTTCATCCACTCGCACAAGGGATACTCGGTGCTGCTCGGACTGATCATTCACACGTTTTTCGACGGCATCGCCATCGCCTCTGGATTTCTGGTTTCGAACGCCTTGGGATGGATCATCTTTTTCGCGGTCTTTCTGCACAAAATTCCCGAAGGCTTCACCGTGAGTTCGGTGATGCTGGCCAGCGGTCGCAGTCGAGGAACTGCGTGGGGAGCATCAGTGATTTTGGGCGGGGCGACATTGGCCGGTGTTCTCACCATGGCGCTATTCCGCCATCACGTGGCTGCCGGCTTGCCTCTGTCGGCAGGAGTAACGATTTACGTCGCCGCCTCCGATTTGGTTCCGGAGGTTAACAAAGAACCGGCGATGAAGATGGCACTGCTCGTGTTTGTAGGCACGGGAGTATTTTTTCTGCTCGAGACTCTGTTTCACCTGCACTGAGACGGCTCTGCGCGAGGGTAAAAAGCGCGGACAAGAGCGCCCGCGCCAGATGAACGATTGCAGTTTACGCGTTGGCCAGGACTGGCTCAACTCCGTAAATCGAATACCACGACGTTGCCGCTTTGAGTTTGCCATTGACGTTGTTGATATTCTTCACGCCCTCGGTCTCCAGCCATTTGCGAAACGCCGCTGCACCTTGCTTGGCGTAAATTGGAATGCCGTCTTTCCAGGTAGCGCGCCCGCAGAGCACGCCATTGAACTTCACTCCCGATTCTCCCGCAAGTTCCAGCGTCTCGCTGAACTCCGCATTACTCACGCCCGCAGAAAGGTAGATGAAAGGCTTGGTCGCCACGCTGGCGGCCTTGTGAAACAGGTCGATCGCTTCCTTCTTCGTATAAGCCTTCTGGCCCGCAAATGATTTCGTGCCTTCAACAAACTTCATGTTCACCGGGACTTCAACTTTTAATACATCCACGCCGTAACGGTCTTTGGTGAACTCGCGCATGCTCTCGGTGACGATCTGTGGTTTTTTCTTGGCGTAGTCCAATCCTTTTTCGTCCGCCCCGTCGTCATAACCCACGAACTCTAAGAAAAAAGGAATGTCATTGGCGCGGCATTCATCTCCAATCCGTTCCACCCACGCGTGCTTCTTGTCGTTTATCTCTTTGGAATCGAACGGCGTGTAGTAGAGCAGAATCTTTACGCAGTCGGCTCCAGCTTCTTTCAGTCGCCGCGCCGACCAGTGGTCCAACAGATCGCCCAACCGTCCGGGACCGGTCTTGTCGTATCCGGTTTTTTCATAAGCCAGCAGCAAGCCGGCATTCTTGGCGCGGCGCTTCGAGGCGGGCAGTCCCCACTCGGGGTCGAGCAGGATGGCGCTGGCATGTGGCGTCAGGACTTCGGTGACAAGGATTTTAAACTCTTCCATCATGGCGTCACTGACTTCTCCGCCCTTTTCTTTCGCCAGCGATTTCTGCAGCGAACCGCGCTGATCCATAGCTGCAGCCGCGATGACTCCGCGATCATTCGAAACCTTCTTGAGACCGGCAAGTTTTCCAGGGGTGAGCTTCATAGATTCCTCCAGGACAGCAAGACAAGATGAATGCGTGAAACAAATAATTGTAAACCACGCAGGTTGGGAATACGGCGACTTACGCGAACCGTGGAGTTCGCTGTTCCCCGGAACGAGCCTTCTCCGAGACGGTCCTAATCCACCGAGTGTCTCGCCGTGTACCCGTCACGCGCAACCACGTCGATCTTTTGCTCCTTACCTTTTTGATCTTTCACTTTCAGCGGAGCGCCATCGGGCGCAACCACTTGCACCTTCAGCTTGCGGTACGTGCCATCCAGCTTGTCGTTGGTTGGGCGATAAGTGATTGAATATTGATTGCGGATGTCACTGGAAATATCATGGAACAGCTCCGGCATCTCGCCTTCGAAGCGCGGAAAGTAAGCGCGGCCGCCGGTCATGGCGGCGAAGGTCCGCATCTCGTTATCGGCCTGCAGGTAATCCATGTTGCTCACGGGAATGCCCATACCATGAGGTGCCGCACGGCCCTGAGCCTCGTACATTTCTCGGATGATCCATCCCACGCTGACCGGGAAAATGGTGACATCCTTCGTGTCTTTTATTTTCTTGGTAATCTTGTCGAGTGTTAACTTGCTGAAGGTATCGACGCCCGTGGTCACCAGAATGATGTACTTTTTCCCTTCTACCCGGTCGAGACGATCCAGAGTGTCATACAAGGCGTCAAACAAATTGGTTTCGGAAAAGCCCGGAATGCGTAACTGGTTCAGCGCTCCATAAACCGCCTTCTTATCCTGCGTAAAATCCACGAGCAGATGCGGCTGCATGTCATAGTATTCGACCGCGATCCAGTCGTCTTTTTGCAGTGTGTTCGCGAAAGAATAGGAAGCCTGCAGCGCCTGAATCATGAACGCATAATTTGTGGACGCGAACTCCACCACCAACACGGCGGTGATAGGGGCCTTGGAGACGTTGAAGCTGCTAATGGTCTGCGGCGCTCCATCTTCAAACAGACGGAAATTATCCTGCTTCAGGCCGGGAACAAACTGTCCGCTCTTGGTCGTAACCAGCACGTCGACGTTCACCAGCGGCGCGTTCACCCGAATGGAATAGTCCGGCATCCCCTCCACTTTTTTCGGAGTAGGCGCAGGAGGTGGTGGAGGCGCTTCCTCGGGAGTTCTTTTGGGAATGGAGTAAGGGCCCATGTCACCGCCCGGGCCGCCAGCATCGGCCGGAGCATCCTGCTTGGGCTTGCCGTTGTCTGTTTGCGACGAAGGCGGCGCCTCCGACTGATCTTGCGCCGACGCTGGAGTCAGCGCGCACGTGATTAGAATTGAGAGCGCTACAGTCGGGAAAATGCAGCAGAAAATCGGCCGGCAGGAAGATCGCTTGGTGAGCAGAAAATCGGAAACCATAGGAACCCCGGAAAGCGAATAAGAGTGTTAGGAACGAAAAGTCCCTGTGCTAGTATAGACGCAGGGATTCGCGATTGGGATGTTTTGACCGGCTTCCCGTACTCCCCCGCTGGCAACGACTTACAATCTGGCGAAATCTAATCCATAAGCGGGGCTTCTGCGGTCCCGTTGGGCGTCGTACATGAAAAAATTGGTTCCCGCTTTCTCCGTTTTTTGCCTGTTTTTCTCCCTGATCGCAAGTGCGCAAAAGTCCGATTCCGCGCAAGCCCCACAAACCATTCCAGTGAGCCAGATTCACGCCGGCATGCGCGGCGTCGCCTACACTGTGTTTGAAGGGGTGAAGCCTGAGGCCATGGAAGTAGAGGTTCTGGGCGTTCTGCACAACGTGAATGGACCCAAGGGCGATGTCATTCTGGTGCGGTTGCACGGGCAAAAGGTGGAATATACAGGCGTGGTGGCGGGAATGAGCGGCAGCCCCGTCTATCTCGATGGCAAGCTCGCCGGAGCGTTGGCCTTCCGCATTGGAGAATTCTCTAAGGAGCCAATTGCCGGCGTGACGCCGATCGCCGATATGCTGGAGATCAATGCACTTGATCATTCGCCGGCGGAAGAAACCGCTGCTATGAAGCCTTCGATCAGCGTGATTGCTGGAAAGACTGGCTCTCCTGGCGAGATTTCTGCGCTGCCGGGTTCGACAGAGGATTCCACGGCGACCGGGTTCGCTAATTATCTGAAGCCCATCGAAACGCCGCTGGTGTTTAATGGTTTCTCCGAGCAAGCGATTAAGCTTTTCGCGGGACAACTGGGCTCTGCCGGAATTGTGCCAGTAATGGGAGCCGGTTCAGTCAGCAATGACAAGCAGCCCGAGCCGGTTGTGCCGGGGTCTGCCATTAGCGCAATTTTGGTGCGCGGCGATATGGACATTGAAGCCACCTGCACGGTGACTTACGTTGATCCTCAGCAATTGCTGGCCTGCGGACATCCACTGCTTCAATTCGGCTCCGTCGACTTGCCCATGAACAAGGCTGAGGTGTTGGCTACTCTGCCCTCGCCCCTGAACGCTTTCAAGATCGTCAACACCACCGAGCCGGTTGGAACTTTCGTACAGGATCGCCACACTGGCATTATGGGCGTGTTCAACCGTCAGCCCCAAATGATTCCGGTTACGTTGAATATCCACAGCAGCACCGGCGAAAAACAGTTTCACTACGAAGTGTTGAACAACCCGAAGCTGACTCCGGTCGCGCTTATGGTGACAGTGTTCAACGCACTCCACGGGGTGAACGAGTTCGGCGAAGAGATTACGTACCGCTTGACTGGCAGCATCGGCGTGAAAGGATTTCCCGAAGTCACAATGCGCAACATGTTCGCTCCGGCGGACGGAACGCAGCCGGCGGCGATGCAAGCTGCAATTTCGCTGGGCGAGCGCTTCGAGCGCATCTATGACAATCCTTATACGGCTGCAGCCGTCGCTGGCGTGAAGCTCGATTTTGATTTAGTCCGCGAACGCCGCTGGGCCCGGCTGGAGAGCGCCCGCACCGATGTATCGGAAGCCCGTCCGGGTGAAGAAATTATGCTGGAAACTGTGCTCGCGCCTTACCGCGGCGAGCGCATTGTGCAGCAGATTCCAGTAAAGATTCCCACTTCCGCCAGCAAAGGAACGCTGCGCATTCTGGTCAGCGATGGCGATACTCTCGACCACATCGGCCGTTCAAATGCCGCATTCGGGCGCAAGCTTGATTTGGCATCCACTATATCCCTGCTCAACAAAGAACACTCCAACAACCGGGTATACGTCTCGCTGCTCGAGGCCGATCCCGAAGCCCGCGTGGCCGACAAAGTAATGCCCACGCTTCCCATCTCAATCATGAACGTGATGGATGGAATGCGGGGTAATCAGGAAATGATTGTCAGCGGCGAGTCGAACGTAGACGAAACCGCAACCGCCCCGCTGGATTACGTTGTTTCTGGAGCGCAGTTGCTGACAGTCACAGTGAAGTAATTATCGAGTGGACATCAAAACAACAGCACCCCAGCTTTTTCCATGTGCCGGAAGCCATCCGTAGCCACTGCGGTCAATACCATCAGCGTCGCATTGTAGCCAACATGCGCCAGAAAGCTGGATGCAACCGACTTGGTCACCGCCCGCACCGTGGTGAGCACCACGCCCACCAGAATGATGATCAGCACGGCCGACCACGAGCGATACTGCGCGTAGTGCATCAGGCCAAAAGGCAGGGCAGTCAGAATGATCCCCCAGAATGCTCCCAGACGGCGCGCGATCACTGGATAAAGAAATCCACGAAAGAAAAGTTCTTCCATCAGCGGCCCCAGCGTGATGGCGAACGCCACAGTCAGATACGCATCCATGGGGCGCTCGAAGAACTGATCGAAGGGCGTAGTTTTGGGCATGGGCAGAAACCGCCCCAAGGCATCGAAGCCCAGCATCAAAACGCCCACGCCCACGAGACTCAACCCGGCGATTCCTGGCCAATTCCAGCGAATGGCAGCCCAAAAGCTGGTGTGATATTTACCCTCGAGCAGCAGGATCATATACAGCGCAACCACGACGTAAGCCACGAATTCGGCGAGGAGCGCCAGTACAGGCTTCTGCGCAACTTCGATCCAACTCCGGTGCGGATAGGCAAAGTGG